>JAFGNZ010000260.1 GCA_016926755.1 Myxococcaceae bacterium | reverse complement strand
GACGGTGGTGCTCGGGCCGGTGGGGACGGCGGTGGACCGGACCGGGCTCGAGGTGGTGGACGTGGTGAGCGCCGAGGACATGGCGCGCGAGGTGCTCTCGCGGGTGGAGGCGGCGGACTGGTTCATCGCCTCGGCGGCGGTGAGCGACTGGCGGCCCGAGGCGCGGGCGCCGCAGAAGGTGAAGAAGGGCGAGGGGCCCGAAGCGCTGCGGCTGGTGCGCACGCCGGACGTGCTCGCGGAGGCCTCGCGCAAGGTGGCGGGAGCGCGGAGGCGGCCGCTGCTGGTGGGGTTCGCGGCCGAGACGGAGCGGGTGCTGGAGCACGCCCGGGAGAAGCTGGAGCGCAAGGGGCTGGATGCGATCGTCGCCAACGACGTGACCGCTCCGGGCGCGGGCTTCGGGACGGACACCAACCGGGTGACGGTGCTGACCCGGACGGGCGCCTCGCGGGAGCTGTCCGGCTCCAAGCGCGAGGTGGCCCAGGGCATCCTGGAGCTGCTCCTGGGCCTCGCTCCCTCTCCTGCCGAGCAGCAGGACGCCGGAGCATGAGGCGACGTGGCACGTTGGCAGAGTGAGAGCCTACCTGTAAGATGGCGTTCGTGGGGACCCGGCCGGGCTGCCTTCGCAGTGGAGGGCAGGTGAGGGGCCGTGCCCCATGCCGTGAACTGGACCGTGGCGCCATGCTCGCCCCTGCGGTAAGCGTGCGGGAGGCGGGCGCAGGCTGGCTCATTGAACCGGAGGCACCGCCTCCATTACCCATCGGGCAAACGTGAACGACCCGCGCGAATCCGCCGAAGAACTGGGTGAAGTCGTGGAGGACCTGCGCCGCCACCTGTTGTGGCAGGAGGAGGCCGGGGGCCGGGCCTTGCTGGTGGACGCGGCGAAGCAGTCCGCCGAGCGCTCGGCCGCGCTGCGATCGATGCTGCCTCCTCGGGGCGAGGCGAAGTCCCAGCCCGCCGCGGCGCCCGCCACGCCTGAACCGGCGCGCCCGTCCAGCCCCAGCCCGGCGGCTGAGCCCCAGGCGCCTGCCCCCCGCCCGGCCCTGGTTCGCCCGGTCGAGGCGGCGAGCAGCGGGCTGCTCATCGACGTGCCCCAGAAGGCTCCGCCCCACGCCGGACCGCTCCCGGGCGTCGCGGACGGAGAGCGCCCCACCCTGGATCAGATCCGGCGCGAGCTGGGGGACTGCCAGCGGTGCAAGCTGTGCTCGGGGCGCAAGAACATCGTCTTCGGGGTGGGCAACCCGCGCGCGGAGCTGGTCTTCGTGGGCGAGGGCCCCGGTGAGCAAGAGGACCTGCAGGGGGTGCCCTTCGTCGGCGCGGCCGGAGAGCTGCTCACGAAGATGATCCAGGCGATGGGCTTCTCCCGAGACCAGGTGTACATCTGCAACGTGGTGAAGTGCCGGCCGCCGGGCAACCGCAACCCGGAGCCGGACGAGATCACCGCCTGCGAGCCGTTCCTGCGCGCCCAGCTCCTGGCCATCCAGCCCAAGGTCATCGTGGCGCTGGGGAAGTTCGCAGCACAGACATTGCTTCGGGACTCCACACCCATTACACGCTTGCGGGGACAGTGGCGTGAGTACCAGGGCGTGAAGCTGATGCCCACCTTCCACCCGGCCTATCTGCTGCGCAGCCCGCAGGAGAAACGAAAGGCGTGGGAGGACTTGCAGCAGGTGATGAAGATCTTCGGTAGGCAACCCGGCGCTCGCACCTGAGCGTCAACCGGAGGGGGAGACACGGATGAAGGGAGTGCTCGAGACGCGCGAGCTGCAGGCGCCCGCGCTGGAGAACAACCCACTGGGCGATCCCGCCCGTCGCCAGCTCCGCGTGTACCTGCCGCCCGGGTACAGCGAGGGCGAGCGGCGCTACCCGACCGTGTACTTCCTGCACGCCTTCTCCAACAGCGGCGCCTCCTGGACGAACGTCTCCGCGTTCGGCCTCAGCGTGCTGGATCGGCTGGACGCGATGGTCGCCTCGGGGGAGATCCCGCCCATCATCGGCGTGTTCCCGGATGGGTGGACGTCGCTCGGAGGCAGCCAGTGGGTCAACAGCGACGCCATCGGGCGCTACCGGGACTACGTGGCCAAGGACGTGCTGGGCTTCGTGGACCGCACCTGGCGCACGCTGGCGAAGCCGGCCTCGCGCGCGGTGGTGGGGCACAGCTCGGGCGGCTACGGCGCGATGGTGATGGGGCGCTACCACCCCGAGCTCTTCTCCCACCTCGGCAGCCACGCCGGGGACTGCTACTTCGAGTACTGCTACCTGCCGGATCTGCCCAAGGCCGCCAGCGCGCTGCTCAAGGCGGGCGGGGTGGAGCCCTGGTACCAGGACTTCAAGCGGCGCTGCCGGGAGACGAAGCCGCGCGGGGACGACTTCACGGTCATCAACGTGCTGACGATGGCGGCGGCGTACTCGCCGAAGAAGGGCGAGCCGCTCAACATCGAGCTGCCCTTCGACACGCAGACGGCGCGGGTGAAGCTGGACGTGTGGAACCGCTGGCTGGTGCACGATCCGGTGCGCTTCGTGCCCAAGTTCCTGGACGCGTTCCGCAAGCTGAAGACGGTGTTCATCGACTGCGGCACCCGTGATGAGTACAACCTGCGCTGGGGCGCGCGCATGCTGGCCGAGGAGTTCAGGACCAGCGGCGCGGAGCTGTGCCACGAGGAGTTCGAGGACTCGCACTCGGGCGTGTCCTACCGCTTCGAGCGCTCGCTCGGCTTCCTGGTGCCGCGCATGGCGCGGGAGTAGTTGGGATCATGAACATCGACCTCTATGGACTGTCCCGCGTCGTGGGCGAGAAGGGCGTGCTTCCCCAGCGGGCGCGCAAGCTGGATCCGGCGCTGCCGTGTCGCGAGGCGGAGCTGCTCATCGACGTGGAGAGCCTCAACATCGACGCCGCGTCCTTCAAGCAGATCCAGGGCGAGGTGGGCGCCGAGCCCGCGCGCATCGCCGCGCGCATCCAGGAGATCGTCCGCGAGCGGGGGAAGATGCAGAACCCCGTCACGGGCTCGGGGGGCATGCTGCTCGGGCGGGTGAAGGAGATCGGCCCCAGGCATCCGGCGCGCGAGACGCTCGCGCCGGGAGATCGCATCGCCACGCTGGTGAGCCTGTCCCTCACGCCGCTCGTCATCGAGGAGATCAAGGCGGTGCACCCGGAGATCGACCGGGTGGACCTCCGAGGCCACGCGATCCTCTTCGCCTCGGGCATCTACGCGAAGCTGCCCACGGACATGCCGGACACGCTGGCCCTGGCGGCGCTGGACGTGTGCGGAGCGCCTGCGCTGGTGGCGCGCTACGTCCGCCCGGGGATGACGGTGGCGGTGCTGGGCGCGGGCAAGAGCGGGGCGCTGTGCCTGGCCCAGGCGCGGCGGGATCTCCAGGGGAAGGGGCGGCTGCTGGCGCTGGACATCTCCGAGAAGGCGCTGGAGGCGCTGTCCGGCATCGGCCTGTGTGATGTGGCGCTGAAGGTGGACGCCACCCAGGGCGTGGACGTGATGGAGGCGGTCTCCCAGGCCACCGGCGGCGGGCTGTGCGATCTCGTCATCAACTGCGCCTCGGTGGGGAACACGGAGATGGCCTCGATCCTGTCGGTGAAGGATGGGGGGACGGTGATCTTCTTCTCCATGGCCACCAGCTTCACCGCGGCGGCGCTGGGCGCGGAGGGCGTGGGCAAGGACGTCACCATGCTGGTGGGCAACGGCTACGCGCCCGGCCACGCCGAGCTGACCCTGGACCTGCTGCGCGCCGAGCCCGCCCTCCGCAAGCTCTTCGAGACGCGCTACGTCTGAGCTTCGGTGGAGCAATCACCGAAATATCGGTCTCGCTGTTGGCACCGATATGTCGGTATTTGGACCGCTGGTGGGGCAATAAGGTTGAGTACTTCCGCTCGTTTGGCGTTTAAGGTGCATCCATGTCGGGACCGTTCATCCAAGACGAGCAGATTGCGCACGCGCGCAAGCTGGCGGAGGAGATCGTCAATCCGATCTTCGAGCTCATCCGCCGCAACACGACCGTGTCCAACGAGCGCACCGTGCTGCGCTTCTTCGGCATCTCGGGCGCGGGTACCCGAGGGGTGCCGCTGGCCAACCTGATGGTGGACAAGCTGAAGGCCGCCGGGGTGCTCAACCGCGGGGCGGCCTACTGGTATGGCCGCGCGTTGCAGATGGGCGCCAAGAGCCCCCTGGAGGCGGTGGAGCGGCTGACGGCGCTGCCCACCGACAAGCTGGGCCCGCTGTCGCCGGACATGGAGCAGAACCTCCGCGCCGAGGTGCGCGCCGAGGCCCGCGCCGCGCTGGATGATCTCCGCTCGCGCATCGCCCACCGCAACGCGATCCGCCAGCAGTTCCCCATGTCCCCGGCGCCACACAAGTACGTCATCGTCGCCACGGGCAACATCTACGACGACGTGGACCAGGCGCGCGCGGCGGCCCAGGCTGGGGCGGACGTCATCGCGGTGATCCGCTCCACGGCCCAGTCGCTGCTGGACTACGTGCCCCACGGCGCCACCACCGAGGGCTACGGCGGCACCTACGCCACCCAGGAGAACTTCCGCATCATGCGGGAGGCGCTGGACGAGGAGAGCCAGAAGCTCAAGCGCTACATCCAGCTCACCAACTACTCGTCCGGCCTGTGCATGTCGGAGATCGCCTTCTGCGCGGCGTACGAGCGGCTGGACATGCTGCTCAATGACGCGATGTACGGCATCCTCTTCCGCGACATCAACATGCGGCGCACGTTCATCGATCAGTACTTCAGCCGCCGCATCTGCGCCCTGGCCGGCATCATCATCAACACCGGCGAGGACAACTACATCACCACCGCGGACGCCTACGAGGCGGCCCACACCGTCATCGCCAGCCAGTTCATCAACGAGAGCTTCGCCAAGCGCGCGGGCCTGAAGGACTGGCAGCTGGGCATCGGCCACTCGTACGAGATCGATCCGTATCGCGCGGACACGCTGCTGCTGGAGCTGTCCCAGGCCATGCTGGTGCGGCGCTGCTTCCCCAACGCCCCGCTCAAGTACATGCCGCCCACCAAGCACAAGGAGACGGACATCTTCTTCAGCCACGCGTACGACGTGATGGCGGACCTGGTGGCCATCTGGACGCGGCAGGGCATCCAGCTGCTGGGGATGATGACCGAGGCCATGCACACCCCGCTGCTGGCGGACCGGTACGTGGCGCTGAAGTCGGCCGCGTACGTCCACCGCGCGGCGCGCGGCATCGACGAGGAGTTCACCGTGCGCGAGGACGGCAAGATCGCCAACCGCGCGCGCGAGGTGTTCTCCAAGGCCATGGAGCTGCTGGAGGAGTGCCACAAAGAGGGCATGGTGGCCGCCATCGGCAAGGGCCGCTTCGGCGACGTGAAGCGCTCGGAGCTGGGCGGCAAGGGCCTGGATGGCGTGCTGGAGAAGGCGCCGGACTACTTCAATCCGTTCCTGGAGATCCTGGAGGGTACGACGTCATGATGGGTTCCCTGCTGATGGTGGTGCTGGCCGCGGGCGCGGGTGGCTCGGCGGATGCGCTGGTGAAGCACCAGGCGAAGGCGCTGAAGCTCAGCGTGCCGGCCGCCTGGGAGCGCAGCAACCAGGAGGGGACGGAGAAGTTCAAGGCCCCCTCCGGTGAGGCCTTCTTCCTGCTGGACGTGGGCGCCGTGCAGACGGCGGGGATGAAGCCCAAGGTGTGCCTGGACAAGATCCTCGCCGCCATGGGGGGCGAGGGCTGGGAGAAGACGACCCTGGGCTCCAACCCCGCGGCGAAGCGGGTGAACGTGGACAACGCCACCGAGGACGGCACGGACAAGGTGAGGACCGTCACCTTCATTGGCTGCAACGGGAAGACGACCTGGTCGCTGATCTTCTCCATGAACGAGAAGAAGCAGGAGCGGTTCGAGCCGCTGGCGACGAAGATCGCCCAGAGCGTCTCGTACTTGAAGGGGAAGTGAGCCTCATGGTGAAGCCGACCAAGCAGATCATCCGCCCCTACGGGGACCGTCGGGATGACGGGGTGGTGCAGCTCTCGTTCACGTTCCCGGTGCCGCTGTCGGAGAAGGCCAAGGAGGCCGCCGCCCAGTTCGTGCGGAAGATGGGCTTCTCCGACGTGAAGGTGGCCTCCGCCGAGCGCGCCGCGGACAACTACACCTTCTTCATCGTGTACGCCCGCTCGGGCATGTACATCGACTACGCCGAGGTGGACGTCCCCGAGCTCGTCATCAAGAAGATGGGGTTCGATGATCTCAACGCCTTCATCCAGCAGAAGGTGGGGCGGCGGATCGTCGTCTTCGGCGCGTGCACGGGCACGGACACGCACACGGTGGGCATCGACGCGATCCTCAACATGAAGGGGTACGCGGGCGACTACGGCCTGGAGCGCTACCCGTGGTTCGAGGCGTACAACCTGGGCAGCCAGGTGCCCAACGAGGAGCTCATCACCAAAGCCCTGGCGAAGAGCGCGGACGCCATCTTGGTGAGCCAGGTGGTGACGCAGCGGGACGTGCACAAGGACAACTCGCGCCAGTTCATCGAGGCGGCCAAGGCCCGAGGCCTCCACGGCAAGACGATCCTGCTGCTGGGCGGGCCGCGCGTGGACCACAAGCTGGCGCTGGAGCTGGGCTTCGACGCGGGCTTCGGGCCGGGGACGAAGCCCTCGGACGTGGCGAACTTCATCGTCCACGCGCTGCTGAAGAAGCTGGGCAAGGAAGATCCGAACGCGCACTACCAGGGGGAGCCCACGTGAGCACCAAGGCCATCATCCGGCTGCGCATGAGCAGCCATGACGCGCACTACGGCGGCAACCTGGTGGACGGGGCGCGGATGCTGGGGCTCTTCGGGGACGTGGCCACCGAGCTGTGCATCCGGCACGACGGGGACGAGGGGCTGTTCCGCGCGTATGACTCGGTGGAGTTCCTGGCGCCCGTGTACGCGGGGGACTTCATCGAGGCCGAGGGCGAGATCGTCAGCGTGGGCAACACCTCGCGGAAGATGCGGTTCGAGGCGCGGAAGGTGATCCGGCCGCGCACGGATGTGAACGATTCGGCGGCGGAGCTGTTGTCGGAGCCGGTGGTGGTGTGCCGTGCTTCGGGCACCTGCGTCGTTCCCAAGGACAAGCAGCGCATCCCGCGGTAACCCAGGAGGGGGGAAGTCATGAGCATGCCCATGGTCATCACGGCCGCGATGGTAGGGGCGGAGACCACGCGCGAGCAGACGCCGTACCTGCCCATCACGGCGGAGGAGATCGCCGAGGACGCGGTGAGGTGCCGCGAGGCCGGCGCGGCGATGGTCCACCTCCACGTGCGCACGCCGGACGGCAAGCCGTCGCAGGACGCGGAGCTGTTCCGCGCGGCGATTCGGGCGATCCGCAAGCGCACGGACATCATCATCCAGACTTCCACGGGCGGCGCGGTGGGCATGGGCGTGGACGAGCGCTGCGGGCCGCTCACGCTCACGGGCGAGGATCGGCCGGACATGGCCACGCTCACGACGGGGACGGTGAACTTCGGCCCGGACGTGTTCTGGAACCCGCGCCCGCTGGTGCGGGACATCGCGAAGCGGATCCGGGCGCTGGGCATCAAGCCGGAGATCGAGTGCTTCGACGTGGGCATGATCGACGAGGCCAACGCCCTGGCGAAGGAGGGGCTGGTGGAGCTGCCGGCGCACTACGACTTCGTGCTGGGGGTGCCGGGGGCGCTGTCGGCGCGGGAGGACGCGCTGGACTTCATGATCAAGTCGCTGCCCGAAGGGAGCACGTGGACGGTGGCGGCCATGGGGCGGCACCAGCTCCCGTTCGTGGAGCTGGCGGCGGAGCGTGGCGGCAACGCCCGGGTGGGGCTCGAGGACAACATCTACGTGTCCAAGGGCGTGCTCGCCAAGGGCAACTGGGAGCTGGTGGCCGAGGCCGCGAAGCGCGCGACGGCGAAGGGGCGCACGCTGGCGACGCCGGCCGAGGCGCGGAAGATCCTGCGGCTGACCTGATGGACACGGAGCTGAGAGGGAAGGGCGTCCTCGTGACGGGGGGCGCGGGAGGAATCGGCACGGCCACGGTGCGCGCGTTCGCGGAGGAGGGCGCGCGGGTGGCGGTGCACTACCGGACGAAGGAGGAGCAGGCGCGGGCGCTGGCGGCGGAGGTGGGGGGCGTGGCGCTGCGCGCGGATCTGACGTCCGAGGCCGAGGTGGACGCGCTCATCCCCGAGGCCGTGAAGGCGCTCGGGCGGCTGGATGTGCTGGTGGCCAACGCGGGCTACTGGCCCCCCGTGGATGAGCCCGTGTGGCGGATGTCCCTGGAGCGGTGGCGCCGGACGCTGGCGGAGAACCTGGACAGCGTGTTCCTGTCGTGCCGGGCCTTCCTGCGCCACGTGGAGACGACGAAGGTTGGCAGCCTGGTGCTGGTCAGCTCCACGGCGGGCCTCTTCGGCGAGGCGGGGCACTCGGACTACGCGGCGGCCAAGGGCGCGCTGGCGAACGGCTTCGTGAAGAGCTTGAAGAACGAGCTGGGCCGCATCGCGCCGAGGGCGCGGGTGAACGTGGTGTGCCCGGGGTGGACGGAGGTGGATCGCAACCGGGCGAAGCTCCAGGATCCGGCGTTCCTCTCGCGGGTGACGCGGACGATGGCGCTGCGCAAGGTGGGGCAGCCCGAGGACGTGGCGCGAGTCATCGTGACGCTCGCGTCGGATCGCGTCTCCGGGCACGTGACAGGCGAGATCGTCACCGTGGCCGGCGGCATGGAAGGCCGGGTGCTGCATGAAGGCTGAAGTGGATGTCCGCGCGTACAACCGCGAGGCGTGGGATCGGCAGGTGGCGAAGGGGGACATGTGGACGGTGCCCGTGGGCCCGGAGGTCATCGCCGCCGCGCGCAGGGGGGAGTGGAGCGTCATCCTGACGCCTCACAAGCCCGTGCCCCGGGAGTGGTTCGGGGAGCTGAGGGGCAAGGAGCTCCTGGGGCTGGCGAGCGCGGGCGGACAGCAGGGGCCGGTGCTGGCGGCGGCGGGGGCTCGGGTGACGATCTTCGACAACTCGCCGGCGCAGCTCGGGCAGGATCGGCTCGTGGCGGAGCGGGAGGGCCTGTCGATCCGGCTCGTCGAGGGTGACATGCGGGATCTCTCTGTCTTCCCGGATGCGAGCTTCGATCTGATCTTCCACCCGTGCTCCAACTGCTTCGTGGAGGACATCCGGCGCGTGTGGCGTGAGGCGTACCGTGTGCTGCGCCCGGGAGGCACGCTGCTGTCCGGGTTCTGCAACCCGATCATGTTTTTGATCGACCCGGAGTTGGAGCCGAAGGGCGTCCTGCAGCTCAAGTACAAGATGCCCTACTCGGACTTCACCAGCCTCACGGATGAGGAGCGGCGCCGGTACACGGACAAGGGCGAGCCCCTGTGCATCGCGCACTCGCTGGAGGACCAGATCGGCGGGCAGCTCGACGCGGGCTTCCTCCTCGCGGGCTTCTACGAGGACAAGCACGTCGAGGGAGACCGGCTCTCGGAGCACATGTCCACCCTCTGCGCGACGCGCGCGGTGAAACCGGCGGCACGGTAGGGGAGGGCTTCTCCCCTCCGGCCTCAAGGCTCAGACCGGGGAGATCTCCCGGCGGCGGAAGGGGCGCTCCACTTTCTTGTGCGCCGTGCGCTTGAGCGCCCGCGCCAGCAGCCGGCGCGTGTCCCGCGGATCCACCACGTCGTCCACCATCGCCAGCGCCGCCGTGCGCTCGATGCGGATGTGCTGGCGCAGGTTCTCCGCCAGCTCCTTCTTCATCGCCTCGGCCGCCTCGGGGCTCTCCGCGCTCTGCAGCAGCTTGCGCGCCGCGATCGACACCATCCCCTCCGGCCCCATCACCCCGATCTCCGCCCCCGGCCACGCCAGCAGCAGGTCCGGCTCGAACGCCCGCCCGTTCATCACGTAGTAGCCCGCGCCGTAGCCCTTGCGCACCACCACCGTGAACTTGGGCACCGTGGCGCTCGCCACCGCGTACATCATCTTCGCCCCGTGGCGGATGATGCCCTGCTGCTCCACCTTCGTGCCCACCATGAAGCCCGGCACGTCCTGCAGGAATACCAGGGGGATGTTGAAGGCGTCGCACAGGTTGATGAACCGCGCCGCCTTGTCCGCCGAGTTCACGTCGAGGATGCCGCCCATGAACATCGAGTTGTTCGCCACCACGCCCACCGGGTAGCCGTCGATCCGCGCCAGCCCCGTGATCACGTTGCGCGCCCAGCGCGGCTTGAGCGGGAAGAACTTCCGGTCATCCACCAGCGACAGGATGACCTTGTGCATGTCGAACGCCTGCCGCGTGCTCTCCGGCACCACCTTCAGCAGATCCTCGTCCCGCCGATCGAACGGATCCGCCGTGGGCCGCCGCGGCGGCTTGTCCTCGCAGTGCGAGGGGAAGAAGGACAGGTACTCGCGCACCGCCTCGAGGCACGCCTTGTCGTCCGCGTACTCCGCGTCCGCCACGCCCGAGAGCTCGTTGTGCACCTTGGAGCCGCCCAGCTCCTCCTCCGTCACCTTCTCGCCCACCACGGACTCCACCAGGTACGGGCCGCCGATCGCGATCGAGCTCGTCCCCTTCACCATGGGCAGGAAGTCCGCCAGCGCCGGGATGTACGCCGTGCCCGCGGCCCCCGGCCCCATCATCGCCGCCACCTGCGGGATCACCCCGCTCATCACCACCTGCTCGCGGAAGAGGTAGCCCGTGTCCGCGAAGCCCGCGATGCGCCGCGGATCGATCCCCGCCGACGCATCCAGCCGCGCTCCACCCGAGTCCACCAGCCACACCATGGGGATCCGGTTCTTGAGCGCCAGATCCCTCAGCCGCGCCACCTTGCGCTCGCCGATCTCGCCGATCGAGCCGCCGAACACCGTGAAGTCGTAGATCGCCGCGGCCACCGGGCGCCCGTCGATCTCTCCCGTGCCCGTGATGACGCCGTCCGCCGAAGAGGGCTTGTCCGCCTCTTCCTCCTCCGGGAGGTTGCCGTGATGCGCCGCCAGCAGCCCCAGCTCCTCGAAGGTGCCCGGATCGAAGAGGAGCTTCATGCGCGAGCGGGCGTCCAGCTTGCCCCTGGCCCTCTGGCGCTCCACGCGCTCTGGGCCGCCCATGCCCTCGTTGCGGCGGCGGTGCTCGGCCAGCTTCTCCACGCGGTCCTTCATCTTCATTCGGTCTGCTCCCGGCGTTGATTCCCGAATCAAACCCGCTTGAGGGGAGAATCGGAAGGGTAGAGTGAGGCGCCCGCGAATCCGAGGAACCCCATGTCCCAATCCAACAGTCTGGACAACCCGCACGAGCTGGCCCTGCGAGACTTCTCGCTCGGCTACCCCGGCGCCCAGGAGGACTTCCCCTGGGGCCACCGCGCCATCAAGGTGAAGGGCAAGGCCTTCCTCTTCATGGGGCATGAGGCGGGGGGGCTCGGGCTGTCCGTCAAGCTGCCGCACTCGAATGCCGCCGCCCTGATGATGCCGTTCGCCACGCCCACCGGCTATGGCCTGGGCAAGAGCGGCTGGGTCTCCGCCAGCTTCGCCAAGGGCGAGAAGCCCCCGCTGGAGCTGCTGCGCCAGTGGATCGACGAGAGCTACCGCGCCGTGGCCCCGAAGACGCTGGTGGCGCAGATTGGCAGCGGCGCGAAGGCGGCGGGCCCCAAGAAGGCGGCGCCCGTGAAGAAGCGCACGGCCGCGAAGAAGTCCGGGGCGCGCAAGCAGGCGGGGACCCGCGCGAAGCAGGCGCGGTGAGCCGAGGCTCAGGCGGTGGCTATCTCTCGCGCTTGCCCATCTGACTGAGCGCGCGGCGGGCGTCGGAGGCGAACCTCCCGGAAGGCTCCAGGACCAGGGTCTTCCTGTAGGCGTCGGCCGCCTCGTCTTCGTCCTGGAGCCCCTGAAGCGCCAGGCCCAGGGCAAACCACGCGCGGGCACTCATGGGGTCCCCTTCGACGACCTCCTTCAGCAGTGTCGCCGCCTCCTCGTAGCTCTCGTCGCTGTTTCTTCCCAGCACCAGCGAGAAGCCCAGCCCCTCCTTCGCCTCCAGCGAGGCCGGGTAGAGCTTCAGGGCCATGCGATAGTTCCCCTCGGCGGCCCGGTAGCGCCGGCTCGAGAGGGCCGCCCCCGCCCGCTCGAGGAGCCGATCGTAGTCTGGCGAGGGAACCGGCGGCTTCGCGCTCGCGGCGGGAGGCGCCACCTCGGTGGGGGGGGCTGCCGCGGGGGGCTCCTGCGGTGCTGGCTGGGACACCGCGGGAGCTTCCTGGGGCTCAGGCTGCGGCTCGCTCCGGAGGATGAAGAACAGGGCGACGGCCAGCACCGCGAGCGCCGCGCCGCCTGCCAGGCGCCACTGCTTCCACTTCGCGAGGAGGGTGGGCTTCTGGGGCTCCGCGAGGCGAGGGCTCTCGGAGACGGTCGCCGGTGGTGCTGGGGGCGGCTGCGCGGGGGCGGGGGCCTGAGGCTCGGCCCGCCATGAGGCGAGCTCCTGCTGGAACGAGGCGGGCATGTGGATGTCCCGCCCCTCGCGCCTCATCTCCTCGCGGAACAGCTCCTGGACGAGGTACGAGAGCGCCATCGAGGAGAAGCTCGGCGCGGCGGAGACCAGGAAGCGCGCCAGCGCGTCTCCGAAGACATGGCAGGAGGCGTAGCGCTCCTCCCGGCGGAGGGCGAGCGCCCCCATGATGATGTCTTCCAGCTCCTTGGGCACCCTCGGGTTGAGCTCTCGGGGGCGGGGGAACTGGCCCTGGCTGAGCTTGGGCAGCACGACGTACTCGGGGCCCTCGACCGGGAGCTTCCCGCACAGCATCTCGTAGAGGACGATGCCGGTGGCCCACACGTCCGTGCGCGCGTCCACCTCCTCGCCTCGTGCCTGCTCGGGGGAGAAGAACAGGTACTTGCCCTTCACCACCCCGGGCTCGGTGGTGAACCCGCGCAGCTCGCGGGCCTTGGCCAGCCCGAAGTCGATGATCTTGACCTGGCCCTCGTAGCTGACGAGCACGTTCTCCGGAGAGATGTCGCGGTGGACGACGCCCAGCGGCTTGCCGCTCTCGTCCTTGCGGGTGTGGGCGTAGTGCAGGCCCCGGCACAGCTCCAGGCCGATGAAGGCCGCGGGAGCGACGGGCACCGCGGGAAAGCCGGAGTGGAGCGCGCGGTGGATGATGCCGTGGAGCGGCTGGCCGTCCACGTACTCCATCGCCAGGAAGTACTCGTTGTCCACGCGGCCGAAGTCGAAGACCTGGGCGATGTTGTTGTGGGTGAGCGTGCCGGAGATGCGCGCCTCGCTGATCAACATGCTGGTGAAGGCGTAGTCGTCGGCGTACTCGGGCAGCACCTTCTTGATGAGGACGGTCTTGGTGAAGCCCGCCTCTCCCAGCAGCCTGGCGCGCCAGGTCTCGGCCATGCCGCCGTGGCCGAGCCGGAACACCAGCTCGTAGCGGCCGAACCGCTTTCCGGGTTGAAGGGCCATGCGGCCGCCATTCTACTCAGGGAAGGGGGGACCTGCTCGCGGAGTCGAAGCCCCAGGGCGTCAGCCCAGCCGCAGCACCCACTGGAAGTACGTGCTCCGGGGATCCGACAGCGGGTCGCGGAAGAGGGCTCGCAGATCCGCCTTCTCCACCCGCCCCGTGTCGAACGCCCGGTACAGCGCGTCCCCGAGCAGGTACCCCAGGGCATGGCTGACCCCATGGAAGAGCCGGTCCCGCCGCAGCGGCAGCAGCTTCACCGCCTCGTCCGGTCCCTCGGCCTCCGCGGCCTTGTGGGCCAGCACGAAGGCGGCGATCTGCCGCTCCACCCCCTTCATCCTCGCCACCCGCCGCGCCCACTCGGCCGGCCCCGCGCAGCCCCGCCGCGGGTTCACCAGCTTCGAGCCGAAGAAGCCCAGCGCCTCTTCCAGGCACCGCGCGTAGAAGGCCTCCGAGGCCCGCCGCGGCGCCTCCATCGCGTCTCCCACCGCGCAGTGGCGCACGAAGTGGGCTGCCTCCTCCGCCGCGTGGTTCAGCGACAGCGAGGCCAGGTACGCCAGCCGCGCCCGGGGGATGTAGCAGCTCTCCCGCGAGAGGATGTGCCGCCGCAGCTGCGCCAGCTCCGCCTGGGTGAAGCGCCCGCGCTGCTGGATGCGCGCCAGCACGTCCCCATCCGCCGCCGTCGCCACCTCCACCTCGTCCAGCGCCCGGCCTGGCTGCACGCCCGCGAGCCGGGCGATCAGGCTCGCCATCTCCCGGAAGCGCTCCGCCGCGCTCCGATCCCACAGCGGCGTGTCCCCGGACTCGGCCTCCAGGTAGTCCAGGAAGCTCTGCTGGCACACCACCGGCGAGGCATTGAGCAGGCAGAGCGACTCGTCCGCCAGCTCCACCGCCTCCACCGCGCCGGCCCGCCCCTCGTGGGCCAGCCGCCAGTAGACGCCCTCGCAGTTCTGGTACACCACCAACCCGCGCCGCGCGTGTGCCTCTCCGAGCGCCCGCTCCACCTGCGCCGGCAGGTGGCACGGCGCCACGTGGTACTGGCCCACCAGCACCAGCACCTGCGGGCGATCCTCCGCGCGCGCCACCCGGGCAATGCGCTCGGCGGCATACGCGTCCCGGAGCTCCAGCGAGCGCTCCCCGTGGACGCGCCGATCGATGCCCACCACCTGGAGCCGGTGGCGCCGGGCGAAGGCGAGCAGGGGACGGAAGCCAGACCCGCCGTCCAGGCTGGGCCCCGGCGCGCGGCCGAGGCGCTCCAGCAGTGCGCGCTCGGGGAGACGGCCCGTCAAGTAGTCCTCCAGCGCCGCCTGGTGCCGCCCCTCCACGCACTCCAGCGCCATCACCACCCGGCGACCGGACTCCAGAGCGCGCTCCACCAGCCCCAGGTACGTCTCCTGGGCCAGCGGCAGGGTGTGGTAGTCGCCCACGTAGAGGATGTCCGCTGCCCGCACCCGCTGGTGCACCGCGGCGAGGGAGAGGACATGTCGGTAGCTCGCCGTCCGCCGCCGGTAGCGGGCCTCGTAGGCCCGGAAGGCGGGGGGCTGGCCATCGACGGCACGGGCAATCTGTGCCTTCTGCCGGCGAAAGAGAGCGAGGTGGAGGGCGAGCGACGCGCGCATGGGAGAGAAGGCGGTGATCAAGGTCGCACGCACTTTCGAGGGCGGCAAAAAAACGGCGGGGCCCCCCTGTCCCCCTTCCTTGACTTCCCAGGGAGTGGCAAAGGACCATCGGTGTGCTCTTGAAGACAGCTCTCGCACGAACGACGCTTCTCTCCGTCGTGCTCCTCGTGGCGTCCCCCGCCCGCGCCGAGGAGCAGGCGGCCCTGTTGCACTCCGCGCCGTCCCAGGCCGAGGCCAATCGTCCGCTCCGGATAGAGGGGACCCTGGTCGATGGGGCCCGGCGGATCACCGGCCTGATCATCCGCTACCGGGGGCCGGGTGAGCCGTACGCCAGCGCGCCCATGGCACGGCAGCCCGGCAGGCTGTTCCGCGGCGCCATCCCCGCCGAGCACCTGATCCCTCCCGGCGTCGAGTACTACGTGGAGGGCACCCTCAAGGGCGGCCGCCGCGTCCCCGTGTTCCAGTCGGAGGCCCGGCCCGCCCGCGTCATCATCCAGGGAGAGCTGCCGCTCCCTCCCGAGGCCTCCACGGGCAGCCCTCCCGACAGGGGGGACGAGCCCGAGCCCGAGCCTGGCAGCGGCGGGGAGGCCGATGAGGCCATGGCCGCGCTCTCCGCCGAGCTGCCGGATGACGGGGAGGCGCCGGAGCCCTCTGCTCAGGCCGGCGCGCGCAGGCCCGGGGAGGCCATCGTTCCCAAGGGCTCCACGCCCTCGGAGCCCGCACCGGAGGCCCCAGGGAAGGGGGCTGTCGCGCAACCCCTGGAGTCGAAGAGCTCGCCGCTCCTGGCCTCCCCGAGCGGCGCGAAGGCCCCACCGCGCTCGGAGCTCGAGGAGGATCTGGCCCTCTACAGCGCGGAGGACACCCTCGCGCTCGCCACGCGCCACACGGAGTCGGTCACCCGGGTGCCCGCGATCGCCGCCTCCTTCGGGCGCGATCAGCTCCGCGCGCTCGGCGCACGCACCGTGGCGGACGTGCTGGACGTGGTGCCCGGGCTCACCGTGAGCCGGGACGTCCAGGGCTTCCACCGCGTCGCCATCCGCGGGCTGCGCAATGACGCGGAGGTGCTCTTCCTGCTCAACGGGCACCGGCTCAACAACTTCTTCGACGGGCGGGCGCTGATGAACCTGCCGGTGGAGAACCTGGATCGCATCGAGGTCATCCGCGGCCCGGGCTCCGCCCTGTACGGCGCGGGCGCCTTCCTGGGCGTGGTCAACCTCGTCACCGACCGCAGCGAGGGGGTGCGCGCCGCGGTCTCCGGCGGCGGCTTCCCCAGCCAGGGGGAGCGGCTCCCCCTCACGCTGGACGGCCACGCCTCCGCCGCGATGACTTCCGGCAGCCTGCGCCTCTTCGGGGATCTGGACGTGTGGGGCCAGGAGGGAGACTCCTCCGCGATTGACAAGGACGCGCTGGACCAGGACACGCTCAACCAGAACCTGCGCGCCCCCACCGAGCCCGCCGGGAACACCCAGGACGAGCGCCTGCTCTTCAACCTGGGCCTGGGCATGTCCTACGATTTCGGCGCCGCCGGCCGCGTGCGCTCCTCCGTGCGCTTCCTCGCCGAGGAGCGCACCGCCCTCATCGGCTTGTTCGACTCGGTGGGCGAGGACTCGGACCTGAGCTGGACCATGGTGATGCTGGACGTCGAGTACGAGCGCACGCTGGCCGATGGCCTCCTGCTGCGCGTGCGCGGCTACGGCGAGCAGCAGGACACCAGCCGCCTCTTCCAGATCACCCCGGATGACTTCCGCACGGGGGACGCGGGGGACCAGCTCTTCCCGGACGGCCTGCTGGAGCAGACGCGCGTCACCGTGCGCACCGCGGGCCTGGGCGTGGACGCGGACTGGGTGCTCAGCAGCGCGAACCGCCTCTCCATGGGCATGGTGGCCGAGCTGCAGATGCTGGCCGGCTACGAGTACGAGACCAACTACACCCTGGACAACCGGCTCCGGCCCACGCTCGCGACCCCCGAGGGGCTGGTGGACGTGGAGCAGATCGCCGGCGGCGCCGCCACCCGGCGCACCACGCTGGGGCTCTTCGCGCAGGATCAGTGGACGGTGATCAACCCGCTGACGCTCACCTTCGGCCTGCGGGTGGACGTCACCGAGCTGCCCACCACGGATGACACCACCGGCGCCATCACCGGCACGGAGTTCGTCCCCAGCATCAACCCGCGGGTGGGGCTCGTCTTCGCCGCCACCGAGGCGTTCGTGCTCAAGGCGCTCTATGGCCGGGCCTTCCGCTCGCCCACGCTGCAGGAGCTGGTCGAGGTCATCCCCGACAGCAACTACAACCAGGGCCGCTTCGAGGGCAACCCGTCCCTTCGCCCCGTCACCGTGGACACCGTGGAGCTGGGCGTGGATCTCATCCAGGCCGCGGGCGACTCGCGCGTGCGCCTGCGCGGCAACGCCTTCTACCAGCACTTCCACTCGCCCATCATCCCGGTGGACACCACCGGCAACATCACCCCGCTGCGCAACCGCGAGCTGGGCGTGCGCGTGTTCGGCGTGGAGGGCGAGGCCCGCCTGGAGGCCTCCAAGCGCGCCAACGCCTGGGTCAACGCCAGCTTCTTCCGCGCCGAGGATCTGGAGCTGCCCTCCCAGTCGCGCCTGCTCACGGACACCCCCCAGGCCCGCTTCAACGCCGGCGTGTCCATGCCCATTGGCGACTGGGTGAACTTCGACGTGGTGGTGCGCGCGGGCGCCGAGCGGCGCAACAACAGCCGCTCCGTGCTGGAGCTGATCCGCCGCTACCAGATCCCCGCCTACAGCCTGATCACCGCGCAGCTGCGCACCGAGCCCATCATGGAGCACTTCGAGGCGGCGCTGGTGGCCCACAACCTCTTCGATCATGACCTGCGCGACGATGTGCCCCGGCCGGACCGCGTCACCGGCCTGCTGCCGCGCGACGGACAGTCCGTCTACCTCACCGTGAGGGCTCGCTACTGATGACCCGCCCGCTGCTCGCCGCGCTCCTGGCCGCCGCGCTCGTCCCTGGCCTCGGCTGCCTGGCCTACAACGATCCGTGCCAGCCCCTGGTGGACAACCCGGACGCCGTCATTGGCTTCCTGGGCGAGGAGGTGTTCCTGGACCGGCCCTTCGCCCGGCACGACAACAACGCCCTGGGCCAGCTGGCGGCGGACGCCTTCCAGCACGTGGAGGACGACTCCGCGGATCCCGCCAACCTGGGCATCCTCAATGGTGGCGCCATCCGCGCCGAGGGGCTGTGCGTCACCCGCACCTCGCTGCGCGCGGGGGCGCTGACCGACGGCGTGCTCCACGAGGTCCTCCTCTTCGAGAACCGCGTGGTGACGGTGGACCTCACCGAGCAGGAGCTGGTGGACATGTTCGAGCACTCGGTGGGGAGCCTCACCCCGGCCGGGCAGCCCATCCCCACGCCCTTCGGCGGCTTCCTGCACGTCTCCGAGAGCACCACGCTGCGCGTGGACTGCGAGTACCCTCGCGGCCAGCGCGTGCGGGAGCTCCTGGTGAACGGCTCTCCGGTGCCGCTGCCGCCCCGGACGGACCCGAGCGCCCGCTACCGGGTGGCCATGCCCGACTTCCTCCTCAACGGGGGAGACGGCTACGGGCCCATCTTCGGCAGCGCCGGACAGGATCCGGACCGCAACCCCGTGCAGGCGCGCAAGCTGTCGGGCGTGGACTCCAACATCGCCGCGGCCTACATGAAGGCCACGTACCCGGAGGCGCGGCCGTTGCTCGAGGCAGGCCGCATCACCTTCCTGAACTGTGCGAAGCCCCTCCGGCCCTCGCGCTGAGGGCCGGGGCTGGCGCGCCCGTCAGGGCTTGGGCTCAGGGTCGGGCATGGGCGGCGGCGCCGCCACCGCCGCCGGCTTGGGCGACGGGGTGAGCACGTCATTGACCGAGGGCATCTTGCGGATATCCCCGCGGGCCACCTTCCATGCCTGCTGGACGATCCAGGAGAGCGAGCGATCCTGCCGCGTCGCCTCCCGCTGGATCTCCTCGAGCATATCCTCGGGGAAGTAGAGACTTTGCTTACGATGATCAGTGGACGACATGCGCGTTCCTACTCCTCACGGGGATCCTGGCGTTCATCGCCGGTGACGTCGTTGACGGCGGGGAAGGCCTTGATGCGCTCGCGGGCGATCTTCCACGCCTGCTGCACGACCCAAGACAGGGAGCGGTCCTGTCGGTTCGCCTCCTCCTGGATTTCCTTCAACATCTCTTCGGGGAAGTACAGCGATTGCTTGCGCTTGTCGGTGCCTGCCATACCGAGTCTCCGGAGCGGATGCGAGGTGACGACCTGAGACACACTGCGGGGGTTATCCGACAGACAGTCTGGTGCGTCAACGGTTTCGGCGTATCCCCTGAATAAGCCCCAGGTGTGACATGCAGGAGCATTTCTACCCGGTGTGGAAGCCTCCCGGGAGCATGAAACCGCTTGCTGATGGGCGAGAGGTGTGCAGGGGAGGCCGCCGAGGCGCTCCAGAGCCCGCAAAGGGAAACGCCCCGGACCTCGTGAAGAGGTCCGGGGCGCTCCGGAAAGAGGGACCGCCAGGAACTGGCCTAGCGGCCCCGTGGGCCCAGAGGGGGAGGGGGGGGACCCCTAGGCCCAACGCCATGAAGTCTGCAAAATCATCATTCTCAACACCGGCCGTCGCCCACTCCATTCCGCCCCACCACCCGGCCTGGAGATCATAAGAACCGACCCCATCACCTTCAACCGACGGTGATCGTGTAAACCCGGCTGTTGGAGAAACCATTCCCCCTTCTGTCCGATGCCTCGCACTGGCCGCGCTTCCACCTTGATCGCGTTGACACTCGAGGCCGCCTACCGGCACCTCGGGCTGGCGCGCCGCTCGGTGCTGCTCGCCGTCTCGGGGGGCGCGGACTCCACCGCGCTGCTCGTCGGCACGGCGCTCGTCCGAGCACGGCTGGGGCTCACGGTGGAGGTGGCCACGCTCGATCACGGCCTGCGGCTCGAGGCCGCGGAGGAGGTGCGAACGGTCGAGCGGCTGGCCGCGCTCCATGCGCTCCCGTGCCACGTGCGCCAGCTCCACCTGCGCGCCGGGCCTGGCGTGGAGCAGCGGGCGCGGCAGGCTCGCTATGAGGTGCTCGAGCAGCTTCGCGCGGAGCGCGGGCTGGTGGCGGTGGCCACCGCGCACACGGCTTCAGATCAGGCGGAGACACTCCTCATGCGGTTGGCGCGAGGCTCGGCCCTGCGGGGTGGGGCGGGTGTCCTGAGCCAGAGGGGCCCGTTCGTCCGTCCCCTGCTCGAGCGGACGCGCGAGGAGATCGAGGCCTTTCTTCACGAGCAGGGGATCGGCTTCGTGAGGGATCCGATGAACGAGGATCCTCGGCTGTTCCGTGTCCGCGTCCGCCAGGACGTGCTCCCCGCGCTCGCTCGCGCGGCGGGCTATCCGGTGGAGGAGCGGCTGGCCTCCTTCGCCCGGCTGGCCTTCGAGGACGATGCCCTGCTGAGCCAGATGGCGGACACGGCGTGGCTGCGCCTGGCGCTCCCCGGAGGAGCACTGGACGCGGTGGGGGTCCGCGCGCTGGAGCCGCCGCTGCGGCGCCGGGTCCTCGCACGCCTGCTGGCCCAGGAGGGGGCGGTCGTGGATGGGGCGACGCTGGAGCGCGCGCTCGCCGCGGTGGCTCAGGGCAGGTCCACGACCTTGAGCGCCGGGCTCCAGCTCCGCGCCACGAGCGGGCGGGTGCGCTGTGTCCGCCCCCAGGCTCCCGTGCACGGCGCGCTGTCCCTGGAGGGCAGCGGCGCCTCGGGCACCCTGGCGGGGACCGGCTGGCGCTTCGTGGTGGGCACTCACCCAGCCCCCCCGGGCGCGCTGGGCCTGGCCCTGCCCGCGCAGACGCGCTGGCCGCTCACCGTGCGCACGCGGCGGCGGGGGGACCGGGTTCAGGGGGTTCGGGGCTCGCGCAGGCTGCAGGACGTGTTCGTGGACCTCCGGGTGCCCGCCGAGCGTCGTGATCTCCAGCCGGTGGTGGTGGACGCCGCGGGGCGGCTGCTCTGGGTCCCTGGACTCTGGGCTCCGCCCGAGGGGACGGCCGGTTCCGGACAGTCGCTGTGGGCGATTCCCCCCAGCCCGAGCGGCGCGGGCAGCGCTCCGTTATAGAATCAGCATCGGGTGGATGGAGGTAGGCCGCGATCCCGTAAATAGTTGAGGGGTTTTTGCTGTTGCTGATACGGTCCGGGGCAGGGTGGTTCGCCAGGCGTCGGCCCAAATTGTTGAAATAGCTGGGCGTTTTTGCGCGGCCCGCATCCCGCCGAGCATCGAAAGGGCAGCAGACACGTGCGTTCGACTTACAAGACCATTGGCCTCTGGGTCATCCTCATCGTCCTGTTCGTGGCCTTCTACAACTTCTTCTCGCAGGGCGGCGAGCAGGTAGAGGAGCCGACCTTCACCGCCCTGCTGACGAAGCTACAGAACAAGGAGATCAAGGCCCTGTCGGTCAAGGGCAACGTCTACTCGGGCGAGTACGGGGACGGGAAGACGAAGTTCCGCACGACGGGCCCCGTCGCGGACACCACCATGCTCAACAAGCTCCAGGGCATGGGCGTGGACGTGAAGTACGAGAAGGAGGAGCAGAACAACCTGTGGCTGACCATCCTCGGCCAGTGGATGCCGGTGGTCTTCCTGTTCCTCTTCTTCATCTTCTTCATGCGCCAGCTGCAGGGCGGCAGCGGCAAGGCGATGACCTTCGGCAAGTCCAAGGCCAAGCTCCTCAACGAGAGCCACAACAAGGTGACGTTCTCCGACGTGGCCGGCGCGGACGAGTGCAAGGAGGAGCTGGAGGAGATCGTCGCCTTCCTCAAGGATCCGAAGAAGTTCACCAAGCTGGGCGGCCGCATCCCCAAGGGCGTGCTGATGATGGGCTCGCCGGGCACGGGCAAGACGCTGCTGGCCCGCGCGGTGGCCGGAGAGGCCGGCGTGCCGTTCTTCTCCATCTCCGGCTCGGACTTCGTGGAGATGTTCGTGGGCGTGGGCGCCAGCCGCGTCCGGGACTTGTTCGAGCAGGGCAAGAAGAACGCCCCCTGCATCATCTTCATCGACGAGATCGACGCCGTGGGCCGCCACCGTGGCGCGGGCCTGGGCGGCGGCCATGACGAGCGCGAGCAGACGCTCAACCAGCTCCTGGTGGAGATGGACGGCTTCGAGTCCAACGAGGGCGTGATCCTCATCGCCGCCACCAACCGCCCGGACGTGCTGGATCCGGCGCTGCAGCGCCCCGGCCGCTTCGATCGCCGCATCGTCGTGCCGCGGCCGGATCTCAAGGGCCGGCTGGGCGTGCTCAAGGTGCACACGCGGCGCGTGCCGCTGGCTCCGGAGGTGGACCTGGAAGTGATTGCCCGCGGGACGCCGGGCATGACGGGCGCGGATCTGGAGAACCTGGTCAACGAGTCGGCGCTGATGGCCGCGCGGCAGAACAAGGAGCGCGTGGACCTGAGCGACTTCGAGGCCGCCAAGGACAAGGTCTTCATGGGCCCGGAGCGCAAGTCCATGATCATGACCGAGAAGGAGAAGCGGAACACCGCCGTGCACGAGGCCGGCCACGCGCTGCTGGCCAAGCTGCTGCCCGGCTGCGATCCCCTCCACAAGGTCACCATCATCCCGCGCGGCCAGGCCCTGGGCGTCACCTGGAGCCTGCCCACCGAGGACAAGATCAACGGATACAAGAAGCAGATCCTCGACCAGATCACCATGGCGATGGGCGGTCGGCTCGCCGAGGAGATCATGTTCAACGAGATGTCCAGCGGCGCCTCCAACGACATCGAGCGCGCCACCGAGACGGCGCGCGCCATGGTGTGCCGCTGGGGCATGAGCGACAAGCTGGGGCCCCTGGCCTTCGGCAAGAGCGAGGGCGAGGTGTTCCTCGGCCGCGACTTCAGCGCCACGAAGGACTACTCGGAGGACACGGCGCGGCAGATCGACTCCGAGGTGCGCAGCATCGTCATGGGCTGCTACGAGAACGGCAAGCGGCTGCTGACGGAGAACAAGGATGCGCTCCAGCGCATCTCCGACGCGCTGGTGGAGTACGAGACGCTGGATGCCGAGGACGTGAACATCCTCCTGCAGGGTGGCGCCCTCACCCGCGAGCGGCCGCCGCCGCGAGTGACTGCCCCGCCCAAGTCCACGGAGAAGAAGGACAAGCGGAAGATCCTCGACGCGCTCGAGGCGATCCCGAAGATGGAGCCGAACAAGGCGTGAGCCTGAAGCTCCGGTAGAACCCAGGCCCTCCCCGCCTCGCGCCGGGAGGGCCTTTTTGCTTCCGCCGCTGTCCTGGAGCCCTCGTCATGATCCGCGCCCACCCCCTGCTCGCCGAGCGCCCGGAGGAGCTCCAGCTCGCCTTCCGCCGGATGGGGCTGCCCACGCCCGCCCGCGAGTACCTGCTGGAGAAGCTGCCCCTGTACCGGCTCCTGCTCACCGGGCTGAGCCGCGTGGAGGGGCGCTTCCTCCAGGGGCGCTTCGAGGCCTCCAGCGCTCCGGGCCGGGAGGAGTACCCCGTCTACGTGGCCGGGGATCCGCGCACCCGCCTGGGCTCGGGCCTGCTCACGGGGCGCAAGGAGCAGTTCGAGCGGCTGATCGCCGCCGCCCGGGCCGATCCCCAGCTCGCCGAGCTGGCCGGGGCGCTCGCTCGGGGCCTGGAGGCAGTGGCGCCGCCGGCGCCGCTCACGCTCGGAGGCCGCACCTTCACCTTCGGGGCGCGCACCTACGTGATGGGCGTGGTGAACGTGACGCCGGACAGCTTCTCGGATGGGGGCAGGTACGCCTCGGCGGACGCCGCGATCGCGCACGGGCTGCGGCTGGCCGAGGCGGGCGCGGACGTGCTGGACGTGGGCGGCGAGTCCACCCGGCCTGGCTCGCAGCGCGTCTCCGCCGAGGAGGAGCTCGCCCGCGTGCTGCCCGTGCTGGAGGGGCTGCGCGCTCGTACGCAGGTGCCCCTCTCGGTGGACACCACCAAGGCGGCCGTCGCGCGCGAGGCGCTCCAGGCGGGCGCGGCGCTGATCAACGACATCAGCGGCTTCCACTTCGATCCGGAGCTGCCGCGCGTCGTCGCCGAGGCGGGGGCCGCCTGCTGCCTCATGCACATCCAGGGCACTCCGGAGACGATGCAGCAGGCGCCCGCCTACGAGGAGCTCCTGGGCGAGGTGCTCACCTTCCTGGAGGAGGGCGTGGCGCGCGCGGTGGCCGCGGGTGTGACGCGCGGGTCCATCCTCGTGGACCCGGGCATCGGGTTTGGCAAGACGCTGGGGCACAACCTGTTCCTGCTGCGGCGGCTGGGCGAGCTCCGGGTGCTGGGGCTGCCAGTGCTGGTGGGCCCGAGCCGAAAGGGGTTCCTGGGGGCTCTCACGGGTGGCAAGCCGGCGGGTGAGCGCCTGGCGGCGACGCTGGGCTCGGTGGCGGCGGTGGCGGCGCTGGGCGGGGCGGATTTCGTCCGGGTGCACGACGTGGCAGAGGCGCGAGATGCGCTCGCGGTGGTAGAGGGGATTCGGACGGCGACGGAGGGCGGTGCTCTGTTCGGAAGTTCCAGGGTGGGCGACTGAAGGTGCAGGTAAGGCCCGGGATGACGCACACCTGGGGTGGTTGCCCAGATGACGTCGGGTCCCTAGTTTCGAACCCGTGTCCAAGGCGCTGTCTGAGGCCTCGGGGCGGGAAGCCGGAGGGAGTCCGGCGCGGGAAAAGGTGAGAGGCGGCACACATGGCTTACAAGATGAATCTGTCTCCCAAGGAGGAGCGGCCCTCGCAGCGGCTGTTCGGGACGGACGGCGTCCGTGGCGTGGCGAACGTCTTCCCGATGACGGTCGAGGTGGCGATGCAGCTCGGCCGAGCGCTCGCGTACCTGATCCGCAACGGGCCGCACCGGCACCGGGTGATCATCGGCAAGGACACGCGGCTGTCCGGGTACATGCTGGAGCAGGCGCTCGCGGCGGGCATCACCTCCATGGGCGTGGACGTGTGGCTGACGGGCCCGCTGCCCACGCCGGCCATCTCCAACCTCACCACCTCCATGCGCGCGGATGCGGGCGCGGTGATCTCCGCTTCGCACAACCCGTACCAGGACAACGGCATCAAGTTCTTCTGGCGCGACGGCTTCAAGCTGCCGGATGAGACGGAGGCGAAGCTGGAGGAGCTGCTGTCCACGGGGGCGATGGACGCGATCCGGCCCACGGCGGACAACATCGGCCGGGCGATCCGCCTGGAGGACGCGCGGGGCCGCTACATCGTCTTCCTCAAGGCCACGTTCCCGCGCGAGCTGACGCTGGAGGGGATGACCCTCGTCGTGGACTGCGCCAACGGCGCGGCCTACAAGACGGCGCCCTCGGTGCTGGAGGAGCTGGGCGCCAAGGTGATCTCGCTGGGCGTGTCGCCGGACGGCAAGAACATCAACGAGAAGTGCGGCGCGCTGCACCCGGAGGGGCTGGCGCGCGCGGTGGTGGAGCACGGGGCGCACCTGGGCCTGGCGCTGGACGGGGACGCGGACCGGCTGATCGTGGTGGACGAGAAGGGCAAGGTGGTGGACGGGGACGCCATCATGGCCATCTGCACGGGCAACCTGGTGGCGCGCGAGGAGCTGAAGAAGAAGACGCTGGTGGCCACGGTGATGAGCAACATCGGCCTGGAGCGCGCGGTGGCGCGCTGGGGCGTGAAGGTGGCCCGCACGCGCGTGGGGGATCGCTACGTCGTCGAGGAGATGCGCAAGCACGGCTACAACCTGGGTGGCGAGCAGAGCGGGCACCTGCTCTTCCTGGATCACTCCACCACGGGGGATGGGACGCTGGCGGCGCTGCAGCTGCTGGCGGTGATGTGCCGGGAGGGCAAGCCGCTGAGCGAGCTGGCCTCCATCTTCGAGCCGGTGCCGCAGACGCTGCTGAACGTGGTGGTGAAGGAGCGGCGCGAGCTGGGCGAGCTGCCCGAGGTGATGAAGGTCATCCAGGGCGTGGAGCAGCGGCTGGGCAGCGAGGGCCGGGTGCTGGTGCGCTTCTCGGGCACCGAGCCCAAGGTGCGCATCCTGATCGAGGGCGAGGACGCGGCGCGCAACGAGGCGTACGCGAAGGAGATCGCCGAGGCGCTCTCCCGCGCCCTGAGCTGAGGGGCTCTTGTTCTCTCAGGGGGCCGGATGGGGAGAAGCGGGGGGCTGGAAAGGTGATAAGTCGTTCCCCCGTACCGTTTGCCCCAAGCACCGGACGCCATGAACGAAGAGACCCTGGAACAGACCCTGCGGTTGGGAGAGGACTCGGTGACCGAGTTCAAGGGGGTCAGCAAGAGCAACTACAAGGCGGACAGATCGGACCTGGCCAAGGCCATCACGGCCCTGGCCAATACGCGTGGGGGCCATCTTCTCCTCGGCGTCGAGGACGACGGGACGCCCACGGGCGTGGGCACGATGGAGCAGGCCGATGAGCTGATGCGCCAGGTCACTCAGCTCTGCCAGGACACCATCGAACCACCCCTCCTGTGCAACGTGGTGAAGCGAGAGGTCCGCGGCACGCCCATCCTCGTGGTGGAGGTCCCCTTCAGCCCGAGCAGGCCACACCGGGCCGCGAGCATCTATTACATCCGGGATGGCAACCGCTCGCGCCAGGCTCGCCGCGAGGATCTGGTCAAGCTGATTCAGTCCACGGACTACCACTTCGACGAGCAGCCGGTCGCGGGCGCGACGCTGGATGATCTCGACCGGGACGCCGTGCGTGCCTTCCTCGCCGCTGCATATCCGGGGCGGGCCTCGGAGCAGCACATCACTCCGTTGCTGGGATCCCTCAAGTGTGTCGATCGGACGGGCGTGCCCACCGTGACGGGGGTGCTGATGTTCGGGCGTGAGCCCACGCGCTGGCTCGTAGACGCCCGTATCTCCGCCGTGCGCATCCCGGGGACCGATGTCTCTCGCACGTTCCTGGACAAGCAGGAGATCGAGGGGCGCGTCCTCGATCAACTCGACGCGGCGAGCGCCTTCATCCAGCGCAACGTCGCGGCTCCTTCGCGCGTCGAGGGGCTGGTGCGGATCGAGGGAGGCCTCCCTCTCGACGTGGTGCGCGAGGCCATCACGAACGCCGTGCTCCACCGTGACTACCGCATCGCCTCGCAGACGCGGCTCCTCGTATTCGATGACCGGATTGAGGTGATCAACCCGGGCGATCTGTTGAACCAGCTCACGCTGGAGAACATCCGCGTGGGGGGCATCAGCCAGAAACGCAACCCGGTGCTCGCCTCGGTGCTGAACAAGGCCCGGCGCAGTGAGAGCCTGGGGTTCGGTGTCCCGGAGATGATCCGCCGGATGAAGGAACTCGGCTTCCGGGAGCCCTCGATTGAGGTCATCGGAGGGCACTTCAAGCTGATCCTCTGGACGACACGGAGCGCGGGGGCATGAGTGACGTGCCAACCGAGCCAACACCGGCCCTGTCTGGAGACCGGCAGACGAGCGACGAGGGACCCCCCGCTGTCTTGGCTGTCGTGCAGGTTGGCAGGGTTGCGACCCCGAACAGGAGCCTGACGGAGCGCGAAGCCCTTGCGCTTCGAGCCCGCTATGTGGCCAGCCTCCAGGCCATTGCCACGGGTTGGGGGGCCAGGGAGGTCGTCTCGGCTCCTGACATGAGCGCGCTCATGTCCTTCGAGGGAGCGGAAGGGCCGGCGCTGGCACAGCGCGCCTTCCAGGCGGCCCGGCTCCTCCGGGAGCGGCTGCTGGTCGATCTCGATCTGACGGCGTGTCTGGCGGTCCATGCGGCCGTGCGCCCTGAGTTTGATGACGTGGAGCGGTTCCGCGGAGAGGTGCGGAGGACTTGCGAGCGGCTCCAGCGAGCCACGCCGGCAGACACCCTCGCGGTGTCGCCCGAAATCTTTCTCTCTCTCTCCGATGCCGACCGGCGGCACCTCTCGCCGCTGGTGGAGCTGGAGGGTGACGGCCTGACGGCGTCGATCTTCCCGGCGCTGGCCGCGCAGGCTCCGAGCACGCTCCGCGAGAGCGGGCCAGAGAGGTACGGGGCGAAGTTCCGCGGCTATCTGGAGAGCTCAGCGGTGCGGCGCCTGCGCTACGTCGGCTTCCGGCTGCAGAAGAAGGAGCCCCCCAGCCTCGACATCTTCGATGTCTTCGTGGTCCCGAAGGTCGACGTTCGCAAGCTCCCTGCCCCGGGTACCGAGCCGCTCGCCCAGATGTCGCCGGAGCTGCTGGTGGACCTTGGGCTGCATGCGGGTGGCATCTCCCTTCCCAAGGCTCTGCCCTTTCCGCAGGCGCTCCAGCAGTACAAGGTCCTCATCGTCCTGGGGGATCCTGGCTCAGGGAAGACCACCCTGCTGAAGTGGCTGGCGCTGCTGGCCGCCAGGGGCCCGCTCACCACGCACGCGGTGCTCGGGACGGCGCTCCACCTGCTGCCGCTCCTCATCAGTGTCGGGCGGCTCGCGGAGCTCCGGAGCACGCTGGGCGAGGCCGCCGCTGTCGTCGACGTGATGGCGCGCTACTTCCGTGAGCGCAATGTGGATGAGGATGAGGCGGGGGTGAGGGAGTTCCTCGACCAAATGCTGCGCCAGGGGCGATGCCTGGTGCTCCTGGACGGCCTGGATGAAGTCCATAGCGAAGCCCGGGAGGGCGTGATGCGGTGGCTGGAGTCCTTCGCGATCCAGTACCCCGCCAACCGCTTCATCGCCTCGGCGCGGCAGGTCGGTTACGTGGGGCTGGACCTGCCCGGCGCCGCCGAAGTCACGCTGGGCCCCTTCGAGGATGAGCAGGTGCGGCGCTACGTCCACTCCTTCCAGCGGGCCTACAAGGCCTGGGAGGAAGGGAGCCCGGATGATGTGACGGCGGACCGGAGCGCCACCCAGCTCCTGGAGGCGCTCTTCGCCAACCAGCGGCTTCACGAGTTGTCTCGCAACCCCTTCATCCTCTCTTCGCTCGCGCTCATCCACCGCGCGGAGGGGCAGCTGCCGCGCCATCGGGTCCAGGCGTATGAGATCTTCGCGCGGACCCTCTGCGAGACCTGGGGACAGGCCCGGAGAATCGTCGCGGGAGGGCCGGAGGAAGAGCAGCTTCGCTACGAGGAAGAGGCGGTCCCCATCCTCGGACGGCTCGCGCTGGAGATGCACCGAAAGTGGCCGACAGGTGTCGCTCCGGAGAGCTTCATCGTGGAGGTCCTGACGAGCGCCATCCAGGAGCGTGAGGGCACGGCTCCCGAGACGGCGAGCCGCTCCGCTCGCGAGTTCTTGAAGAAGGCAGGAGCGGACGTCCAGATCCTCCTAGAGCGCGGCGCGGGGAGGTGGGGCTTCCTGCACCTCACCTTCCAGGAGTTCTTTGCCGCCATGGGGCTCCACGCGGCCGAGCAGTTCTTCGAGGAGGGGAGGGCTCGCCTCTTTCAGTCCCGCTGGGAGGAGATCCTTCGGCTGGGCGTTGGCTACATGGCGCTCGTGCAGAAGCGCGCGGAGGGGGCCCGCCGCTTCATTCAGGACACCCTGAATCACCAGGAGCGCGGGCGCCGAGCCTATATCACCCAGGTGTTGCGCAAGCAGATCCCTCTCGCGGTCCTGTTCGCGACGGAAGCGGGAGACACCCTCCCCGCTGCCTTGCAGGACAGGCTCGCGGAGCAGTTCAGCGAGTGGCTCTGCACAATGCCTCCATCCATCAGCGAGGCCTCCTTCAACGATGTGCGCTTGTCGGATTTCTCAGGCCGGCTTGCCCAGCCGCTTCTCCGACTGGCGGGGAGCGACCAACCCAGGGTGCGAGCACAGGCGATTTTTCATCTGGGCAGGTTGAAGGTTCCAGCCGCTGCATCTGTCATCATCTCTGCGCTGGACGACAACGTCGCCCAGGTTCGAGCAGCAGCGGCTGCCGCCGTTGAAGCCATGCGCCTTGCTGCCGCCAGCGAGAGACTAGAGGAGTTGCTGTCGGAGCATGATACAGAGGTCAAGGCCAGTGCTGCTTCCGCGCTGCTTGTGCTTCGTCCAAAGCGACTTTTGGAGATTATGCGCTCGTGGGAACAGCAAGGCGATTTCGCGACTAATTTCGCAATGGTTATCGTTCCCGGCCTTGGCAGGACTCCAGCGGGAGCAGGCTTTGCCGGGAAGTTAATTACAAGCTGGAAAGGATCCGAGAACCCCTTACTCCAAGTGCTCCAAGTGCTCTCCGAGGTGCTGAGTGCGGCCAAGGAAACCTCAGAAGTGTCGGCAGGCAGTGACAGTGCACTTCTCGCCCCCGAGCAAGACCAGTTATCCAGCGCGTTCTTGAGGTTGCTACGGATCTTTCTGTCGACGCGCGATATGACCTTGCGGCAACTGTTGCTCGCCTGCGCGAAACAGGAGTTGACTTCGTCGGAGTATTTATTGCTGCAGGGCTCTCCACAGGCAGATGAAATGAACCTGGCGCTTAGGCTACTCCAGGTATCCAATCCAAGTACCAAGTTGATGGTTGCCGTCTTGCTCAAGGGACATCCAGAGGGTATTCGGGCCCTCATTCACCTCACCCAGAGCCCAGATGTGGAAGTGCGACGGAATGCCATCGCCTACCTGTCTAGCGACCAAGAAAAAGAGGTGCTTCCCGTCCTCCTTGCCACCAGCAAAGACAGTGACGTGGCCGTCCGTCAACAGGTGGCCCATGGGCTTAAGCGCTGGCAGTCTCCTGAATCCAAGTCGTGTCTGATCAGTCTTCTGAACGATCCTGATCAGGGAGTCCGCGAGCGCGCAGCCTCGTCCCTGGGTTCGCTCAAGGCCGAAGAAGCCATTGAGCCGCTCGTGCGCATGACCTCCTCGTCCGATGCAGCCGAGCGGGACGCGGCCCTCAACGCCCTCTGGGCCATCGCCTCTGCCTGATGCGAACTACCAATGGAGCGCCTCGGGCGCTTCGCGGAAGGGTTCCCGCAGTTCGGGATGCAGTCGGTGCTGACGTTGCATCTCCTTACGGTCGGGTGCATCTCCCGCTGAATGCCGTGGGGGGTAAGCGCCGCATCCTGTGCTTGCCTGTGCCTGCTCAACACCCTCTGAGGCTTTTCCTCCTGTGTACCGGGCTGGCCCGAAGCGTCGCGTCCCGCTACGGTTTGCGTACGGGATCGGAGGTGGGATGGCGGCCGGGGAGGATCACGGGCATGTAGCAGGTGCCCTTGAACATGTACCCGCCGATGGGCTTGAGCAGCTCGCACTCCTCGCGATTGAACGAGCTCTTGATCCAACACCCACCGCCAAGGGGGACCTGCCGTGGGTGAGGGCAGCGTCCTTTCGCGTCGGGTCGCGCCTGGCCCGGCAAGGGTTCGGGGAGCGTCTCCTCGGCGCGCACTCCTGGCACGGAGGGAACGGGGGAGGCCAGCGTGGAGGCGGTCGCCGCCTCATCGCCGAGCCCTGAGGTCCCCCCGTCCTCCAGGCGGGCCCGTCCCGCCTCGTGGATGACGACAGTGGGCTGCTCCGGGAACTTCTTGGGAATGCTCCACCAGACCCAAGCCCCGAGCGCCAGGAGCGCTGCCGCCGTCGCGAGCTGCCGCCCCCAAGGGCGGGCGCGTGCTGGGGGGCTGTCACGCTCGGTGGAGTCCGGAGTACGAGAGGACACCTTGGCTGGGCTGCCCGAGGGCCGCAGCTCCTGGGCGAAGAGCGAACGGGTGCTCTCGGGATGGGTGAGCTGTGCGGCCTGCTCCAGCGCCTTGGCCAACTCCGCCGCGGTGCCACGCTGCTCGGGGCGCACCGAGAGCATGCGAAGAATCAACGCATCGAGCCGCGGCGTGATGCGCGGGTTGTGCAAGAGCGGAGCAGGGGAGGCGAGGCCCTCCAGGCGCCAGAGGCCGGCCTCATCCTGGAGAGGTTCCCCCAGCTCGGGGTACTGGCCCGTCACGAGCCGATAGGCGGTGACACCCAGCGCGTAGAGGTCATCGGCCGGCTGTGCGCAGTAGCGAGCCGTGGGTTCACGGAAGTGCTGGAGCTCGAAGAGGCAGGCCTCCGGGGAGCGGTAGGCCGGGTTGCCCGGAGGCAGGATGTCCGGAGTGAGCGTGGCAGCGTCCGGGTAGCGGCCTGAGCCGAAGTCGGTGAGCAGGGCACGGCTGTCGGAGTGGCGCACCAGCACGTTGTCACCTTTGACATCCCGGTGGATGCAGCCCTGGGCATGCACGGCCTGGAGCGCACGCGCGAGCTGGGCCAGCCACTGGAGCACCTGCTGGGAGGAGGGATTGCTCTGCCGTGCCTGGTCATACAGCGGCACTCCCTCCACCCAGTCCATCACGAG
>JAFGNZ010000259.1 GCA_016926755.1 Myxococcaceae bacterium | reverse complement strand
GCTCCACCACCTGCTGGCGCGGCAATGGGAGCTCCTGAACCTCCAAGTCGTGCTCGGGCCTGCACCTCGGACTCCCAGCGGGCAGCGACTGAACACGGTCTGCCGAAACCCACCGGGCTGCCGGACAGCTTTGCGCCATGCGCCGTCAACATGGCGCCAGGAGCTGGCCGGCCGCCCACGCTACCGCCTCAAGAGCCGCCGCAGGACGCCAAGCCACCCGCCTTGCTGGCCATGCTCCGCTGGCTTGCTCGAGTGCCTCCTTTCAACACCCTGTCAGCGCTGCTTCCAATCACCAGGCCTGAGTCGGAGGTGCGCGAACGCCAGCACGCGCACTTGCGCTTCGAGTTCAAAGCACCAGCTTTCGGCTCATTTCCGGGTCAGCTCAGCTTCAATCTCGTCGCAGAGCGCCTTCCAATCACCCGCCGCTGGCGCTCCAGACCGAGCCTCCTGCGCCCGGCGCTCGATCTCCTCGGCCCATGCGGCTTCGGCGTCCGGGTCTGGCTCTCCTGCGAGTCTGGCCAGCAACTCACGCAGGACGAGCGATTGCTCCTCTGGCGAGAGCTTGAGAGCTTCGTCGAGCACACGCTGAGCGCGCTGAGTCATGCCGCAACGATAATGCCGGCCTCCCGCTGCATCGAGCGGCCCCGGTGCCCTCCTCAGGCCATCCGGAGCTCGGTGCTTCACGCCATGGGCCACCCTTCCCGGCTTCCAGCTCGTGACGCAGCACGCCATCCGTCCATGGCGACCCCGCAGGTAGTCACTATCTGACGAAAGTTACAGGGCCGCTTGACTGCACACCGAGGGAGCGATCTGATGTAGCACGTCACTCCTCGAGGAGACGGCCATGGCGGACCTTTCCTGGGTACATGAGCTGTTCGCGAAGTTCGACCAGGGAGACATCGAAGGCTGGGCCTCATACCTCTCCGAGGACGCCTCCTTCCGCATGGGCAGCGGCGTTCCCGTCTCCGGGCCTCAAGGCGCCAAGCAGGTGATCAGCGCCATCCTCACCATGGCCCGCAACGTGCGGCACGATCTGCTCGACGTCTGGCAGACCCCCGAGGGCGTCGTCGTCCGCGGAGAGATCTCCATGCACCGCATCAAGGATGGCCGCCGCATCACGCTGCCCTTCTGCAACGTGTTCGACGTGAAGGAGCAGCGCATCCAGCGCTACCTCGCGCACCTGGATCCCTCCCCCATCTTCGCCTGACCCCGGGTGCCCCAGGCCCAGGCCTCCCTGGGCCCTGGCGCTCACCGGGCCCTGGCGGAAGGGCCGCGCTGTGGCAAGCTCGTGGCCCACATGGAGACGTCTCCCCCGCTGCTCCGGCTGTCCAACATCACCCGGAGCTTCCCGGGCGTCCTCGCCAATGATCGGGTGAGCGTGGACTTCCATGCCGGCGAGGTCCACGCCCTGCTCGGAGAGAACGGGGCGGGGAAGACCACGCTGATGAACATCCTCTACGGGCTGCATGCGCCCGACTCCGGGGAGCTCCTCTTCGAGGGCCGCCCGGTGCGGGTGGGCTCGCCCGCCCAGGCGCTGCGGCTGGGCATCGCCCTGGTGCCCCAACACCCGCTGCTGGTGGAGCGGCACACCGTGGCGGAGAACCTGGCGCTCGGCCTGCGCGACGGCCTGCTGCTGACGCGACGGCGACTGCTGGCGAAGCTGCGCGAGCGGCTGGCGGACCACCCGCTGCAGGTGGACCTGGAGGCCCGCGTGGAGAGCCTCTCCGCCGGGCAGAAGCAGCGGCTGGAGATCCTCCGCGCCCTGCTCCAGGGCGCCCGGGTCCTCATCCTGGATGAGCCCACCAGCGTGCTCACCCCGCAGGAGGTGGCCCCGCTCTTCCAGCAGCTCGCCCAGCTCAAGGCCCAGGGCATGGCCATCCTCTTCATCAGCCACAAGCTGGACGAGGTGCTCTCTCACGCCGATCGCATCACCGTGCTGCGCGCGGGCAGGAAGGTCGGCGAGCTCTCCGCGCGCGAGGCCACCCACGAGCAGCTGGTGAGGCTGATGCTGGGGCGTGAGGCGGTGCCTCGGCCGCGGCTCGCGCCCGCGCAGCCAGGGGTGCGGCTGGAGGTGACGAACCTGGAGGTGCGCTCCGATCGCGGGCTGCCGGCGGTGCGCGGCGCCAGCTTCACCCTGGCGCCCGGAGAGATCCTCGGCATCGCGGGAGTGGCGGGCAGCGGCCAGGGCGAGCTGGTGGAGGCCCTGGCGGGCCTGCGCCCTTTTCGCGGGCAGGCGCGCCTGGAGGGCGAGCCCCTGGAGGGGCTCTCTCCCGCGCAGCTCTTCGCCCGGGGCGTGGCGCACGTGCCCGAGGAGCGGAGGGCCGGCACCGTGCCCGCCATGAGCGTGGCGGAGAACCTGGCCCTGCGCACCTTCCGCACGGCGCTGCGCCGCGGCCCCTGGCTGGATCGCGAGCGGATGGAGCGCCAGGCCACCGAGCTCATCCAGGCCTACCAGATCGCCACCCCAGGCCCCCGCGCGCCGCTGCGGCTGCTGTCCGGCGGCAACATCCAGCGCGCCGTGCTCGCGCGAGAGCTGGCGGGCGCGCCCCGGTTGCTGATCGCGGTGCACCCCACCTACGGCGTGGACGTGGGGGCCACCGAGCAGGTGCACCGGCTCCTCATCCAGCGGGCGCGGGAGGGCATGTCGGTGCTGCTGGTGACGGAGGATCTCGATGAGCTGTTCGCCCTCTCGCACCGGGTGGCGGCGCTCTACCAGGGAGCGCTGCGCGGCCCCTGGCCCGCGGGCGAGGTGGACTTCGAGCGGCTCGGGCGGATGATGACCCAGGCGGCGGAGGGCGCGGCGTGATCCGCTTCGAGCTGGATCCCCTCCCTCGCCGGCGCAAGCGGGTGGGGGTGTACCTGGGAGTGCTGGCGCTGGCGTTCACGCTGGCCGGCGCCCTCTTCGCCGCCTACGGCGTGGGCCCGCTGGAGGCCTACGGCACGCTGCTGGAGGGCACGCTGGGCGATCCGCAGGGGCTGGCCGAGGTGCTGCGCCGCACCATCCCCCTGCTGCTCATCGGCAGCGGCCTCACCCTGGCCTTCCGCGTGAGCTTCTTCAACATCGGCGCGGAGGGGCAGCTGCTGCTGGGCGCGGCGGCGGGCGCGGCGGTCGCCCTCTTCCTCCCCGCGAGCGCCGTGAGCCTGCCCCTCATGTTCCTCGCGGGCGCGGCCGCCGGCGGGCTGTGGACGCTGCCGGCCGCGTGGCTGCGCGCGCGCGTGGACGTGAACGAGATCCTCACCACGCTGATGTTGAACTCGGTGGCCGGCTACCTCGTCCTCTACCTGGTCAGCGGCCCGTGGCGAGGCGAGCAGGTGCAGGGCTTCACCTACACCGACGAGTTCCCCGGCGCGGCCCGGCTGCCGCTGCTGGGAGACACGCTGGTGCACTGGCCCACCCTCGTGCTGGGGGTGGTGCTGGCCGTGGCGCTGCAGGTGCTGCTCACCCGCACCTCGCTGGGCTACGAGCTGCGCGTGGTGGGGGAGAGCCCTCGGGCCGCGCGCTACGCCGGCATGCCCATCCCTCGGGTGGTGCTGCTCACCGGGCTGCTGTCGGGCGGGGCCGCGGGGCTGGCTGGCGTGGGCGAGGTGGCGGGCATCCACTACCGGCTGTTGGATCCGTCGCAGATCTCGCTCGGCTACGGCTTCACCGCCATCATCGTGGCGTGGCTGGCCCGGGGGCACCCGGCGCTGGTGCTGCTCACCGCGCCCCTCATGGGCCTCATCCTCGCCGGGGGAGATCTGCTGAAGATCAGCCTCAACATGCCCTTCCGGGTCATCGACGTCTTCAGCGGGTTGATGCTCCTGTGCCTGATCGCCGGAGAGTCCCTGGTGCGCTACCGCGTGAGGTGGGCGAGATGATGGAGGAGTTCCTCCAGGCGCTCACGCGAGCGCTCTCCTTCGGCACGCCGCTGCTGCTGGCCTCGCTGGGGGCGCTCGTCAACGAGCGGGCCGGGGTGGTGAACCTGGGCGTGGAGGGGATGATGGCGGTGGGGGCGCTGGCGGCCTTCGGGGTGGCCTCGGAGACGGAGGCGCCGGGGGCGGCGGTGTGCCTGGCCATGGCGGTGGGGGCGCTGGCGGCGCTGCTGCACGGCTTCGTCACCCTCACCCTGCGCGCCAACGCGTACGTGTCCGGGCTGGCCCTGGCCATGCTGGGGCTGGGCGTGGCGGGGCTGCTGGGCAAGCGGTACGAGGGCGCCATCCTCTTCGAGCCCGCGCCCGAGCTGCCCTTCACCGTGGCGGCCGGAGCGCTGGCCGTGGTGCTCTGGGGCTTCCTGCACGCCACGCGGCCCGGGCTGGTGCTGCGCTCGGTGGGGGAGAACCCCGCGGCGGCGGACGTGCTGGGCGTGAACGTGATGGCGGTGCGCTACCTGGCGGTGGCCTTCGGCGGGGCCCTGGCGGGGCTGGCCGGGGCCTTCCTGTCGCTGGCCTACCGCCCCGCGTGGACGGACGGCATGACGGCGGGCCTGGGGTGGATCGCCGTGGCCCTGGTCATCTTCGTGGGCTGGAGCCCGCTGCGCGCGGTGCTCGGCGCCGTCTTCTTCGGGCTGCTGTACTACCTGCAGTTCCGGCTCCAGGATCAGAGCCAGGTGCCCACCGAGCTGTTCGCCGCCATGCCCTACCTGCTGGTCGTCGTGGTGCTGGCCCTGGCCGGCCTGCGCCGCACCCAGGGCTCGGCACCGGCGGCGCTGGGCAGGCCCTACCACCGTGGTGAGCGATAGAGGAGGAGCATGATGGTGCGAAGACAGGTGCTGTTGCTGGCGCTGCTGGCGCTGGGCGTCGCGGGCTCGGCCCAGGCCGAGGAGAAGAAGCTCAAGGCGTGCTTCATCTACGTGGGGCCGGTGGGAGACATCGGCTGGAGCTTCGCGCACGACGAGGCGCGCAAGCTGACCATGAAGGCGCTGCCCTGGCTGGAGACGCAGTACGTGGAGGCCGTGCCCGAGGGCCAGGCGCTGCCCGTCATCGACCGGCTGGTGAAGGGCGGCTGCAAGGTGGTGTTCACCACCAGCTTCGGCTTCATGGATCAGACGCTGGAGGCGGCGAAGAAGTACCCGGACGTGGTGTTCGCCCACACCTCGGGCTTCAAGCGGGCGCCGAACATGGCCACCTTCATGGCCGACTTCTATCAGCTCTACTACCTCAACGGGCTGATGGCGGGGGCGCTGACGAAGACGGGGAAGGTGGGCTACGTGGCCGCCTTCCCCATCCCCGAGCTCAAGCGCCACATCTCCGCGTTCGCGCTGGGCGTGCGGGCCGTCAACCCCAAGGCCACGGTGAACGTGAAGTGGATCAACGCCTGGGTGAGCCCCGTCAAGGCGCGCGAGGCGGCCGAGGCGCTGATGGCCGAGGGCAATGACGTGCTGGCCTTCACCGAGGACACCGCCACGGTGGTGCAGGTGGCGGGCCGCAAGAAGGTGCCCGGCTTCGCCCACTACTCGCCCATGCACCGCTTCGCGCCGGACTTCGTGGTGTCCGGTCAGCTGGTGCACTGGGAGAAGATCTACATCGACTTCCTGAGCAAGGTGCGCGACGGCACCTACGCGCCGGGCAAGCTGAAGGACGTGGACTACTGGTGGCTGCTGCGCGAGAGCGCGGTGGAGCTGGGAGGCCAGCCGGGCCTGCCCATCAACCCCAAGTACGTGGACGCGCTGAAGAAGGCGCAGATGACGGTGGGGGGCAAGCAGGTGTCCGTGTACGACCGGGTGATGGAGCTGCTCAAGGACATGTCCTCCCCCACGCCGACGTTTGATCCCTTCACCGGCCCGCTCCAGGATCGCAACGGGGCGACGCGGGTGCCCGCGGGCAGAGTGATGAGCCCCCAGGAGTTGAACCAGATGCAGTGGGTGGCGCCGGGCGTGGTGGGCCCAGTGGCGGACGAGCCCAAGTAGAGCAGCCACGGAGGAGCTCGGCGTTGACGGAATCGCGGGCAGGCGGCACCCAGCAGGCGGGAGAGGACCTGCTTCGCTTCCAGGCGAGCATCCTGGAGAGCGTCCAGGACAGCATCATCGTCACGGACCTCTCCGGGGTCATCATGCACTGGAACAAGGGGGCTACCGCGCTCTTCGGCTACTCGGCCGAGGAGATGCTGGGGCAGACGGTGGAGCGGCTCTACCCCGAGCAGCAGCCGCAAGCCCTCGCGCGAGATCTCGCCCGGATCCTCGAGGGCCAGGACTACGCCGGCGAGTGGCAGGGGCGCCGCAAGGACGGCACCCTGCTCTGGGTGGACGTCAAGACCAGCCTGATGCGCAACGCCCGCGGCGAGCCGACTGGTTTCATCGGCGTGAGCAAGGACATCACCGCGCGACGCAAGGCCGAGGAGGCCCTGCGCGAGTCCGAGCTGAAGTACCGGCTGGCCACCCTCGCCAGCAACGACGCCCTCCGGGACTGGGATCTCATCACTGGCACGCTGCTCTGGAACCTGAACGTGCAGACGCTCTTCGGCTACTCCGCGCAGGAGCTGACGCCTGTCGCCACATGGTGGTTCGAGCGCATCCACCCGGAAGATCGCGAGCGCGTGGATCGCGGGCTCCAGGAGATCATCGACGGCAATGGACTGAAGTGGGAGGGCGAGTACCGCTTCCTCCGCCGGGATGGCACCTTCGCGCACGTGATGGACAGGGCGTACGTCGCCCGTGATGCCACCAGCAAGGCCGTCCGGATGGTAGGGGCGATGCGGGACATCACCCAGCGCAAGCGCTCCGAACAGCAGCTGCGCCTGCTCTCGGAGGCGAGCCGCCTCCTCGTGGAGCGGACGGATGACCCCGAGGATCTCCTGCAGCGCGTGGCCCGCCTGGTCGCGGACTCCTTCACGGACATGTGTGCCGTGGCCCTGCTACAGGAGGACGGCACGCCGCGCCCTGTCGCGGCGGCTCACCGGGACGTCCGGAAGGAGCCGCTGCTCTGGCAGGCCCTGCGCTTCGTGCCGCGCCAGGACTCCCCCGACCCGCTGCTGCGCGCGCTCCGCAGCGGCCAGACGTGCCTGCTCGCCGACTTCGTCCCCCTGCGCGCGGAGGTGGCGGAGTCCGCCGAGCACCTCCAGCTCCTCGAGGCGCTGGACGTCCGCAGCGTCATGGTGGTGCCCCTCCGGAGCCCGGGCCGGCTCGTCGGCCTCATGACGCTGAACGCCTGCGAGCCCGGCCAGCGCTTCGACGCGGAGGACCTCGCGCTGGGCGAGGAGCTGGCGCGGCGGGTGGCGGGAGCGCTGGAGCGACACCGCCTCCTCCGCGAGACCCAGGAGGCCCTCTCCCGGGCGGAGCAGGAGAAGCGCCGGGCGGAGATGCTGTCCCGCCTGGGCCTCGCGTTCGCCTCCGAGCTGGACCGGGACAAGCTCCTGCAGCGCATCACCGACGAGGCCACGGCGCTCACCGGCGCGGCGTTCGGCGCCTTCTTCCACAAGCTCGTCAACGACCAGGGGGAGGCCTACCTGCTCTACACACTCTCGGGAGCGCCCCGGGAAGCCCTCGAGGGGTTCCCTCTGCCGCGCAACACCCCCCTCTTCCGCCCCACCTTCGAGGGGACACGGACGGTGCGGCTGGACGACGTCACCCAAAGCCCCGACTACGGACAGAACCCTCCCCATCACGGAATGCCGGAGGGACACCTCCCCGTGAAGAGCTACCTGGCCGTCCCGGTGAGGAGCCGCTCCGGTACCGTGCTGGGCGGGCTCCTCTTCGGGCACCCGGAGCCGGGCCGCTTCCGGCACGAGCACGAGCAGCTGGTGGAGTGCCTGGCGGCGCAGGCGGCCGTGGCGCTGGACAACTCGCTCCTGTACCGGCAGGCGCAGCTGGCCATCAGCCTGCGGGACGAGTTCCTGCAGGTGGCCGCGCACGAGCTGCACACCCCCACCACCTCGCTCAAGCTGCACGTCCAGTCGCTCCTGCGCGCGGCGAGCGAGCACGGCCCCGCGCTGTCCGTGGAGAAGCTCCGCTCCCGGCTGGAGGGCGTGGAGCGCACCGTTGGAAAGCTGAGCGTGCTCATCAACGAGCTGCTGGACATCTCGCGCATCACCTCCGGGGGCCTCCAGCTGACGCGGGAGGAGGTGGACCTGGCGTCCGTGGCTCAAGAGGTGGCCTCGCGCTTCGAGGCGCAGGCGGCCCACGCCCGCTCCGCGCTGCACCTCAGCGTCCGGGGCCCGCTCATGGGCCGCTGGGACAGGCTCCGCCTGGAGCAGGTCGTCACCAACCTGTTGAGCAACGCCATCAAGTATGGCGCGGGCGCGCCGGTGCACCTCGAGACGAGCGCGAGCGACACGCACGCCCGGCTGGTGGTGCGAGACGAAGGCATCGGGATCGCGCCCGAGGCCCTGTCACGCATCTTCGGCCGGTTCGAGCGCGCGGTGTCCGAGCGCCACTACGGCGGGCTGGGGCTGGGGCTCTACATCACCCGCCAGATCGTCCAGGCCCACGGCGGCACCATCCACGTGGAGAGCCACCCGGGCCAGGGGGCGACCTTCACGGTCGAGCTGCCCTTGAGGCCCGTGGTGGGAGGGACTTGATCCGAGCGAGGAGCGGAGGGAGCGCGGGAGGGGACCCTCGCGGGGCCGGCGGCTCACGCGCCCTGGCGGCCCGCCGTGACGCCGCGCACGGTGTGCACCGCGGCGTCCACCTCGGCGAGGATGCGGCGAGCGTGCCGCAGGAACGCCTCGCCAGCGGGCAGCAGGCGCATGCCGCGGGGCGTACGCTCGAAGAGGCGGGTGCCGAGCTCGTCCTCGAGCGCGAGGATGTGGCGGCTGAGCGGGGGCTGCGTGAGGTGGAGCCGGCGGGCGGCGCGGCCCACGTGGCCCTCTTCAGCCACCGCGACGAAGGACTGGATGTGCGTGAGGCTCACGGGCGCCGAGAGTAGCGCGAGCCCCGCGCCGTTGCACGGGGCCCCTCTGCCCGGTGTTCACCGGTGAGAGGTGGGCTCGATGCCGAGACAGCATTGGACGCCTCCGCCGAGCCGGTGCCAGCTTGCCGCGCCATGGGGATTCCACTGTTGAAGGGCACGGAGGTAGAGCGCCTGCGCCTGGCGGGGCGGGCGGCCGCGGAGACCCTGGCCTGCGTCGCGGCGCGGCTGGCGCCAGGCATCACGACGGCGGACATCGACGCGTGGGTGAGGGAGGACACGGCGCGGCGTGGGGGCAAGCCGAGCCAGCTGGGCTACCACGGCTTCCCGGCGGCGGTGTGCACCAGCCGCAACCAAGTGGTGTGCCACGGGATTCCGCGCGCGGACGAGCGGCTGGCGGCGGGGGACATCATCAACGTGGATGTGACGACGAACCTGGACGGGTACCACGGGGACACGTCGGCCACGTTCTTCATCGGCGAGGTGTCCGCGGAGGCGCGGCACGTGGTGGAGGTGGCGCGGCGCTGCCGGGAGGCGGGCATGGCGGTGGTGCGCCACGGCGCGCGACTGGGGGACATCGGCGCGGCCATTGATGAGCTGGCGCGGGCGGAGGGCTGCAGCGTGGTGCGAGAGTTCGGGGGGCACGGCATCGGCCGCTCGATGCACGGCCCGCCGCACGTGCCTCACGTGGGGAAGCGGGGGACGGGCATCACGCTGCGCTCGGGGATGGTGCTCACCATCGAGCCGATGGTGAACCTGGGGCGCCCGGAGGTGCGGGTGCTGCCGGACGGGTGGACGGTGGTGACGGAGGACGGCAGCCTGTCGGCCCAGTTCGAGCACACTGTCCTGGTGACGCGCGAGGGCTGCGAGGTGCTCACGGGTTCGGTACGTGGCGGGAGCTTTGGGAGACAGGGATGCTCAGGCCTTGAGGCACCACCTGTCGGCACTGTTGCTGGCCGGTGATGAGCAACTGCTCCACAGGCTGATGCCACTGCACCCGGCGCAGGCGGAGCCCCAGGCGCCCACCCCTGTGCAGCCGTCCGCTGTGGACAGCTCCGAAGCCGGGCCCACCAGGGGCGCGCCGGCGGGCTCGGCCTGTCTGAACCTGCCTGCTTGTCCGACAGGCCAGAGGCCTTTGCACCCCCTCGCCTGACAGAGCCACTCTCCCCAGGCAGTCCCACGCCTGAGCTCGCTGGAAAGGCGCCGGCGGAAGCGGCTTACCTGGACCTGCCCCGTTGTCGGACAGGCGAGGTGCCCTCGCAGGCCCCTGCCCTGGCAGAGCCACTCTGCCCAGCCAGTCCCACGTCAGAACTCGCTGAGGGGGGCGCTGGCGGAGGCGGCCCGTCTGAACCTGCCAAGTTGTCGGACAGCTTTGCGCCATGCGCCGCCGACAGGCAGTGCCCCGAGCGGCTCTGCTTTCACCAGCCTCGGCCAGCCTTCGGGCCATTGGGGGGCTGGAGGCCGGCAGGCTCCCGGGCCACCATGGCGAAGGTGGGGGCGACACCTGGTCCCCCGTACCGTTGAGGGCTCCGTCACCTGCTGGCGCGGGGATGGGGGCTGCTGAACCTGCAAACCATGCTCGGGTCAGCACCTCAAACTCCCAGCGGGCAGCGGCCGACCGCGGCCTGCCGAGCCCCACCGGGTTGCCGGACAGCTGCGTGTCATGCACCGTCCATGTGGCGCCAGGAACTGGCCGACCTCCCACGCTACCTCCAGAAGTGCCGCAGGAGGACGCCAAGGCACCCGCCTTGCTCGCCATGCTCCGATGGATGCTCCGCTGGCTTGCTCGAGTGCCTCCCTTCAACTCCCTCTCGGGGCAAACCGCGATAGAGGAGAGGTGTAGCGGCGCGGTAGACCTGCAAGATAGCCCTGACGCCTGCCTACTTGTGGAGTAGGCTCGTGGCACGCAGAGGCACCTCGCAGCTCGGCTGCGCGGCACCTCATGGAGGGCGTTCGCGTGCGAGAGCTGGATCCCACTGGGCTTCCCCCGGGAACAGTCGTGGGGCCCTGGCGCGTGGTGGGCCTGCGCGGCCAGGGGACCTACGGGGCCGTCTACCGCGCCGTGAGGGTGGGGCAGGAAGCGTCGGACCCCGTGGCCCTCAAGCTGGCCGTGTACCCCCAGGATCCGCGCTTCGAGCGCGAGCTGGAGCTCCTTCCCCGCTCCCGCCACCCCAGTATTCCGCGCCTGCTCGACCATGGAGGCTGGCATGCCCCATCAGGCGCCACCCACCCCTATCTCGTCATGGAGTGGGTGGAGGGCACGCCGTTGTACGACTGGGCGCGGCAGCACAACCCCTCCTCTCAGCAGGTGTTTCAGCTCCTCGCCGACCTGGCCTGGGCCCTCGATGCCGCCCATGCAGCCGGTGGCGTGCACCGAGACGTCAAGGGGGACAATGTCCTGGTGAGGCACGAGGACCACCGCGCCGTCCTCTTGGACTTTGGCGCCGGGACCTATCAAGGCGCTCGCCCCCTGACCCCACCCCCGATGCCTCCCGGCACGCCGGCCTACCGCCCTCCGGAGGCATGGCTCTCGGCCGCGCGCTTCCGCCGCCTCAGAGTCTCCCACATCGCCGGGCCGCCGGATGACCTCTTCGCCCTGGGAGTCACTGCCTACCGGCTCGTCACGGGCGAGTACCCACCGCCCATGGAACCGAGAGAGGATGCCTCGGGCCTCTGGCACCTGGATGATGTTCCTCCCCCTCCTCCGCTGGCGCTCAACCCCCGCGTGGTTCCGCAGCTCAGCGAGTTGATCGTCCGCATGCTCTCCATGAACCCCGAGGAACGCGGCACCACGGGCGAGCTGGCCGAAGCGCTGGAGCAGGCCGCGAAGGAGACTCTCCCGGAGGCGGATCAACCCCTCTTCACCCCTGAGACACAGCCTCCCTCGAGTTGGGGACGCGAGGAGGCCGCCTTCGTCGCTGTCTTCAGCAATCGCCTGCGCCCGGAGTTGCTCGGGAATGCCGCGCGGCTCCGAGCCTTGAGGCGCCGCCGCGGGAGACGGGATGCCGTGGCTCGATGCCGAAGTGCGCACCTGCGCGCGGCCCCTTCGGAGCGTGCCGCGCCCCGAGCAGCTGCCTCGGCATGGCGGCTCCTGCTCGGGGCGGCGGCCGTGGTGCTGTTCCCACTCCTATGTGGCCGTTCGGCCACGCATGATCCCGTCGTGGAGATGCCCGCCGTCGCAGAGGCCATGCCAGAAGCGGAGAGGCCCGATGCAGGCCCAGTGGCCGTCGGAGATTCCTTCCTGACAGCGCCCAGGAGCATCGTCGAGGCTCCCTCGGGTTGGAAGGTGATCAAGGAGGATGTACCCGATAAGCCCTTCCCAGGACAGTCCAAGCCAGACGCGATGGGGCGATGTCCCAGGAAAGGACAGGTCATCATCAACGGGGGGTGCTGGGTACCTCTTGCGCTGGACGATGAGGCTTGCGTGGAGAATGGTTACTTGCACCAGGGCAGGTGCTACTCACCCGCGTTCCCCCCTCGTCGCCAGCCCACCTCGACTCCCCAGGACTCCCGATGACGGACACCCTCATCCGCAACTGCTACGCGCTCGTGCCTGATGAGCGCGGTGTGCCCACCGTCGCCAGCAACCAGGACATCGTCATCCGCGGCAACCGGATCGCCGCGATACGGCCCACCGGACAGGCGCCCGAGCCCGGGCTCGATGTCATCGAGGCGCGTCACCAGCTCGCCATGCCGGGGCTCATCAACACCCACTCCCACGTGCCCATGGTGCTCTTCCGCGGCCTCGCCGAGGACGTGCCCATCGAGCGCTGGTTCAACGAGTTCATCTGGCCGCTCGAGAGCAACCTCACCGAGGAGGCCGTCTATTGGGGGATGCTCCTCGGCCTCATCGAGATGATCGAGGGCGGCGTCACCACCGTGGCCGACCACTACTTCTTCATGGACCAGGCGGCCCGCGCCGTCGATCAGGCAGGCACCCGGGCCCACCTCGGGTGGGCCGTGTTCGCCAGCCGCGGCATGGGCGTGCTCGACGAGACCGCCGCCTTCGTCGAGCGCTGGAAGGGTGGCGCTGGCGGACGCATCACCACCTGCATGGCCCCCCACGCGCCCTACACCTGCGATGACGGCTTCCTGCGCGCCTCCGTCGAGCACGCCCGGCGGCTGGGCGTCGGCATCCACATCCACGCCGCCGAGGAGATGGGCCAGACCACCGCCAGCCTGGAGAAGCGTGGGATGACGCCCATCAAGGTCCTCGAGGACACGGGGATCCTCAGCGTCCCCACCCTCATCGCCCACGGCTGCGGCCTGCTGCCCGAGGACGTCGAGCGCCTGGCGCGCTACCGCGACCACGTGGGCATCGCGCACGCCCCCAAGACGTACCTCAAGCTGGCCATGGGCATGACGCCCATCCGCGCCCTGCGCAAGGCCGGCATCGAGGTGGGCCTGGCCACGGATGGCGCCGTCAGCAACAACACCCTCGACGTGCTCGAGAGCCTCCGCCTCATGGCCATGATGCAGAAGCACGAGGCGAGCGACCCCGAGGTCATGCCCATCCCCGAGGCGCTCGACATCGCCACGCGCGGCAGCGCCGCCGTGCTGGGCCTGAGCGATCGGCTGGGCAAGCTCGCGCCCGGCTACCTCGCGGACCTCATCCTCGTGGACACGCGCGGCGCCCACTGGCAGCCGCCCCACAGCCTCACCGCCGGCCTGGTGTACAGCGCCCGCGCCAGCGACGTGCAGACGGTGCTGGTGGACGGCCGCGTCATCATGCGCGACCGCCGGCTGCTCACCCTCGACAAGGAGCGCGTCCTCGCCGAGGTGTCCAGCCACATGGAGCGCCTGGCCCGGCGCGTGCCCGAGGCGCGCATCCAGGTCTACAAGCCGTGACTCACGGCAGCGGGTGAACGGGAGCGCGGCTCAGCGGACCTCGTGGTCGCGGATCATCGCCAGCTGCGTCTCCGCCGTCAGGTTCTTCAGCCCCATGTGGCCAAACGGGAACGTGCCGTACACCTTCTGCCCGTCCTGCCCGGGGATCGGCGAGGTGAAGCCCGCCAGCCCCACCCCCACCACCTCGTCCGCGTGCGACCAGATGCTGAAGACGTTGTCACCCTCGTCGTGCTCCACCGCGTTCAGATCCTTCAGGAGCTCCGAGCGCGGGTGCAGCCCGCTCGTCCTGTTCGTCGTCGGGACCATGTCCCCCGTCCACAGCGCCGCCGCCAGCCCGTGGTTCGCTCCCGCGATCCCCACGAACGTGTCCACGCTGCTCGTCAGCGCCTCCCCGAGCTCGTAGCGCTTGCCCGCGTACGGATCGAACCCGTCGCCGCCCTGGATCGCCTTGCGCGCCAGCGTCACCCCCATCGAGTGGCCGATCACGTCCACCTTCTCGGCCCCCGTGTACTGCTTCACCGCCTCGATGAACGCCCGCACCTCCTCCAGGTACTTCTTCGAGTGATGCTGCTCCCCCGCCTTCATCGGGTTGGCCGGGCCCCACGTCATCCCGTACATCTCCGAGGACTTGTAGCCCTGCTTCGAGAAGTGCTCCACCGAGTCCTTCCACCCCGCCGCGCTGTCCGAGTTGCCGTGGATGAAGATCACCGGCTCCTTCGTCACCTTCTCGCCCGCCTGGCTCTTGCCACCGAACGCCGGCACGTTCCCCTTGGCGAAGTCGTACTTCCCGTAGCCGTTCTCGTGCAGCCACTGCTGGAAGTCGTTCGAGAACCGCGACTGCTTCGTGACGCTCACCTCGCTCGCCCGGCTGGCCCGGACCGCGGGGGACGAAATCGGCTGGGAGGGGACGCGCGTCGCCATGGTTGACTACCTCAGGGGTAAAAGTCGGTAACTTGAAGACATTATCGCACATCACCCCCTACAAGTTGCGCCTGCCCACCATTTCTTCGTAACCAGGCATAAGGACTCAGGATTTGGGTGAATCCCGGGCCTGCTCGGGCCGGGTTCACGCGGCTCACCCTGGGCATCCGCCGGGGCGGTCCGGGCGCGCTCGGGGCCTTCGCCCAGCCCTTGACACGCACCTGGACCTCGCGGTGAACCGCCCGACCGATGGCGTGCTCACCTCGTGCGCACCTTCCTCCAGGGGCCCTGCACGGCACCCACGGCTTCCGGCGCTCCTGGGGCTCCTGCGCGCTCGTCCAGCCGAGCGCCCACCTCTCCCTGTGGCCCTGGCGGCCGCAGGCTCATCTCCCGAAGTCCGCAGGCCCTCTGATAACGTGCCCCCCATGAGCGAAGAACCGAAGCGGACCGAGCAGCCCCCCCAGCCCCAGGAGGCTACCGCCCCTCAGCTCCCCATCCCGGAGAACGATCAGCTCACCCCGCAGATGGCGCGCGAGTTCTTCATGTCCGTGCTGGACTATGGCCGGGAAGAGCACGAGGCGAAGGCCGGCATCATCGAGGAGCTGGTGGACCTGCTGCTGCCCGAGGCCCGGGCCATCGCCCAGCCCATCCGCCCCAAGTCGGGCGGGGACGCGCGCACCCCCGAGACGCTCGAGCAGCAGTTCGGCGTGACGGTGCGCGAGCGCGCGGCCGCCTGGCTCCACGAGCCCGCCGTCCGCCTGGCGGGCGTCACCCGCAAGCTGGAGCCCCGCAACGCCTCCCCCGACGAGAGCGGCGGAGAGCTGCGGCGCGAGCTCTTCATGCTCACCGACGGGCGGCTCGTCACCGTGGAGACGGTGGGCACCTGGTACCTCAAGGACGCGCTGCGCGTCAGCGGCGACACCCTGGTGGGTGCCCGCGAGGTGAGCCCCGCCGAGGTGCTCCGCCACTTCGACTTCGTCTCCATCCTCAAGGCGCTGCTGGGCACCCTCTTCGACGGCGCCGCGGTGCTCAAGCAGCAGAGCCAGCAGTCCTCGGAGATCGTCGAGCGCAGCGGCCGCTTCTTCACGATCATCGCGCAGGTCGCCGTGAGCATGAAGGAGAACGCGGATCAGCTGCGTCGTGTCGGCGATACCCTCGCCTGACGCATGCTCAACGAGCTCACACCGGCGCGCTCCCAGCCTTCGTCGTGAACGCCGCGCGCAGGGCCTCTGGGGCCGCGGGCAGCCGGAGGGTGAAGGTGGTGCCCTGGCCTGGCTGGCTCTGCACCTCGATGCGGCCATGGTGGCGGGAGATGATGTTGTAGCTGATGGCCAGGCCCAGCCCCGTCCCCCTCCCCGGCGGCCTGGTGGTGAAGAACGGGGTGAAGATCCTGGCCTGCACCTCCGGCGGCATCCCGTGGCCCGTGTCGGAGATGCTCACCACCACCATCTCGCCCTCCTGCTTCGTCGTGACGCGGATCTCCCCGCGATCCGCGATGGCACCGGCGGCGTTGCTCAACAGGTGGGTGAACACCTGGCTGATCTCGATGGGGAAGCCGAGGATGGGGGGCACCTCCCCATACGCGGTCCGCACCTCGCACCGGCCCTCGAGCGCATCCCCCGCCATCATCTTCAGCGCGGTCGCCAGCTCCTTGTTCAGATCGACCAGCTGGGGATAAGCCTCCTCCTTCTGGTGCTGCATGCGCTGCTTCAGGCTCTGGATGATGTCCTTCACGCGCTGGGTGCCTTCCTGCGTCTCGCCGAGCAGGTCCTGCACGTCCGCCAGGACGGTGTTCAGGTTCTCCTGCTCCCAGAGGGTGCGCAGGCTCGCGAGGGCCTCGGCCTGCGGCCCCTGGAGGTGGGCCCCCACGCTCTGCTCGAACTCGCGGTAGCGCTGGAGCATCCGCTCGAGGGACGCGATGTACCGGGTGAGCATGGACAGGTTGCTCATCACGTAGCCCATGGGGCTGTTGATCTCATGAGCGATGGTGCCCGCCAGCTCCCCCAGCGCGATCAGCTTCTCCTGATGCGAGAGCTGATGCCGCTCCAGCTCCTTGGTGGTGCGCAGCAGCTTCTCGGTGCGCACCTGGACGAGCTCCTCCAGGTGATCGCGGTGCCTGCGCAGCTCCTCCTCGCGGTGGCGGAGCGTCTCCTCGGCCTGGCGCCGCTGCTGCTCACTGCGCCCGCCGAGGATCACGCTGCAGCAGGTGGCCAGGAAGGGCTGCAGGAAGTCGATGACTCCCTGATCGTAGCCGCCAGGCCGGTTGGCGATGCCCACCATGCCCACCAGCTCCCCGCCGGAGTTGAAGGGCAGCCCGAGAAAGGCCCTGAGGGGCGGGTGGCCGGGAGGGACGCCGCCGCTGCGTGGATCCGCGGAGGGGTTGTTGGACAGCACGTGCTTGCCCGAGGTCATCACGGCGCCGAAGAGCGTGCGGAGGTTGCGGAACTCCATGCCCAGCGGGGCCTGCCGCGCGTAGACCTCCCGCAGCTCGCCCGTCCAGGCGATGTTGGTGATGGCGTAGGTGCGCAGGTAGGGCACGCCCTCCGGCGCGTAGAGCACCTCGCCGATGAAGCCGTACTCGCTGTCCGTCAGCTCCAGCAGCACCCCGAGCAGCCGGTTGAACAGCCCCTGCGCATCGCTGCCCCGGATGAACTCCGTCTGGGCCTCCGTGAGCGCCCGGAGCAGCCGGTTGGTGGACTCCAGCCGCTGCTCCATCGGAGCCCCGGTCGTCATGAGCCGCTCCTGCGCCCTGCCCTGGACGTGCCGCCCCCTGGCTCAGGCTGAGGAGTGTCGGAGGACATAGGCCGGTAGCCCAAGACAGGTCACCTCGTGAATGGAGCCCATCATAGACCATGTCTCCCTGCCCCCGATGGGCTGGAGTTCCATGCGGGTGATCGGCGGGTCTCAATTTATCAAATGTAGCGCCCGCCCGGCTCGATACACCGCCTTCTGCTCGGTTCGGCTACGCTGCGGATGAACAGGATTGTGAGGCGTTCCATGCATGTGAGCCTCTTGGGCGTTCCACGGAGCGTGAGGGAGCAGCTCGAGCAGCGACTTCAGGATCAGGGTCTCCTGGATGCGTGTACCTGGATGTGCGCCAGCAGCCTCCAGGAGTTGCCTCGGCAGCTGCCCGAGGGGCTGGTGGTGCTGGCTGATCCCGGGCGCTCGCTGGAGGAGGGGGTCCAGCTGTGTCGGGAGCTCCACTCTCGGCGCAACGTGCTGCGGACGCACCTGGTGGTGCTGACGGAGCGGGGCTCCGCGGAGCATGGCGCGCTGATCCACGCCGGCGCCGATGAGTGCGTGGTGCCCCCGGGGGGCAACTGGCTGGCGCGGCTGACGGCGCTCTCGCGGCGCCTGGTCGCGCTGGGGCTCTCCGGCTCGCCGCCGCTGCTGGAGGAGCTCCCCTCCGAGCCCGCCGCTCTTCGGGACGCCGTGCAGATGCTGCTGGACAGCACCCAGGCGGAGCTCGGCCACCAGCTCTTCGGCAACTTCGCGGAGCGCCTGGCGCGGACCTTCCGCGCCTGCTGCGTGCTGGTGGGAGAGATCCTCCCGGACGGCGCCTCCATCCGCAGCCTGGCCTACTGGCTCCGCGGGAGCCTCCAGCCCCAGGTCGTCTACTCGCTGCGTGGCACGCCGTGTGATGAGGCCATCCGCAAGTCCATCTGCCATGTCCCGGATGAGGTGGCCCGGTGGTACCCCGAGGACGAGATGCTCTCGCAGCTGGGGATGCGCGGCTACCTGGGCGCCCCCTTGAAAGATGGCAATGGGAACGCCATCGGCGTCATCGCCATCCTGAATGATCAGCCGCTGGAGGGCGGGGCGCTGGAGCATTCGCTGGTGGGCGCGCTGGCGGCGCGGGCGAGCGCGGAGCTGGAGCGCCTGCGCGCGCAGGCGGAGCTGGAGCGCACGCGCGACTTCCTGCGCAACACGCTGGACGCGGTGCCGGATCCGCTCTTCGTGCTGGATCGCTCGCACCGCTACGTGATCGTCAACCGCGCCTTCTGCGGCCTGCTCGGGCGGAGCGAGCAGGAGCTGCTCGGCCGCACGTGCCGGGACTTGTTCTCCCCGGCGGAGGCGGAGGCCTTCTGGGAGCAGGACGAGCAGGCCTTCGGGATCGGTCAGCCCCTCGAGCAGGAGAACACCCTCACGAATGGTGCCGGCCAGCCCCGGACGCTCATCACCAAGAAGGCCGTCTTCACCGAGCCCGGTGGCGCCGCCTTCCTCATCATCACCAACCGCGACATCACGGATCGCAAGCGCCTGGAGATGCAGCTGCGGCTGGCGGACCGGCTGTCGTGCATCGGCACGCTGGCGGCGGGCGTGGTCCACGAGATCAACAACCCGCTGGCCTACGTCTGCTCCAACCTCTCCTTCCTGGAGGCGCTGCTCGCCAGGCCGACCCTTGCACCCGACACGCTGCCCGAGCTGCGCGAGGTGCTGGCGGAGACGCAGGAGGGCATCCAGCGCATGCGGACCATCGTCCAGGACGTGAAGACCTTCGCGCGCTCGGACGAGGAGCGCTGCAGCCCGGTGTCGGTCCCCCAGGCGATCGACGGGGCGCTGCGGCTCGTCCGCAAGCAGCTGCAGTACCGAGCCGGGCTGGAGCGCGCGCTGGAGCCGGTGCCGGCGGTGCTCGGCAACGAGGGGCGGCTGGGCCAGGTGCTGGTGAACCTGCTGGTCAACGCCCTGCAGGCCTTCACCCAGAGCGATCCGGAGCGCAACCGCGTCCGGATCTCCGCGCGGAGCCGCGCGCCGGACAGGGTGGTGATCGAAGTGGAGGACAACGGCTCGGGGATGAGCCCGGAGGTGCGCCAGCACCTGTTTGATCCGTTCTTCACCACCAAGGCGGCCGGGGCGGGCTCCGGCCTGGGGCTGGCCATCTCCCAGTCCATCATCCAGTCGATGGGCGGGACGATCGAAGTGGAGAGCGAGCCGGGGCGCGGCAGCGTGTTCCGGCTGGTGCTCCCGGCCGTCCAGGCGCCGGAGCGCTCCGAGGTCCACGCGCGGGAGGCGGTGCTGGAGCCCCGGGGGCCTCGCCGGCGGCTGCTGCTGATCGACGCGGAGCCGGCCGTGGGCACCTCGGTGCGGCGGCTGCTGCAAGAGGCGCACGAGGTGGAGTCCGTCCAGGACGTGAGCCTGGCGCTCCGCCTGCTGGCGGGTGGCGCGCGCTATGACGCCATCCTGTGCGATCTCATGCTGCCGGGCATGAGCGGGATGGACTTCCTGCGCGAGCTGGAGCAGCACGATCCGGGGCTCGCGCGCCGCACGGGCTTCATGTCCAGCGGAGCGTTCTCCACGCCCGCCCGCGAGCTGATGGCGGCCTGGCCGGGGGAGTTCCTGGAGAAGCCCTTCGAGCCCGAGCGCCTGCGCAGCTTCGTGCAGCGCCTCTTCGCCTGAGCCCCCGGCGCCCCGCGCCTCACGGGCCCGGAGGGGCCTCCTCGATGTTCACCGGCTCCCTGTCCATGTCGCCGTGGCTGCGCGGGGGCAGCGCGCCGCCATCGTCATCCACCTCCAGGGCCAGGTGGGCGCCCGGCTCCAGGAACACCACGTGCCCGCGCACGGCGGCCACGTCGCTGTACTCCACCAGGTAGTCGCGCCGCGGCACGGGCATCCGCCCGGGCTCGAGCTCGAAGTGCACTTCCCCGACGCCGGCCACCACGCCCACCCGGCGCCCCTCCGCCGTCCGCACCGTCATCCCCTCACGAACCTCTCCTGCCTGTACCATTCGCGGCCTCCTCGGCTGGCCCGGCCTGACGCGGGCCTCCCTCAGAGAGAACATGGGGCCAGGCCCGCTCGCCGCCAGGAGGTCCCCTCCAAGGAAGGAAGGGAGCTGGAGCCTCGCCCGCTGCCCCGGCCCGCGCCGGGCAGGCAGCCCCCCAGGGCGCCCCGGGGAGATGGCTAACGTTGAGTCGAAGGAGGCCTACCATGCTGCTGGAACTGTCCGCACCTGAAGCCCGTGATCTGAAGCAGGCGCTGGAGAGCGCGCTGCGCAAGCTGCTGGAGGAGATCGCCGCCACCGACCAGCGCGCCTACCGGGACATGCTCCGCGAGCGCTACGGGCGCCTCGATCAGCTCAACCGGCGCCTGGAGGTCTCCGTCGAGGAGGACTCCGCCTACGCCTGAGCCCCGGCGACGGCCGGGGGAGGGGCCTCACGCCTGGCCCGCCTCCGGGCGACGGCGCGCGAACCCGTCCAGCCACGAGGGGATGTCCTTCAGCGGCAGCACGTGGCGGACCGCGCCCAGGCGGACGGCCTCCAGCGGCATGCCGAAGACGACGGAGCTGGCCTCGTCCTGCGCCAGGGTCATCGCGCCCGCGCGCCGCAGCGCCTGCATCCCCTCGGCGCCATCCCGCCCCATGCCGGTGAGCAGGCAGGCGATGGCCCGAGAGCCCACCTCGCGAGCCACGGACTCGAAGAGCACGTCCACCGAGGGGCGGCTCGAGTGCCGCTCCGGCCCCTCCGTCAGCCACAACCGGCCCTCGCGCAGCTCCAGGTGGCGGTTGGCTCTCGCCATCAGCAGCACGGGCCGGCCCACGGAGGGCAGCAGCTCCCCGTCCTCCACGTGCCGCACGGGGATGGCGGCGTTCTTGCCCAGCCACTCCACCATGGAGGCCTCGAACTTCGGGGACAGGTGCATCACCAGGAGGATGGGGAGGGGAAAGTCCGCCGGGAGCTGCTGCGCGATGCTGCGCATGGCCGCCGGGCCGCCGGTGGAGGCGCCAATGACCGCGACGCGCGGCGTGTACTGCGGCCATGTCGGCTCGGGCTTCAGGTGCTCCGGCGTGCGCACCGTCGGCACGCGCGCGGCCAGCTTCACCCGCGTCAGCAGCTCCTCGGCCCACTCCGAGGACACGTACCGGGTGGGCTTCTCCACCGCGTCCACCGCGCCGGCCGTCAGCGCGTCCAGCAGGTAGAGGCCCAGCGTCCGGTTCTCCAGCCCGGAGAAGACGACGATGGGGGTGGGGCACTGGGTCATGATGCGCCGGGTCACCTCCACGCCATTCATCCCCGGCAGCATCAGGTCCATCGTCACCACGTCCGGCCGCAGGCGCTGACACAGCTCCAGGGCCCGCTCCCCATCCCCCGCCTCACCCACCACCGTGAAGGCGGGATCCTCGGCGAAGGCATCCGCCAGGCGGCGGCGGACCGTCACCGAGTCTTCCACGATGAGGATGCGGAGCGCGGGCACGCGTCACCCCCCCCACCCTGCTGTCCCGCACGAGAGCGCCACGGCGTTCAGGGAGCCTCTCCAGATCCGTTCAGGGAAGATGTACGACAAGATGCCCTCATCCCGCCAGTGGCGTCCACCGCTCCCCTCTGGATTGCGCCTTCGCTCCGTGACGGGAGCACCCCCTGCTCCGGGGCAGCTCGGCGTGCGCGGCGGCGGGCCGCCACCAGGAGCAGGAGCCCCAGGGCAAACGCCCCGCTCCCGGAGGCCCGTGCCGCGCCACAGCCGCAGCCCACCTCCAGCGCCAGCGGCGAGAATGCCACGGTGAAGGCGCGAGCTTCAGAGAGGGCGCTGTACAGGCCCAGCCGCTCCGCCACCGCGCGCACCTCGTGAGGGCCCTCCGGCAGCGCCTGGGCAGGCTGGAGGGAGAAGGTACCGGAGGCCTCCGCCTCCACGCTCCCCAGCAGCGCTCCGTTGAGGAGCACGTGCACTTTGCTGCCTGGGAGCGCGGTCCCCTCGAAGCGGGGCCGCGGCACGATCTTCTCGCCCTGGGCCGGGAGGACCCAGACGGGCGCGCCGGGGATGGCGAGGCCCTCGTTCAACGGCGTCGCCGAGCCCTGGTGCTCCGACTGCGTCTCCGCGGTGGGCGTGGCGCCATACGAGCCCTGCGCCGGCGCGGCCTCGGCGATGCCCGCGAGCCCGGCGGCCACCGCGGCGGCGCACGTGAGCGTCTCCCCCTGGAGCAGCACCACCCCACCGCCGCCACCCCCTCCGGGCCCGTGCGCCTTGGCATCGGAGCTGTCACCGCCATCACCGCCTTTGGCCTCGACGGTCGAGCAGTCGATCCGATCCTCCACGCGCACGGTGATGTGGCCGCCCGCGCCGCCACCTCCCGCCCCATCGTTCCCGGCCACGGCGGCGGACTGGCCGTTGGCGGTGACGCGTCCCTGGCTGCCCTGGAAGTCCCGGGCGCGGATATAGATGATGCCGCCTCCCGCGCCGCCCGAGGTGCCACCGCTCCCCGCCGGCCCCGCGGCGCTGCCCGCGCCCGCCCCGCCCCCTCCTCCGAACATCAGCCGCGACAGCGGGGAGTAGCGCAGCACCCCACCGCCCCGTCCCCCCACGTCACGCGAGCCATCCGCGGGCTCGGTGTACCCACCCTGGCCGCCCGCGCCACCATGGCCGCCACCGCCTCCTCCACCGTCCTCGCAGTTGCCGCCGCCGGCGCCGTTGGCGAGCGCGCCGTAGCCATGCGTGGGCGCGCCAGGGACCGCGCTGAAGATGCCCTGGCCCTTGTTCGCGCCGCCGGTGGCCGCGGACTCGTTGATCTCCGTGCACCCACCACCACGGGTGCTGGTACTGAAGACGCCGCCCTGGAAGCCGGCGCCGTCCGCGCTGATGAGGCCCTGGTTGAGGACGGCGTCGGTGGCGAGGAAGGCGAGCACCCCACCACGGGTGCCGTTCCACGGCGCCGCCACGAGCGAGCCCCCGGGCAGCACGAGCACGCTGGTGTACTCCGGCACGCGCACCACCTGGGAGCCCGGAGCGGAGAAGGAAAAGACGAGCGGCGCGGTGAGGCTCAGCAGGCCGGGCTCTGCGGTCTCCAGGCGCGCGAGCTCCCAGCGGCCCGCCCCCGTGGAGCCCAGCTCGATGGGCAACGGCACGCCGGCCTCCGGCGCGGGGCCCTCGGCTTGGACCTGGAGGACGAGGACGAGCTCACCGGCGGCGAAGCCGCTCGCGTCGGCGACGGTGAGCGTCTTGCTGCCGGCGAGGGCCTTCTCGGCGAGCGCGGTGGCGGTGTTGAGCACGGTGCCCTGCTCCTGCACGCGCAGCACGCCATGCTGTCCGTTGCCCAGCCCGAAGATGTCGGGCTCCGCCATGGCGGAGGAGGAGGCAAGGAAGAGCCCCAGGCTCATGAATGGGCCGAAGCACCGCATCACGCTCATTCTGGCCGGAGCGCGGGCCGGGCGCCCAGCCCCCTCTCGCTTTTCGTGACCCGCGGGGCTCGAATTGACGTCGCGGGGAGCACCCTCGGCTAGAGTGAGGCGGATGGCTTCGACTGCTCCACTCTGGGCGCTGGTTCCCGGGGGTAAGGGGGTGCCGCTCGCGAAGGTGGGCGGCGAACCCGAGCCCGTGGGTCCCTTGCGCTGGCCGGCGTGTGCCATGTGCGGCACGCCCATGCGCTTCCTGTTCCAGCTCCCGCATGTCCCGGAGAAGCTGGACCTGTCGCCCTACGCGGCGGTGTACGTGTTCCAGTGCGAGAACCCGGACACGGCCTGCTACCGCTCGATGCCGGAGGACGGGGCCAACGCGGCGGTGCCGGTACGCGCGGGCGAGCCGAAGGTGGAGGGCGAGAAGGCGAAGGGGCTCCCCTACAACGAGTGGAGCCTGGGCTTCGCGCCGGCCGAGGAGGACACGGCGACGCTGTCGATCGACGTGAACGAGGCCACGCGCGAGCAGCTCCGGGCGCTGGATCGCGCCCAGGAGGAGGCGCCGGAGAGCAAGGTGGGTGGCGTGGCGGTGTGGCTGAACGGAGACGCGATGCCCACATGCTGCGGCGAGCCGGCGCGCTTCGTGGCGCAGCTCTCGGCGATGCCCTTCGGGCTGGAGTTCGGAGACAACGGCCGGGGCTACCTGTTCCGCTGCCAGCGCCAGCCCGAGCACTTCCGCTTCCTCTCGCAGGGCGCGTGACGCGCTCAGGCTGAAGGCCCCGAGCCTCCCTACCCTGAGTGCCGCTTGTGCTCGGCCTCCCCTCCGGGGGACCATCCGGGCACCGGCCCATGCTCCGCTCTCACCTCGCCCTCTGCCTCATCACCCTCGCCCTCACGGCCGCCCCGAGCACCGGCTGCTCGCGGCAGTCGGAGCCACCGGCCGCTCCCTCGGCCCCCGCCCCCAAGCCGGACACCGCCGTGAAGGCCACGCCCGCCGCGACGAGCGCGAAGGCCCTGCCCTCCCCGGACGCGTACGCGGGCTCGGAGCGCTGCGGCGAGTGCCACGAGGACGAGCACTCCGCCTGGAGCCAGGACTGGCACTCGCGCGCCCTCTCCCAGGCCACGCCGAAGTTCGTCGTGGGCGACTTCCGCGACGCCCACTTCAAGGGCGACTCCAGCGAGGCGTGGATGTCCCGGCGCGAGGACCGGTTCTTCATGCGCACGCTGGGCCTGGACGGCAACCTCGCCGAGTACCCCGTGCAGTGGGTCGTCGGCGGCAAGCGCATGCAGGACCCGGTGACGGTGACGGCGGACGGCCGCTGGCAGGTGCTGCCCGTGTACTTCCACGTCACCGGCAAGGGCGAGTGGGTGGACTACTCGGAGCAGAAGCAGGGCCGCCTCTCGCCGGATCACCCGTTCTTCTGGGCCAACTTCGCGCGCAGCGCCCAGCACGCGTGCCTGGACTGCCACACCACCGGCCTGGACGTGCGCTACGACCGGGCTGCCCACCAGTGGGCCACGACCTTCGCGGACCCGGGGGTCGCCTGCGAGAGCTGCCACGGCCCCGGCGCGCGCCACGTGGAGACGCAGGATCCAAAGGACATCGTCCACCCGAAACACCTGCCGCCCGAGCTCGGGCTGGCCGTGTGCGGGCAGTGCCACGGGCCGCGCCGCACGCTCTTCCCCATGCTGGACGCCTCGCACCGCTTCCGCCCAGGCCGGCGCTACGAGGACTACTACCAGCCCATGGTGCTGCTGGTGGGCGGTGAGCGCTCCGGCGACTACTTCGAGGACGGTCGCCCGAGCACCTCCAGCTTCGAGTACCAGGCCCTCACCCAGTCCCAGTGCCACATGAAGGGCGGCGCCACCTGCCTCTCCTGCCACACCGCGCCCCATGTCGAGCACGCGCCCAATGAGATCCAGCTCCCCGAGGGCGCGCCCGCCGGCGTGTCCGCGGGAACGGCGACGTGCCAGGGCTGCCACCCGGACATCTTCGCCGAGGGCAAGCGCCACACCCACCACACCGCGCCAGCGGCCCAGGACTGCATCGCCTGCCACATGCCGCCCATCGTCTCCGGGGTGCTGGATCAGCTCCTGGACCACACGATGGACGTGCCGGTGCCGGAGAACACCGTGAAGCACGGCATCCCCAACGCGTGCAACGCGTGCCACACCCACGCGAAGCAGAAGCCCGAGGTGATGGCCAAGGCCCTCGCGCGCTGGTGGCCCGAGGCGAAGCAGCGCCAGCAGCGACGGCTGCGGCTGGCGGACGCCTTCGTCACCAAGGTGGCCGCGAAGAGCCGCCCCTTCCTGGAGGCGGTGCTCGCGGATCCGAGCGAGGCGCCCTCGCTCCGAGGCGCCGCCGCCCTGTACCTGGCCCGCCGCTTCCGCCAGGAGGCGACCCCCGCGCTGCGCTCGACGCTCGGGGGCGCGAAGGATCCGCTGCTGCGCTCCCAGATCGTCGAGGCGCTGGGGCTGGCGAAGGCGCGAGAGGCCGCGGATGAGCTCGTGCCGCTCATGAAGGATCCGTCCCTCTGGGTCCGGCAGGAGGCGATCCTCACGCTGGCCCAGCTCGGAGACGCGCGGGCCCTGCCGGAGCTCGAGGCGCTCACGCGCCAGCCGGAGACCTCGGGGCTGGTGATGCCCCACACGCTGCTCGGGCACCTGTCGCTGCGCCGGAAGGACGTGCCGAAGGCGACCCGGGAGTTCGAGCGGGCCGTGGACCTCCAGCCGTACAACGCGGAGCTCCTCGTGCTGCTGGCGGACATCTACACCGCGCAAGGCAACTTGGCGAAGGCGCGGGAGCGGCTGGAGGACGCGGTGCGCTTCGCGCCGAAGAACCAGGGCGCACGCAAGCGGCTGGCGGCCCTGCGGGACCGCTGACGGGCGAGCGGGGGCCGACCTCTCTCTACGCCTATCAGGGAGGGAGGCCCGTCACATGCTGCCTCCAGGACTCTCCTCCCTATCTTGAGGGAAGAGCCAGAGAGCCACCATGCGCCGAGCCCCCGTCCTCAGCCCATCCGACGCCACCGGCAGGACCGTCCGGCCTCCGGCGGGGCCTCGCGCTCGCGGCGCCGTGCTGTCTCGGCGAGTACGGCTCGCGCTGCTCCACACGCTCTCGCTGTCGCGGCTGGGGCTCGCGGCGCTCTTCCTGATGACCTCCGATGTGATGCTGCGCGCGGGGCTCATCGCCCTCTCGGGGCTGACCGACGTGCTCGACGGGTGGATCGCCCGCCACGCCCGGCTCACCACGCGGCTGGGGGCGCTGATCGACCCCGTGGCCGACCGGGGCTTCGCCGTCACCGCCATCCTCGCGCTGCTGCTCGACGGGCTGCTCACGCCGGTGCAGGTCTGCCTGCTGCTGCTGCGCGACGTGGGCACCGCGGTGGGCTTCGTCGTGGCGCGCGTGGTGCCCACGCTGCGCCCGGTGGAGCTCAAGGCGCGGGCGCTCGGCAAGGCCACCACCGTCCTGCAGACGGTGACGCTGCTCGCGGCGCTGCTGGTGCCCGCGCTCGTCCGGCCACTCGTCGCCATGGTGGGGGTGCTCGCCATCGCGGCCGTCGTGGACTACGGGCGCGCCGTGCTGCGAGCCCGCGCCCACGCCTGATCGAACCCGCGGCAGCCCTGGCCTGACTGGGCGCCGGTGGTGCGCTAAAATAGAGAAATAGAGCTGGCGCCCCATGTCGCCAGGTTGGCCGAGGCGCTGCGCTCGCAGACCTGGGATGGCATGTCAGCCGCCATTGTGGAACTGTTGGCGCGCGAGTAGGCGCGGTAACTCCTCAAGGTCAACAGTCTGCGGCATCCCAAGCGCTTGGAGTCCCAATGGCATCTTCTGACATCAAGTATCCTTCTGACGTTGCAGCCGAATTCTTCAGCCAAGAGGAACAGACTCGTCGTGCCTTTGAAAAATTCTCTGGTTCTCGTTTCTCTCCTCCTGCGAGGCCTACCCAGTCCGTCCTTACCCAACTTGTCGAAACGATGCTCTTCGCATCTATGGCGACGGAAGAGGGCCGCCTGACTCCGGTGGGCATCGTCTTCGCCGAGAACACTTTGCCGTTCTATGCTGAAGCACCTGCTTGGGACTTCGTTCAGCTTGCATCCAGTTTGGATTTCGAGGTGAACTCGATAGCCAAGCTTGCCTCTGTATGTGGCTCACGCGATTCCCTTCTCGTCGTAATGCCGAAAAGTGAAACGCTCGCATTGGTAGGCATCGCCACTCCCCACAGTCGCCGCTTCTCCACAGACACGGATGACCTTGTACGCATCCTCACCTTGAAGCCTGGAGTTATCTCTGTTCGCAGTGGAGCGTCGGAGATTGTCCGTTACGAGCGCGGAAAACTTCGTCGCAAGATTCCATTCCCTCTCGGGCGAGGCAAGCAGTGGCGTGCTCAACTCGACTCCATCGAGCAGACTGTCTTCCGAGAAGAATTACCGAGGCTGCAAGTCGATGTGGTGGATTCCCTCCTACAGATCGTTCAAGGCATGGTCCAACTGGGGCACGGCGGGCTCCTGTGCGTGCTTGGACCTGACGATGAGCCAGGATCTCTTCTCAATGGTGCCAAGAAACTTCGCGCTCCTCTGCCATTCGGAGTCGCGCTCAGGGACATGTACAAGGCCCAACTCGTTGACAACTCGAACACCGCGAATCGGCTCTCGTTCGAGCCCCGTAATTCTCGGCCTCCGACAGAAGAAGAGGAGCGTGATGCTGAGGATGCGAGAGCGGCGGCTAGTCGTGTCAGTCGGCTGGTTGAGCAGATCGCCAGATTGACCACCTTTGATGGGGCGGTGGTGATGAGCCATGCACTTGAGGTTCTCGCCTTTGGAGTAAAGCTCTCTTCCAAGAAGGAAGAAGACAAGAAGGAAGAAGAAGTTCCCACGGTCCTCTCAGTGACGGAAGACCGGCGTCCCGGCCAGGCCTGGCCACTTGCTACGCGTGGAACACGTCATCGTGCAGCTGCTTTTTTCGCGAAACAGCACCCTCGCGGCCTCGCGTTCATCGTCTCCCAAGATGGAGATGCAGCCATCTTCCAGAAGCTTGAATCGGAACTTGTCTACTGGCCCCTACCGCTCTGAGAGTCTTCCGCGTGAAAACCTGAAAGCGGCCACGGAACTCACATCACCAGCGGGGCCTTTTCCCCCTCGCCCAGGGGCAGGGACTGGGCCAGCAGCGCCTCCCGTCCACATGACGGATTAGGGCCTGTCCGCGGCCAAGGGTGGGCGCTGGTTGTACGGGCCCACGCCTACCTCTCAGGCCCTCCTCTCACGACGTACCGGGGCAGCCGCTCGCTTCTGGGTCTTCGAGCGCGCTGCCTCGCTGCGCTTCGACTCCTTGCTGCGCTTAGAACCTGTCGTGGGCTTTGCCCGAGGCTGTACTTCCTTGAGCGCGTAGAAGCGCCTTCGGACGAAATACATAGCGTTCATCAGCGCGTCCACGGGCCCCACTCCGTAGGAGTAATAAATGCCCTCAGTCACGTGCTCGAAGAGGATCGGACAGTACCAATCCCTCTTGTCCGCAAGCGGCGCGGGGCGGCCAATCGTGACTCGGGAGGTTCGCCGTGTTCCATCCCTGGTCTTGTAAGACCAGTAGTCGTCCGCGATCGGATCATCAATGGCAGCAAGCTTAGGACGCCAGTCTTTCACGATACCTCCTCACGGGTCCGCGCCCTGAGCGCAGTCAGCCGAGCCGTCGCACTCATAGATCGCGTTACACATGCCCCTGCAGGCCTGCCTGGTGCCTTCTGCCGCACCCCAGCACAGTGCCTTCTTTCGCTCGTTCCGAAGGCGCCTGCAAAAGTTCTTGAGTACCTCACCGCCCGCCTCGCACGCATCCAGGCACGCCTGCTTGTTCGCGGGGGACTCCAGGTCTTGTACTGGCTCAGGTTGGGCAGGTGATGGCGGGGGCGGACACCCTTCAGGGTTCAGCGCGCAAGAACTTCCGGGGCCGCGTGGACAATCCGCCACCAACGCAGGCGTCTCCACCAACTGCGCTCCCGCGCATGCCAGAGCGCTACACAAGGCACCCAAGCACGCCCGACGCAACCAGGTATCTCGTGGGCTCGGCTTCTTCGAAGAGAGTTCCGGCACTTGGACTCCTCAGAGGCGGCCTCGAAAGGGAAGGTACCTTGGAGCAGACCTGCCGCGCCCAACCGCACAGCCCTTTAAGATAGCTTACATCCAAGAGCGTGACCGAGCAGGCCCCTCCCGTCTGCAGCAGCAGTGGCCCATCGCCTGCCGAGTCCTCATGGAAGGGCGGCGGGCCGCGGGGTGGGCGCACCGACCTGGCACTCGGCCCTGCTGCACTCGTCCGCAGCCCGCCTCTGCCTCTGTGCTCTCGCCCGTTCCCTCCAACACTGCCCCTATTCTTCTATGCGCCGCCGCAGGCGGTAGGATGGGCCCGTATGGCGCTACAACCTGGAGCCCACACGCAGCATGGGCGGCCCTGGCTCGCGATCGCAG
>JAFGNZ010000258.1 GCA_016926755.1 Myxococcaceae bacterium | reverse complement strand
GGGCACCACCCGCGCGGCCATGCCCCAGAAGGAGCGCTCCAGCGACTGGATGAGCAGGAAGTGCCCGGGGCGCCCGGCCACCAGGGCTGCCAGTCGCAGCAACTTGAACTCCCCCCGCGCCCACCCGCTGTGCTGCTGCCAGCGCGCCGCCTCCTCCTTGAGCGAGGTTGGGTATCCAGGTGCTCCCGATGACGCGGTCCCACGGGCGTGATGCGCCGTCCCATTTCCGGGAAGAGCAGGGCAGGTGCCGGGACGCTCGTCAGAGCAGCGGATGAAGCCGACGGCATGGCACCCGGATTGCTCCCACTGCGCGGAGCCCATCCGGACCTTGGAGGTCACTTGAAATTGAAATGGATGATCCCTGGCTGCCTGTGCCTGCTGGCCGCTTGTGCCGCCCCCGCGCGTCAGGCTGCGCTGCAGACTCCCGCTGCTCCCTCGGCTCCCGAGGCCGCGCCCGTTCCCCCGAGCACCGTGTACACGTTCGAAGGCGTGGAGGTCTTCGGCTCGCGCAAGGTGCCCAAGGAGAAGCTGCTCGAGGTCATCGGGCTGCCTGCTCCCAACACGCGCATCGACGTCTCGAAGGGCGACTTCGTCACCCTGCTTCAGGAGAGCAAGAAGCGGCTGACCGAGACCTGGCCCTTCGCCCTGTGCAATTACTCGGTGGTGCAATATCCCCCGACGGGGACGATGCGGGTGACGGTGGATCTCGTGGACGAGGGGGACGAGTGGCGCATGCGCTTCTCCCCCGCGCCGCAGGGGAACGTGCCGGATCCGGAGGGCCTGATCGCCGCCTGGCAGGACTACAGCAAGACGGTCTTCGAGCTGCAGCGCAAGGGCGAGATCCCCAACCACGGGGTGGGCACCTGTCGCGCCATCGTCTGCCACTGGGGCTTCTCGCACCCGGCGCTGGCGTCTCGTGAGCAGAAGTTCATCGAGGGAGTGCCCCGCAACTTCGATGCGCTCGTTCGCGTGCTGCGCGAGGACAGTGATGAGGCGCGGCGCATGGGCGTGGTGATGCTGCTGGCCTACGGCCCCTCGCGCGAGCAGGTGGTGGAGGCCGTCATCCCCTCGGTGAGGGATCCCTACACCGGCGTGCGCAACGAGGTGCTGCGGACGCTGGGGGCCGCGCAGGAGGGGCAGCCGCGCGTCATCATCCCGCTCGAGCGGGTGCTCGAGGCGCTCTGGTTCCCGAGGAGCACGGACCGCAACAAGGCCGGCTGGGCGCTGGTGCGGATCGTGGAGACGGAGGGGGCGGCCCGCCGCCAGCAGATCCTCGACACGTCCGGAGAGATGCTCGTGCAGATGGCGGGCATGCAGCAGCGGATCGATCACGAGCCCGCGCGCAAGGTGCTGACGATCCTCGCGGGGCGGGATCTGGGCGCGGATGAGCAGGCCTGGCGCGCCTGGTTCGAGCAGACGCGCACGCGCAGCGCGGCACGCTGAGCCCTCCCTCGCAGGGGGGCAGGGGCCCGGGGATTTCACCCGTCCGCCCTCTTGTTGCCCCCTTACGTACGGACGGGAGGCCAGGGGCGCAGCGTGCAGTCCTGGAAACAGGGCAGGCGAGCGGGCCTCTGGGACGTCTCGCTTGTTGCTTAGGAAGCGGGCCTCCCATAAGAGCGCACCGACATATGGCGATGAACGAGCGTTACGAACCGCAGGCGATTGAAGCGAAGTGGCAGACCCGCTGGGAAGAGGCGGGCGTGTTCCGGGCGGGCACCCGTCCAGGCGCCCCCAAGAAGTACATCCTGGAGATGCTCCCGTACCCCAGCGGGAAGATGCACATGGGGCATGTGCGCAACTACCTGCTCGGGGACGTGTACGCGCGCTACTTCCGGATGAAGGGCTTCGACGTGCTGCACCCCATGGGGTGGGACGCGCTGGGCCTGCCGGCCGAGAACGCGGCCATCAAGGACGGCGTCCACCCGGCCGTGCGCACCCAGGAGAACATCGACTCCTTCAAGGCGGAGATCCGCTCGCTGGGCTACAGCTACGACTGGACGCGCGAGGTCAACACCAGCCACCCCGAGTACTACCGCTGGAACCAGTGGTTCTTCATCCAGATGCTGGAGCGCGGCCTGGTCTACCGCCGGTTCAGCAAGGTGAACTGGTGCACCGGCTGCCACACCGTCATCGCCAACGAGCAGGTGAAGGAGGGCAAGTGCGAGCGCTGCGACTCGCCAGTGGTGGACAAGGAGACGCCCGAGTGGGCGTTCCGCATCACGAAGTACTCCCAGGCGCTGCTGGATGGGCTGGAGCAGCTGAAGGAGTGGCCCGAGCGCGTCACCAGCATGCAGCGCAACTGGATCGGCCGCTCCGAGGGCGCCGAGATCGACTTCGCGGTGAAGGGCAGTGACGAGAAGGTCCGCGTCTTCACCACCCGCATCGACACCCTCTACGGCTGCACCTACGTGGTGCTGGCGCCGGACCACAAGCTGGTGGCGAAGGTGACGGCGCCGGAGCGCCGCGCGGAGGTGGACGCCTTCGTCGCGAAGATGGCGGCCGTCAGCAAGGTGGACCGCACGGCCGAAGGCGCCACGAAGGAGGGCGTCTTCACCGGGGCCTATGCCCTCAACCCGTTCACCGGCCAGCCGGTGCCCATCTGGATCGCCAACTTCGTGCTCTCCGACTACGGCACGGGCGCGGTGATGAGCGTGCCGGCGCATGACGCGCGCGACTTCGAGTTCGCCCGCAAGTACAGCCTGCCCATCCAGGTGGTGATCCAGCCCGCCAGCGGCGACAAGCTGCCCGAGGGCGACAAGCTGGAGGGCGCCTTCACGGAGTACGGCGTGCTGGTGGGCTCGGGGGAGTTCTCCGGGCTGGGCTCGGAGGAGGCGCGCCGCAAGATGGCGGCGAAGGTGGAGGCCGAGGGCCGCGGCAAGGCCACGGTGACGTACCGCCAGAAGGACTGGGGCTTCAGCCGCCAGCGCTACTGGGGCACGCCCATCCCCATCGTCTACTGCGAGAAGTGCGATCCGGAGCGCCGGGGCATCCCCGTGCCGCTGGATCAGCTGCCCGTGCGCCTGCCGGAGATCGACACCCAGGCGGTGCTGACCGGCAAGGGCGAGCCGCCCCTGGCCAAGGTGGCCTCCTGGGTGAACACCCCCTGCCCGAAGTGCGGGAGCCCCGCGCGCCGGGAGCCGGAGACGATGGACACCTTCGTGGACTCCTGCTGGTACTACGCGCGCTACCTGTCGCCGCACTATGACGCCGCGCCGTTCGATCCGGCGGAGGCGAAGCGCTGGCTGCCGGTGGACGTGTACGTGGGCGGCCCCGAGCACGCCGTGATGCACCTGCTGTACTTCCGGTTCTGGACGCGGGTGATGAAGGAGCTGGGCCTGTCGCCGGTGGACGAGCCCGTCACGCGCCTGGTCACCCAGGGCATCGTCAACGGCTCGGACGGCCGGAAGATGTCCAAGCGCTGGGGCAACTCGGTGGCGCCGGCCTCCATCGTGAAGAAGTACGGCGCGGACACCGCGCGCACCTACGTCCTGTTCGCCGGCCCGCCGGAGCGGGACTTCGACTGGTCCGACGCCCAGGTGGAGGGCGCCTTCCGCTTCCTCAAGCGCGTGTGGACGCTGGCCGCCACGCACGAGGCCGTCGCGGGCGCCACGCACGCCGGGCCCTTCGAGGGCAAGGCGCTGGAGACGCGCCGCGCCGCGCACAAGTGCCTCAAGCGGGTGGGGGAGGCCATCGATCGCCTGTCCTTCAACACCGCCATCGCCGGCATCATGGAGTACATCAACGCGCTCTACGCCGTGGGCACCCCCGAGACGCCGGCGGAGAAGGCCGCCATGCTGGAGGCCCTGCGGGTGCTGGCCGTGGTGCTGACCCCCTTCGCCCCCCACATCGCCGACGAGATCGCCGAGGTGTACGGCGCGAAGGGCTTCACGGTGAACCAGGAGTGGCCGGCCTTCGATCCGGCGCTCGTGGTGGATGAGGAGATCCCGTACGCCGTGCAGGTCAACGGCAAGCTGCGCGCGGAGATCAAGGTGCCCGCGGAGGCGGCCGAGGCGGAGGTGCGCGCCGTCGCCGAGGCGGACGAGCGGGTGAAGGCCGCCATGGCGGGCAAGACGCTCCGCAAGTTCGTCTTCGTGCCGAAGCGGCTGGTCAACTTCGTCGTCGGCTGAGCGGAGGCCCGGGTGCCGACCGAGGTCCTCGTCATGTGTGCGAGGTGCGGGCGGCCGCAGGCGGCCCGTCAGGGCAACTGCGTGGCATGCGGCGAGCTCCTGCCGGATGCCCCGCTGCCCGCGGCCCGGCCACCGGAGGGGCCGTTCCTCATGCTCACCGGGGCCGGGCGCACCGTCGAGGGCGTGGACGGTCGGCTGACGTATCGTGTGATCACCGCGGGGCTCCCCGTCGTCGTCGAGCTCGGCAACCTCCAGGCCGTGGCGCTCGGCCGCCGCCGCGTCTTGGAGGCCCTGGTGCTCCTGCCGCTCGCCGCGGTGCTGATCTTCGTCACCTCCTCCGTGTGGCCCCTCGGAGTGGTGCTCGCCGGCCTCGCGCTCATCACGGCGGCGCTGTGGCAGCGCTACGTCCTGGTGCTGAGGACGAGTGATGGCGGGCTCATCCGCTGGCCCCTGTGCACCGCGCGGCTGGGCTCCGACAGGGCGCGGCGCCTCGACGCGGCCTGGTCCTCCGGCGCTCAGGCCCTGGCCTCGCGCGGCGTGGCGGTCCACGACGATCCGGGCGCGCTCGTCCCCCGTCCTTGACCCGGTAGTGGGGCCCGCTACTGTGGGCGCCATGGCTCGGCTCTGTGCGGCGGCGGCGGCGGTGCTCGTGGCGGGGCTGGGGTGCGGCTACCGCTTCGTGCCTCGCGATGGGACGCTGCCGGAGGGGGTTCGCTCCGTGTGCGCTCCCGTCTTCCTCAACGAGACGCCCGAGCCCGGCCTGGAGACCCTCTTCACCCGCGCCATGCGCCAGGAGATGGTCCGCTCGGGCACGCTGGGGGATGGGGCGGAGTGCGACGCCCGGCTCGAGGGCGTCGTGGTGAACGTGTTCAGCTCCCCCACCATCGTCACCGAGCCCACGACCGAGAACGGCGTGGCGCGCCCCCCGCAGCTGGCCAGCTACCGGGCCTTCGCCGAGGCGCGCCTGCGGCTGGTGAAGGACGAGCGAATCCTCTCGGAGACGAGCGTCTCCGGCACGGAGGACTACCTGCCGGGCAGCGGTGATGTCCTGGAAGCCGAGGCCAACCGCCAGGCCGCGCTCCACCGTCTCTCGGAGACGCTGATGCGCGAGGGCTACGAGCGGCTGGCCCGCAACTGGTGAAGCGCCGCGAGGGCGCTCCCGCCAGGACTACTTCGCGGCGCTCTTGGCGGCGGCCTTGGCCATCCGGGAGATGCGGCGCGAGACGTTGCGCTTGTGGAGCACGCCCTTGGAGGCGGCCTTGCCGAGCGTCCGGACGGCCTCCTTCACCGCGTCGCCGGTCTTCGCGTCCTTGTTCGTGATGGCCTCGCGCGCCTTCTTCAGGGCGCCCTTCACCGTGGTGCGCACGGCGACGTTGCGGGCGCGGCGCTTCTGGGCCTGACGGTTACGCTTCTCTGCAGACTTGGTGTTCGCCAAGGTAATCTCCAGCTGACGGCTGTGGAAAAAGAGGGGCCGTACCTACAGCGGTGCCCCCCGAGCGTCAAGGCGCTCGTGTGACGCGGTGTATTCCCAGAGCAGTCCGGCCGGATCCCGGAACCGGAGGCGCTGGGGCTCGGCTCCCTGTACGGCCTCCGGGTGGGAGGTGTCCAGCGTGGCGCGGAGTCGCTCCACCGCGCGGGCAGAAGGGGCGCCCAGGCCGAGCGCGGTGCCGGAACCCCCGGCCCCCTCTCCCTGGGTGAACACGAGGCGCAGGGCGCCATCTCCGTACCAGGCCTCGCCGGGGGCCCCTCGCTCGGGCTGCCAGCCGATCAACGGCGCCACGGCGTCCCAGAAGGCTCGCTGCGCGGCGAGATCCGACACCCGGAAGCGCAGCGCCGTGAGCGGCGCCCGGGGCAGGGAGGCAGGGGGAGGGAGTGCCTTCTCCGCTGCCTTGGCCGCCTGCCAGTGTCGTTCCATGTGCTCCAATGTGGCCTCGCCCAGGGGAACCTTCTCGGCCTTCAGCTCGGCCTCGATGTGCTGGAAGCGCGTGGTGAAGCGGCGGATGGCCATGCGCATCGCGTCCTCGGGGGGCGTGCGCAGGAAGCGGCCCAGGTTGGCGAGGGAGAAGAGGACATCCCCCAGCTCGTGCTCGAGCGCGTCCCGGTCTCCGGAGGCGATGGCCTCGTCCAGCTCTCCCAGCTCCTCCTGGAGCTTGGCGCGCACGGCGGCCACGTCCGGCCAGTCGAAGCCGATGCGGCTGGCCTTCTCGGTGAGCCGCTCGGCGCGCAGCAGGCCCGGGGCGGCGGTGGGCACCCCATCGAGCACCGAGCCCTCGCGGCCCGTCTTGCGCTTCTTCTCCTCGGCCTTGAGCTTCGCCCAGTTGAAGAGCACCTCCTCGGAGCCGTTCACATTCACCTGCCGCTCGCCGAAGACGTGGGGGTGGCGGCTCTCGATCTTGTCGCTGATGGCGCGGCACACGTCCGCCATGGAGAACTCGCCCTTCTCGGCCGCCAGCTGCGCGTGGAAGACGATCTGGAAGAGCAGATCCCCCAGCTCCTCGCACAGTGCGCGCCAGGGGCCGCCGTAGGCCACCCGATCCATCTCGTCGAGCACCTCGTACGTCTCCTCGACGAGGTAGGGGCGCAACGAGCGCAGGTCCTGCTCCCTGTCCCACGGGCAGCCGTCCTCCGCGCGCAGCCGCGCCATGATGCCGACCAGCCTCTCCAACTCCGCCCCGGTAGCGCTCATGATGTGGACCAACCTCCGAGTCGGGGGACCTCTGCCTGGGCAGGCCCGCCTGCCTGATCCCCGGAAATGGCCGCCTACCCTGTAAGCCAGGGGGCCTGGCGGAGGGCGATTGCTTTCGCCCCGAGGGGCCCTCGCCTATCATCGAAGGTCCGGATGCCTCACTCCTTTTGTTCGCGCCTCCTCCCGGTGATCCTCTGCCTCGCGCTGCTGCCCGCGGCGAAGGCGGACGCTCAGATCGACATGCCCACCCCGATCCAGGAGGTGGATCCCGACGAGGAGCTGCCCGACGAGCCTGCGACGGATGACTCCGACGTCTACGAGGACGAGGACGAGGAGCCCACCCCGCGGCGTGGCTCGAAGAAGAAGCCCAGGGACAGGGAGCAGGAGGAGCCGGACGAGGAGGCCGCGGCGCCGCAGGTGCAGCCCCCGACGACGCCCGCGGCGCCCACGAAGCCGGGCGAGACTCCCGCCGCCACGACGCCTCCGCCTCCGGCTGCTCCCGTCCGGCTGCCTCCGCCGCCCCTGCTGGCGCCCCGCGTCTCCGACGCGGATCTGCTCGCGGTGTGGGAGCGCTGGAAGGAGGCGCGGAAGAAGGGCGACAGCGACGGGGTGAGGCAGGGCCGCGCGGGGCTGATCAAGCTGCGAGACGAGATCTCCGCCTCGGACTTCGATGCCTTCAGCGTGAGCCTGGTGCGTGAGGCCCAGGCGAGGATCGCCGCCGGGGATCTCTCCGGGGCGGTGCAGCTGGCCGAGGCCGCGGTGGAGCTCTCGCCGAACCTGCCGTATGCGCGCTTCGTGCTCGCGGATGCCTACGCGCGCAAGTCCCCGGGCTCCGTGGGCAGCTACATCGGGGAGCTCAAGACGGGCTTCGGGACCCTGACGAGGGATCCCCGCTTCTGGAGGCCCGCCCTGGGGAACCTGGGGGCCATGGCGCTGCTGGCCGTGCTGGCCACGGCGGCGGCGGTGGTGGGGGTGTTCTTCATCCGGCGGGTGCGCTACGCCCTGCACGACTTCCACCACCTCTTCCCGCGAGGCACCGGCCGCTGGCAGTCCCTGGCGGTGGCGGTGGCGGCGCTCGTCATGCCCCTGCTGCTCGGGGTGGGCGTGCTGCCGGTGCTGCTCGTCCTGTTCGGCGCCATGGCGCTCTACCTCACGATGGCGGAGCGGGCGGTGGCGGCCGTGCTGCTGGCGCTGGCGGGGCTGATCCCCCTGGCCGCGGGCCAGCTCGCCCGCTCCACGGCCTTCGCGGGGACGGTGGCGGAGGACGTGTACGTGCTGGAGCGCGGTGGCTTCACCGGGGATGACGCGGCGGCCCGGGTGCTCACGCGCCACGCCGCGAAGGAGGCCCGCTTCGCGGAGCTGTTCGCCCTGGGCCGCTACCAGGCTCGCCGCGGGCAGCTCGAGGAGGCCGTCACGGCCTTCAAGGCGGCGGCGGCCCTGCGGCAGAACCACGCGCTGCTGCTCACCAACTTCGGCAACGTGCTGCTGGCCTCCGGGGATCACGAGGGCGCCATGCGGCTCTACGCGGAGGCCTCCCAGGCGGACAGCCGGCTCGCGGCCGCGCCCTACAACCTGGGGCAGGTGCACCGGCTCCAGGCCCGCGCGGTGACGGATGACAAGGTGGGCGGCGAGCTGCAGCGCGCCAACGAGGCGTTGAGCACCGCGCACCGGCTGGACTCCTCCCTGGTGGGGCGCGAGGTGCCCCCGGACGATCGGCTCCTGGTGAACCTGCTGCTGCTCTCCCCGGTGCTGCCCCAGGCGGACCTGATGAGCCTGGCCGACGGGCGGCAAGCGGGCCGGCGCGTGGAGGCCCAGCTGGATCGCGTGCTGCTGGGCGCGCAGGGGACGGCGGCGCGAGCCTACCCCCTGGCCCTGGCCCTGCTCTTCTTCCTCTGGGGCTCTGCCCGCGATCGGCTCCAGGCCACCAAGTCCTGTGACAAGTGTGGGCGCCCGGTGTGCCGGCGGTGCGATCCGGAGCTGGGCCGCGGCGCCTTCATGTGCAGCCAGTGCACCAACGTCTTCGCCCGCAAGGGCGTGGTGCCCGAGGCGCTGCGGGCGCGCAAGCAGGAGGAGGTGCAGCGCCACCAGACGTGGATGAACCGGGCGGCGCTGGCGCTCGGGGCGCTGCTGTCCGGGGCCGGCCACCTCTTCGCGGGGCTGCCCGTGCGCGGCGCGCTCTACAGCTTCCTCTTCCTGCTCTCCCTGGCCGCCGTGGTGCTGCGCGACGGCGTGCTCCGCGCCCCCTACGGCGAGGCGCCGCTGTACCTCAAGCTGCTGCCCATCGGCCTGCTGCTCCTCCCCCTCTACCTCCTGTCGCTGCGCGGGCTGCGCAAGCGCCAGACGGAGTAGGCCCGAAAGATCATGGCTCTCCAGGGAACCCTCAAAGACTTCGGCATCGCGGACATCCTGCAGCTCATCGGCCAGCAGCAGAAGATGGGTCAGCTCTGCCTGGAGAACAAGGAGCAGGAGGTCAACATCTTCTTCCGGGACGGCAACATCGTCCGGGTGGAGAGCGTCACCCGCAAGAAGAAGGATCTCATCGGCAACATGCTGGTGCGCGCGGAGATCATCACCGAGGCCCAGCTCGAGGAGGCCCTGGAGACGCAGCGCCGCACCCTCAAGCGCCTGGGAGACGTGCTCGTCTCCAGCGGGGCGCTCACGGCCGAGCGCTTCAAGAAGATGATGCAGCTGCAGGCCACGGAGACCATCTACCGGCTCTTCAGCTGGGATGCGGGCACCTACGAGTTCAAGGCCGAGCCCGTCGAGTCCGACACGGAGGCCATCACGCCGCTGCGCGCCGAGTCGGTGCTGATGGAAGGCTTCCGGATGGTGGACGAGTGGCCGGTCATCCGCCGGAAGATCAACCGGCTGGACATGACGTTCGAGGTGCTCAAGCCGCTGCCTCCGCCCGTCAACACGGAGGAGGACCTGGACGCCGCGTTCGATGACGCCTTCGCGGAGAAGAAGAAGGACGAGAACAAGGGCGAGTTCAAGTCCGTGGGGGACTCCGAGCGGGTCATCTACGAGCGGATCGGCCCGGGCCGTGATGTGCGCAAGCTCATCGACGTGTGCTGCCTGGGCGAGTTCGAGACCTGCAAGGGCCTGCTCAACCTCATCAACCTGGAGTACGTCCGCCCGCTGAGCGCGGACGGGCGGGTGGTCACCTCTGATCGCGAGGGCCTCCTGCGCAGGGTGGGGCGGAGCCTGGGGCGGGTGGGGGCCAGCATGGCCGCGCTGGCCGCGGTGCTCTTCCTGGTGGCCCAGTTCTCGGGCACCTTCTCGCTGGCCAGCTCGCCCGCCTCCTCGTTCGCCGATCCCTCCACCCAGCGCTTCATCTCCCGGGCCCAGGTCAAGCGGATTGAGTCGGCCCTGGAGGTGTTCCGCCTGGAGAAGGGCGAGCTGCCCGACACGCTGGATGCGCTGGTGGAGGCCGGGCTGTTGAAGCCGGAAGAGCTGCGCTATCCCTGGCAAGAGCAGTACTATTACAGGCGCCTGGCTGCTCGGGAGTTCGTCCTGCTGCCGCCTCTGCAATAGCCCGCCACGCCTTCCTCCTTTCCCGGTCCGGGGGTCGACGTTACGTTGATTCCGGGACAGTGAATGGAGGAACGACTCTCTTTGCCAAATCCTGCCACGTTGGAAGCTCCTGCTGTCGGCACCACCTCCGCCAAGGTCGACGTCCGTGACAACGAGACGGCCCTGGCCCTGTGTGGCAACCAGAACGAGAACCTCAAGCTGATGGAGCGGCGCCTCGGCGTGCGGGTCGGCCAGCGCGGCACCGAGCTGCACCTGTCTGGCCCCTCGGACGCGGTGGCCTTCGCCGTGCGCCTCGTGGAGAACCTCGAGGGGATGATCCGGGCCGGCCGCTCCGTGTACCGGGAGGACGTGGAGCAGGGCATCAAGGTGCTGGGCCGCGGCGGCGTCGAGTCGCTCCAGGACGTCATGCTCGGCCCCGTGCTCAAGAGCTCGGGCAACCGGCAGATCGCCCCCAAGAGCCTGGCCCAGAAGCGCTACGTGGAGGCCATCCGCGCCCACGACATCGTCTTCGGCATTGGCCCGGCGGGTACGGGGAAGACGTACCTGGCCATGGCCATGGCGGTGGCCTTCCTCCAGGAGCGCAAGGTCAAGCGCATCATCCTGGCGCGGCCCGCCGTGGAGGCAGGCGAGAAGCTCGGCTTCCTGCCGGGAGATCTGGCGGAGAAGGTGAACCCCTACCTGCGGCCGCTGTACGACGCGCTGCACGACATGATGGCCGGGGAGCGCGCCGCGCAGCTGGTGGAGCAGGGTGTCATCGAGGTGGCCCCGCTGGCCTTCATGCGCGGCCGCACGCTCAATGACGCGTTCGTCATCCTCGACGAGGCGCAGAACACCACCGTCGAGCAGATGAAGATGTTCCTCACGCGCCTGGGCTACAACAGCAAGGCCGTCGTCACCGGGGATGTGACGCAGGTGGACCTGCCCATTGGCAAGATGTCCGGCCTGAACCACGCGCGGGCCATCCTCCGGAACATTGACGGCATCTGCTTCTCCGAGTTCACGGAGGTGGATGTGGTACGCCACCCTCTGGTTCAGGAGGTCATCCGGGCCTACGACAAGTTCGAGGCGACCAAGGCGGAGGCGGCCCGGGAGCAACAGGCCCGTGAGGCGCAGGATCCGTCAGAGCCTGAGAAGGCCGAGCTCGAAGAGCCCATCGCCACGTGATTTCGCGGGGTTGACCGATTGGCCAGCTTCCGGGCGGGCGAGGAATGGACGAAGAGCCGCCCTGTCTCCTTGATAGGGCGGTCGCGGCCTGCATAGGGTCGGGGTCCCATGGCCGAACCGGAACCCTCCCACCCCAGGCCCAGTCCGCTGGACGCGCTCACCCGCAGACTGGGGTTGGGTGGCCAGGCCTGGGGGCGTCGCCTGGCGCTCCTCGTGCTGTTGCTGGGGGTGTCGGTGGCCGCCGGCTTCGTCATCTCCCCCGGGCTCTACAGCCAGCAGATCCCCGCGCTGAGCGAGGAGCACGTGGGCAAGCCCTTCCGGGCCAACTCGCCCGCGGGCTTCAAGTCCGCCCGGGACTACGAGATCATCCACAAGGCCATGACGGAGCAGCGGCGCCAGGAGGCCCGCAACGCCGTACGCCCCGTCTATGACTTGAACCCGGACGTGGTGGACCAGGTCCGCGCCGCGGTGAAGGCGGCCTTCTTGGAGATGCGCGGGCGCCTGGCCGCCAAGGCCGCCGAGCAGAACGCTGAGCGTGGGGAAGGGGAGGGAGAGGAACGTAAGGAGGCCGAGGGGCGCAAGGACGCCGAGGCGCGCAAGGACGCCGAGGCGCGCAAGGCGGCGGAGGCGCGCAAGCCGAAGAAGCCCGTGCCCCCCACGCCGGAGGAGCTGGAGGCCCAGCGCAAGGAGCGCGAGGTGCTCCAGGGGGACTTCCAGGAATTGCTGTTCGGCCAGCGGGACGCGGCCGTGGAGGCGGAGGACTTCCAGGCGCTGCTGGCCAACGGGTTCTCGGCGGATGCGGAGTCTGCCACGCTGGTGCTGTTGGAGCGGGCGTACGGGTCGGAGCGCGGGCCCATCTACGTGGCGGGCTCGCGCGAGGAGCTGTCGCGAGAGGGCCCCCAGGGCATCACCATCCGGGACGTGCGCCACAGCGGGGAGCAGACGCTGCCGGGCAACGCGCCGGGCGTGCTGGACACGCACGAGGCCCACGCGGAGATGGACCGGTTCGCCTCCATCCCCGGCAACCTGTTGCCGGACGCGCCGGGCGTGCAGCGCCGGGCGGTGCTGCGGCTGGCCAAGCGGCTGGTGCGGCCCGATCTCACCATCAACATCGCGGAGACGAACGCGCGCAGGGTGAAGGCGGCGGAGGCGGTGAAGGACGCCGTCATCTCGCTGAAGAAGGGGCAGCGCGTCATCGGCGACGGCGAGCTGGTCAACGAGACGCACCTGGTCACCCTCAAGGGGATGCGCTCCCAGACGGACCGGCTGGATCTGATCCAGCTGCAGGTGGGCGGCACGGGGCTGGTGGCGCTGCTGATCGCGGCCTCCTTCGTCTTCTGCCGCACGGCGTTCCGGCGCTTCCGGCCCACGCGCAAGGATGGGGTGCTGCTGGGGCTGCTGCTGGTGCTCGTGCTGGGGCTGCTGCAGGTGTGGGTGTCCATCGCGGACGCCGTCCAGGATCGCTACACGGCGCTGCCCATCGAGGCGCTCTACTACGCCTTCCCGGTGGCGGCCGGCGCCATGCTGGTGCGCTTCATCCTCTCCGAGGAGCTGTCGCTCTTCTTCGCGGTGGTGCTGGCGTGCCTGGCGGGGGTGATGCTGGGCAACTCGCTGTCCTTCGGCGTCTACACGCTGGTGGGCTCGCTGGTGGCGGCGGACCGCATCACCCGGGCGCGGGATCGCGTGGGCATCTTCAAGGCGGGCCTGATCGCCGGCCTGGTGAACCTGGTGGCCGTGCTGTTCCTCTTCATGGTGGACGGCAAGGGGCTCACCGGGGAGACGGCGCTCACCGCGTTGTTCGCCTGCGTGGGCACGGCGGTGGCGGTGCCGGTGATGGTCATGGCGCTCACCCCGCTCATCGAGGCCGTCTTCGGCTATGCCTCGGACATCAAGCTGCTGGAGCTGGCCAACCTCAACCACCCGGCGCTCAAGGAGCTCATCGTCCAGGCCCCGGGCACCTACCACCACTCCATCATCATCGGCTCGCTGGTGGAGAACGCGGCGGAGGCCATCGGCGCCAACCCGCTGCTGGCGCGCTCGTGCGCCTACTACCACGACATTGGAAAGGGCCGGAACCCGCTCTACTTCGGGGAGAACCAGAAGGGGGAGAACCGGCACGACGCGCTGGCGCCCGCGATGAGCGCGGTGATCATCAAGCGCCACGTGACGGAGGGGCTGGAGATGGCCCGGCAGTACCGGCTGCCCAAGCTGGTGGCGGACGCCATCCCCCAGCACCACGGCACGCGGCTGGTGGGCTACTTCTTCCACAAGGCTCTCAAGGAGCAGGAGGGCAAGGAGAACCCCCAGCCGATCGACGAGAGCATCTACCGCTACCCCGGCCCCAAGCCCCAGTTCCGCGAGGCGGCGCTGGTGATGATCGCCGACGCGGTGGAGGCCTCCACGCGCGCCATGCCCGAGCCCACCACGGCGAAGCTGCAGGCGCAGGTGCAGAAGATGATCAACGTCATCTTCTCCGAGGGCCAGCTCGACGAGTGCGATCTGACGCTGAAGGATCTGAACCTGATCGCCGGCTCCTTCCTGCACACGCTGGAGGGCATCTACCACGCGCGCCCGCAGTATCCGGCCGGGGCGGTTGGCGGTGGCTCCAAGGGTTCCCCGCTGGGGGTGGCGTCCGGGAGCCGGCAGGATGGCAAGGCTCGGAGCGCCTGAGCCGCCCGTCCGAGGAGTCGACACGTGAGACTGCGCAAGGGAAAGCTCATCCCCCGAGAGGATGGCAAGCGCATCGAGGAGTTCATCGGCGCGGCCACCACGGGCACCTCGTCCGCGTCCGTGGCGCGGATGCTGGCGCCGCCGGGCTGGTCCGAGCCCGCGCAGAAGCCCGAGTTCGACGAGGTGCTCCTGGTGCTGCGCGGTGAGCTGACGGTGGTGATCGACGGCAAGCGCGAGCGTATTGGCCCGGGCGAGGTGGGGTGGGTGCCTCGGGGCCGGCGCGTCATCTACCGCAACGATGGACAGGGGGCCTGCGACTACTGGTCCATCTGCGCACCGGCCTTCCGGCCCGAGCTGGCCCACATCGAGGCCGCCGAGGAGGCGCCCGAGGCCAACCCCGTCACGCTGCAGGTGGCGCACGCGCAGGGCCAGGCGCTGGCCCGGCTGCTCGTCTCGCTGGGCCGCACGTACATGGAGCGGCTGGGGCTGCGGGGGTGCGAGCTGTCCCTCTCGCTGGTGGGGGATCGCGCCATCCGCCGGCTCAACCGCACCTGGCGCAAGAAGGACAAGGCCACGGACGTGTTGAGCTTCCCGGCGGGGGAGCTGCCGAAGGGGACGCCAGGGCCGAGGCAGCTCGGGGACGTGGTCATCTCCCTGGACACGGCGAAGCGGCAGGCGAAGGAGTACGGCCGGAGCCTGGAGGCGGAGGTGTCGCGCTACCTCGCGCACGGCCTGCTGCACCTGCTGGGGTACGATCACGAGCGCCCCCAGGACGCCCGGAAGATGGCCGCCCTGGAGGAGAAGCTGCTGGGGGAGGGCGGGATGGTGGCGGACGCGGCGCGGGCCAGCCGGGCTCGGCGGCTTGTCTGACAGCCAGAAGAACCTCCCGGTTGTGTCGCGCGCCGCCCATGATAGGTAGATCCACCCTCCAGCGTGTTGAACGAGACATGCCCCGCTCTGCGCCATTGATCGTCTGCCTGCTTGGCCTGCTGCTCGTCGCGGCTCCGGCCCATGCGGATCCCGCGCCCTGGGGGACCGGGGAGAGCCAGGGAGAGGACCTGGTCGTCTCGCTGGTGACGTTCAGCCCGGGCGACGACGTGGCCTCCTGGTGGGGACACGGCTCGCTGGTGGTGGAGGACCGGAGGCTGCAGCACGCGCGCCTCTACAACTACGGGATGTTCTCCTTCGACGACGCCATGCTCCGGCGCTACGCGATGGGGCGGCTCGAGTTCTGGGTGGCGGACGCGAGCCCCGCGCGGACCTTCCGCGCCTACCAGCGGCTCGGCCGCGACGTCCGGATCCAGGAGCTGAACCTGACGCCCGCCCAGCGTCTGGAGGTGAGCCGCCTGCTGGCGGAGAACGTCCTGCCGCAGAACCGGGACTACCTCTACCACCACTACAACGACAACTGCGTCACCCGGCTCCGGGACATGATCGACAGGGCGGTGGGAGGGCAGCTCCAGCAGTTCGCCAGCGCCCCTGGCCGCATGACGCTGCGGGAGCACACGCGGCGCTACACGGCCGTCAGCCCGCCGATGAGCGTGCTGCTCGACTTCCTGATGAACGACGAGATCGACCGGCCCATCACGCGCTGGCAGGAGGCCTTCCTCCCGGACGAGCTGGAGCGGCAGGTGGCCGATCTCCAGGTGGTGGGCCCGGACGGGCAGAAGGCGCCGCTCGTGGCGAAGAGCTGGAACTACTTCAAGTCGGACCGGCCGCCGCCTCCGGAGCAGCCGCCCGGGTATGCCCCGTGGATGCTGGCCCTGGGGCTGGCCGTGGGCGCCAGCGCGGTGGGGCTCGCGTACTGGGGGCGCGGCGGCGGCCGGCTGCCGCGGATCCTGCTGGGCCTGGAGCACGTGGTGGTGGGGCTGGTGCTGGGGCTGCCGGGCACCGCGCTCTTCATCATGGGCTCGTTCACCGATCACACGGTGACGTACTGGAACGAGAACCTGTTCCTGGCCAACCCGCTGACGCTGCTGATGCTGCCGCTGGGGATCATGGTGATCTTCGGCTCGACGAGGGCGCGGGCGATCCTGCGGTTCCTCTGGCAGGTGCTGGCGGCCAGCGGCGTGCTGGGCCTGGCGCTGAAGGTGCTGCCGATGTTCGACCAGGACAACTGGCGGCTCATCGCGCTCATCCTGCCCATCTCGCTGGGCTTCTCGGGGGCGTTCAACCTGGATCAGCTCCTGGCGGAGATCTCCGCGGCGCGCCGTGAGGCGAACCGTCCGCGAGTCCCTTCTTCCTTGAAGACTCCCTGAAGGCTCTCGTGGAGTGTCCGCGAAGTCTTTCGCCATGGGTCCACGAGCATGGGGGCGCAGGTCGCGGGCCCCTCGTCTCGGTGCGGGTCCCCCCGTCGTCGGCTGACGGGTCCTCCCGCACCGGCCGTCCCGCTCTCCCTCGGCACACGGCTCCCCTTCGCTGGCCCGACGCGAGGGGACCTCTCTGACGCTAGAAGTCCCCTATGTCCCAGCGCTTCTTCGACCTCGCAGACGACGTCTACCTCCCCCAGCGCTGGCATCTGGATACGCCCATCGACTGGGACTTCACGCGAGGAACGCCCGTGGAGGTGGAGGGACGGTTGAAGATCCCCGTCGAGATTGCGGGCAGGCCGCTGGACTTCTCTTGGGCGGGATTGAGCGTCCCTGTCGTCCACGTCAAGGTGGCGTCCATGCTGTCGGAGTTGGCCCCTGGCGACGTGCAGCTCATCCCCGCGGACATCGAGGGCCAACCCGATCAGTATCTGGTCCTCGTGGCAACGCGCCTCATCCGCTGCATCGATGAGAAGGCTTCCAGGATTCTGCTTTGGACCCATGAGGATGGGGTGCCGCACAAGGTTGGCAAGTATCGGGATGTTCGGGACATGCGCATCGACAAGGCGAAAGTGGGAGATGCCCAGGTGTTCCGCCCCGAGGGGTGGTCGGGCACATTGATCGTCTCCGAGCAGCTCAAGGACGCGTTGGAGCGCATGGGCGCCACGGGCACGAGATTCGAGGAGGTCTAGCTAGTTGGCATCTGGATACGCCTGCCCTGGAATCCTCCCCGGAGTTGTACCATTCTCCTTCCTCATGACACCGACGCGGGCCCGCAAGGGCCGGCCTGCCTTGCGGATGCTGTGGCCCCTGGGGGTGAGCGCGCTATCGCTCTGGCTCGGCCTCGCGCCGCTCGCCATGGCCGCGGAGGGGGAGATCACCCTCACCGTGCAGCCGGGCACCTCCTTCCGCGCCCTGGCGGAGGAGTACCTGGGAGATGCCAACCTGTGGCCGGAGATCCTCAAGGCCAATGGGCTCAGCTCGCCCTCGGACGTGAAGGAGGGGATGCGGCTGAAGCTCCCCTCCACCCGAATCTCGCGGGCGGCGCGCCAGCTCGTCCAGGCGCGTGAGCGGTTGGAGGCGGCCGCGCGCGCCGGAGGGCACCTGCTGGCCGCCAAGGACATGGCCCGCGCCCAGGCGCTGCGGGACGAGGCCCTGAGGCACCGCCAGGCCACGCGGTGGGAGGAGTGCCTCGAGCTTGCCCGCCAGTCCGAGCAGCTCGCCGAGGACGTGCTGAAGCGGGCGCTCGCCCGGCGCAACGTGGCCGACGAGGCCACACTGGAGTCCGCCACGGGCAAGGTGCAGTCGCGCCGGGGGGCGGAGGCCTTCTGGCGCGACGTCTCCCCAGCGGCGCTGCTGGGCGAGGGGGAGCGCGTGCGTACCCTCTCGGGCGCCTCGGCCGTGCTGCTCTTCCGGGACGGCGCGCGGCTGCGCCTGGGGGAGAACTCCCAGGTCGTCATCCAGAAGATGCGGGTGGACCAGCTGCAGCAGCGCCAGCAGTCGAGCGTCAGCGTCCTGGAGGGGGACGCGCAGGCGCTGCTGGGCAACAGCCGCGGGGACTTCCAGCTCGACGCCGCGGGCTCGGCCACGCGCGTGCAGGCGGGCTCGCGCGACTTCTGGCTGGGGCGCGGGCCCCAGGGCCAGGTGCGCATGGTCAACTACGATGAAGGGGAGATGCAGGTGGCGACGGAAACCGGCGCCATCACCGTGGGGCGCAACCAGGGCGCCCTCATCGAGAAGGGGCGCAAGCCCACCGTGCGCAAGCAGTTGCTCCCGGAGACCCGGCTCAGCTCGCCGGAGTCCGGCGAGCTGCGCTACGTCCGCGCCGTGAGGCTGGAGTGGCAGCGGACGCCCGGGGCGGCCAGCTACTGGCTGGAGGTCGCCGCGGACGATGGCTTCACCCGGATGCACGCCGCGTTGAAGGATCTGCTGGAGCCCGCCTACACCTTCACCGCGCCCATGGACGGGGCCTTCTACTGGCGGGTGTCGGCCATTGACCGGGATGGCTTCCCTGGGCCGAGGAGCCAGCCGCGGCGCTTCACCGTCCTCCAGGACGTGGATCCGCCGCACCTCTTCGTCCAGTCCCCGAGGCACAGGGCCGTGGTGCGCGAGCCCTCCGTCCTCCTCACCGGCGAGACGGAGCCCGGTGCCAGCCTCACCCTGGATGGCGTGGCCCTGAGCGTGACGCCAGAGGGGCGCTTCTCCACGGCGCTGGAGCTCGCTCCGGGCGAGCGCCTCCTGGAGTTGGTCGCCACGGATCCGGCGGGCAATGCCACCCGCGTCCGCCACGCCGTGGACTACCGGCCGCCCGAGCCGCTCTCCGTGGCCTGGGCCTCGGAGCTGGTGCGCCAGGGCGAGCGGCGCTTCCTGGGCCACGGTGATGTCCTCGTGTTGCGGGGCCGCACCCGTCCGGACACGGCCCTCACCCTCCTCCGCGAGGACGGCCAGCGGGTGGCGCGCGCGCACGCGGACGCGACAGGGGCCTTCCTGGTGCACGTGCCCCTGCGCCCCGGGGTGCAGCGCCTGCGCCTGGCGCTCCAGCCCGTGGAAGGCGAGGCGATCGAGGAGCCCTTCGAGGTGGAGGGGGACGACGAGCCACCGGGCCTGGTCCTGGAGCCGGAGCCCCCTGCGGTCACCGGCACCACACCCCTGGCGCTGTCCGGCACCCTCCAAGGGGCGACCGCGCTCTGGCTGGACGGCGCGCCGTTGCCGCTGGAGGGCGGGCGCTTCTCTCACGCCGTGGCGCTGCGCCCGGGGCCCAACCTCCTGCGCCTGGAGGCCGCGGATGCCGCGGGTAACCGCACCGTCATCGAGCGCTACGTCCTGCTGGATCGCGAGGCACCGGAGCTGCTCGGTTACACCGTCTCCCCCGCCTCGGTGGCGCCAGGGGGAAGCGTGACGGTGCGCGTGCGCGCGCGCGACGCCAGCGGCCTGCGGAGCGCCGCGGGCTACGTCCTCCACATTGGCCGTGAGCGCATCGAGGGCCTCCTGCGCCTCAGCCGCGCCAGCGGCGAGTATCAGGCCCTGGTCGCCGTGCCTCCCTCCGCCCAGGGCGAGGTGCGGCTGCGCCAACTCCGCCTCCAAGACGCTTACGGCAACCAGCGCGACCATACCTTCCGATGAGCCCTCCCCACCTGCTCCGCATGGCGCCCACTGCAGCGCGGCCGCGCGCTCCACGCCCTCACCTCCTCCTCCCCCCGGCACTGCTGCTGGTGACGCTGGGGTCGGCGGCGTGGGCCGGTCCCGGAGAGCCCGTGCCCTGGGTGACTTTCGGCCCCACGGCCAGCGCCACCGAAGGGGCCCCCGCGCCCCATCAAGTCCTCTTGCTGGAGCTGCCCGCGGAGCTCGCCTCGCCTGCCTTCCTGCGCCTCTTCGACGCGGACTGTGGCGGCGGTCATGACGCGCCCACCGGGCCCTTCGACACGCGGACGCGCTTTGCCCTCTATGGCGGTCGCGCGGCGGCCTCGGCCCCCTCGCTGCGCACCCGGCAGCCCACGGCGGAGGATCTGGCCGCCGGCACCCTCCTGGCGGAGCTGGAGGTGGGAGATGAACCCGCCCGCAACGATCGCTGGACGGTGCTGGCCCGCCTCTCGCCGGAGCAGGGCGAGCGCGAGGGGGACGTGGTGCGCTTCAAGCTCGTCGTCCAAGGCGTGCGCGGCGACGACGGCAACGTCTTCCTCGCGGAGCTCAGCGCCAGCGAGGCCCGCTCGGAGCCCGTGCCAGGCGCCCGGCTGCTCGCCTACGCCCCCTCCCTCCACCTCCCGGACGCCCAGATGCTGGCCGAGCTGCGGGCGCGGGTGCCCGCTTCTCCCCTGGCATTGGTACTGCAAGCCTTCGATCTCGGTGGCGCCACGGCGCGCCTGGAGGGCCCCTGGGGGACGCCGCTCACGCTGTCTTCGGGAGAGCAGGGACAGTGGAGCGAGGCGCACGGGCGGGTGGAGCCGGGAGAAGAGACGCAGGCGCTGTCGCTGCTCCTCGGCGGCGGGAGCGAGTCTCCCAATGACGTCGCCCTTCACCTGGTGGCGAACGGACAGCCCGTGGCCTTCGAGCTGCCAGGGCGCAGTGTACGCCTCAACCGCCGCCCGCAGCCGCGGGTGGCGGTGCACTCCGTGTCCGACTGCCGCTCCCTCGCCTTCGACGCCTCGGCCTCCAGGGACCCGGATGGAGACCTGCTGGACTTCCACTGGGACTTCGGGGACGGGAGCACCGGAGCAGGCCGGCGCCTGACGCACGCGTACGCCGGACCTGGGCGTTACACGGTGCGGCTGCGAGTGGAGGACAGCTCCGGGCAACTCTCGGGCGGCGCGCAGGAGCGCCTGGAGGTGGTGGTGCCCGCTCCCCCCGAGCCCGAGGCCGGAGGGGATCGCGTGGTGGCGCCGCACGAGGTGCTCACCTTTGACGGCTCCGCCTCGCGGATCCCGGAAGGTCGGCGGCCTGGCTTCCACTGGGACTTCGGGGATGGGGCGCGCGCGGAGGGCAGGCAGGTACGTCGGGCCTACGCCAACCCCGGGCGCTACTCCGCCACCCTGCGCGTGGACGATGGCTCCGGCGAGCCTTGCTCCACCGCCGAGGCGCGCTTCCAGGTGCGTGTGAACGCTCCACCCTCGGCCCGCGTGGCGCCCCTCCCGGTGGCGGCCGTGGGTGAGCCCCTCGCGTTCGACGCCAGCCTGAGCCGGGATCCGGACGGAGCCGTGGCGCACTACGCGTGGGACTTTGGAGACGGCCAGCGCGGCGAGGGAGCCCGCGCCTCGCACGCCTACCCAAAGCCTGGGCGCTACAGCGCCACCCTCACCGTGCGGGATGACTCTGGGGCCTCCAACGCCTCCACCACCGAGCGCTTTACCGTGTGGGTCAACCACCCTCCGCGGGCCGTGCTGCGGGGCTCGCGCGGGCGTGTGGCCGTCGGCGAGGTGCTCCGCTTCGAAGGCAGCCTCTCGCGGGACGAGGACGGCCGGCTCATGGCCTGGCGATGGGACTTTGGGAACGGACAGGGCGCCGAGGGCCCGGTGGTGACGTACGCGTATGCGCAGCCAGGCAACTACACGGTGACGCTGGCGGTCGAGGATGACGCGGGAGCCCGCTCGGAGGAGCGCTTCACGCTGGCCGTCAACGCTCCCCCCGTGGCCCGTGCGAGCGCCCCGCGGGTCGTCACCTCCAGCGAGGTGCGCTTTGACGGCTCGGGCTCGAGCGATCCCGACGGCGCCATCACCGCGTGGGAGTGGGACTTCGGGGATGGAGGGCGTGGGCTGGGCGTGGCCCCCCTCCACGTCTACGCCCGGCCAGGGCCTTGGCGCGTGAGGCTGACGGTGCGTGATGACTCCGGTACCGCCAGCGGCCAGGCGGAAGACGAGATCCTCGTCGTGGTGAACGCGCGCCCCATCGCCGACGCGGGCCCGGATCGCATGGCCTCCCCGGGGGAGGGGCTGGAGTTCTCCGGGCGGGCCTCGGTGGACGCGGATGGGGAGATCGTCACGTACCGCTGGGACTTTGGGGATGGCACCGAGGCCGAGGGGCGCGCCGTCACCCATGCCTTCTCGGCGCCGGGAGTGTACAGGGTGAGGTTGACGGTCCGGGACGACTCGGGCCACGAGGAGGCCGTGGACGTGGATGAGGCCCGCGTCACCGTCAACGCGCCGCCGGTGGCCCGGGCCGGGCTGGAGGTGCTCACCGCGCCTGGGCTGTCCGTGCGCCTGGATGGCTCGGGCTCGTATGATCCGGACGGCACCTCCCTCTCCTACCGGTGGACCTTCAGCGATGGGGCTTCAGAGGTGGTGGGCCCCACCGCCACGCGCAGCTTCGCCCGCCCGGGCGTGTACGAGGCCACCCTCGCCGCGCGGGATGGAAGCGGGGCGCGTAACGGGCTCGCCCGGGACGTGGTGCGGATCCACGTCAACGCGCCGCCCCGCGCCCAGCCGGGGCGGGATCGCTTCACCTGCGATCGTACGGTGACGCTGGACGGCACCGCCTCGAGTGATCCGGATGGCCAGCCCCTGGCGTACACGTGGGACTTCGGGGACGGCAGCCCGAAGGCCTCGGGCCCCCGCGTCTCGCACACCTTCGCGCAGGGAGGCTCCTACCCCGTGGTGTTGCGCGTGGATGATGGCACGGGGCTGCCCAACGCGTCGCACGCCGCCTCCCTCACGGTGACGCTGGGCCGGCCCCCCGTGGCCGAGGCGGGGGAGGATCGGACGGTGTGCGCCGGCCAGGTGGTGGTCTTCAACGCGGGCCGCTCGAGAGATCCGGACGAGGGGCTGCTCAAGTTCCTCTGGGACTTCGGGGACGGCACCACCGGGCGCGGGCAGAGCCCCACCAAGGTGTACCGCCAGGGAGGGCTCTACACGGTGAGCCTCAGCGCGGAGGATGACTCGGGGCTGGAGGCGTGCAGCAGGGACGTGGACCGGCTGACGCTGCGTGTCGCGGAGGCCCCGGTGGCCGAGGCCGGAGAGGACCAGACGGTGTGCGCGGGCCGCGAGGTGCGCTTTGACGGCTCCCGCTCCCGGGATGCGGACGGGGTGGTGAATGGCTTTGCCTGGGACTTCGGTGACGGAGAGCGGGGGGGCGGGGTGACGCCCACGCACGTGTACTCCAAGGCGGGGACGCACCGGGTGCGGCTCACCATCACCGGCGACAGGGTGGGGCAGTGTGACGACACGGACACGGATGAGCTCGTCGTGAGCGTGCACGAGGCGCCGGCGGCGCGCCTGTCCGCTCCGCAGGCGGTGGCCGTGGGGGAGGAGGTGGCCCTGGACGCCTCGGGCTCCACGAGCAACGGGGCGCCCATCACCTCCTGGCAGTGGGACTTCGGAGACAGCACCGCGGCCGAGGGCGAGCGCGTCACCCACCGCTACGAAAAGCCGGGCCGCTACGTGGTGGCGATGACCGCACGGACAGACTTGAAGACGGACTGCGGCGCCAGCACGGCCCGCGGCGTGCTCACCGTCAACGCGCCGCCGGTGGCGGACGCCGGCGCCGACATCATCGTGGCCGAGGGCGAGGAGGTGGCGTTCGACGGAGCGGGCTCGCGCGATCCAGATGGAGCCCTCACCGCGTGGAGGTGGGACTTCGGGGATGGGGCCACGGGCAGTGAGGCGCGCGTGCGGCACACCTACGCAAAGGCCGGGCGCTACACGGCCACGTTGTCCGTCACGGACGACTCAGGCGTGGGCAGCGGCACGGCCTCTGACACCCGCATCGTCGTGGTGAACGCGGCTCCACGGCCGGTGCTCGCCGCGCCAGCGCGGGCCTGCGCGCGGGCGCCCGTGGCCCTGGGCGCGGGCGACTCGACGGACGCGGACGGCTCCATCACCGCCTGGCGCTGGGACTTTGGGGACGGTGCGCGAGCGGAGGGAGTGAATGTCACCCACGCCTACGCCGCTCCCGGCGCCTACCAGGTGACGCTGACGGTGGAGGACAGCCTCGGGGCCAGCAACAGTCGCCGCTCGGCGAGTCACCGGCTGGTGGTGAACCAGCCGCCCCTGGCGTTGGCCGGACCGGATCTGCGAGCCTGCCCTGGCCAGGGGCTCACCTTCGACGGCGGGCGCTCGCTGGATCCTGAGGGCTCGGCGCTGCGGCTGCGTTGGGAGTTCGGCGATGGGGCCCAGGCGGAGGGCAGGCGGGTGACGCATGCCTGGGCACAGCCCGGCACCTACGCGGTGCGGCTGGTGGCTGATGACGGCTCGGGCACCTCCTGCAGCGAGGGCGCGGATGAGGCCCAGGTGGTGGTGAACGCGCCCCCCGTGGCCGTGGCGGGAGACGATCGCGAGGCGCTGGTGGGCGGGGCGCATGACGTGCTCACCTTCGATGCGGGAGGCTCGAGCGATCCGGACGGAGGGCGGCTCTCCTACGAGTGGGACTTCGGGGACGGCCACCGCGAGTCCGGGGCGAGGGTGCTGCACGCCTTCCAGGCGCCCGGCCGTTACAGGGTACGCCTGCGAGTGCGGGACGACTCAGGTACGGTGTGCGCCGAGTCCCTGGACGAGCTGGTCGTCAACGCGCGGCGCCGCGCGCCAGAGACGGCGGCCGCCACCTCGCGCGAGGGGAAGTGAGGAGCGGATGGCCGAGCGCCCAGAGAGCCAGCCCGAACAGGAGCCCGGCAGGTCCGGGCTGGGAGCCCGCCTGGGCCTCCGCACCCAGGTGCTGCTGCTGACGCTGGTGGTGGCCCTGTTGCCCATTGGCCTGTCGGGCCGCTCCCTCGTCGTGCTTACCCGGGATGAGCTGAAGAGCTCGGCCAACGACGAGCTCGCGGCGGCGGCCACGGAGCTGGCCCACGAGGCAGACGACTTCTTCTCCGATGCCTGGAGCACGCCGCTGCGGATGTTGCGCGACGCGCTGGAGCGCGACGAGGTGAGCGGCGAGGCGCGGCTGGCCCTGCTGCGCAGCGTGGAGTCCATGGAGGACGTGGTGGCGCTCCGGCTCAGCGTGGAGGGGGGGCTGCAGCCGGTCCTGGTGGCGCGAGATGACTTTACCCGTCGGCTGAGCGCGGCGGGGCTGGAGCCCTCGGACGTCCTGGGCATGGAGCCCTCGCGGCTCAGGGGCCTCCAGGGGCCAGGCCCCGTCCAGGTGGGGGGGCCGGTGCTGCTGCCCGCGGTGGACACATGGCTGCTGACGCTGGCTCTGCCGCTGGAGCGCTCCGTGGCGGGACACCCGTTGGTCCTCGTGGCCTACGTCGACCTGGGGCGCCTCCAGCGCCGCATGGCGCAGCATCCCCTGCGTGGCAGCGGCACGGTGATGCTGGTGGAGGCCAGCGGGCGCAACCTGCTGGATGCGCGGGGAGTGGACGTGTCCGAGCGCGAGATCGTCCGCCAGGCGCTGGCGCTGCTGGCCTCCGGCTCGCGGGCGGTGGGCGTCATTCCCTACGAGCGGCCTGCGGGGGGGCGGGCGGTGGCGGCTCACGCCTTCTCCGAGCGCCTGCCCTGGGCCGTCATCGTCGAGCAGGATGAGACCACCGCCCATGCCACCCTCCAGGCCATGCAGCGCAGCCTGCAGCTGTGGTTGGGGGTGGGGCTGGTGGCGGTGGTGCTGGGGGCCACGCTGCTCGCGCAGCGCATCAGCCGGCCCGTGCGCGACATGGTGCGGGTGGCGCGCCAGGTAGGCGAGGGGGACTTCGGGGTGCGCGTCCAGGAGGGCCGCGGCAGCCGAGAGCTGGTGGAGCTGGGCGGCTCCATCAACCGCATGGTGGCTGGGCTGGCGGAGCGCGAGCGCATCAAGAACATCTTCGGCCGCTACGTGACGCAGGAGGTGGTGAACCAGCTGTTGGGCTCTCCTCGGGGGCTCGAGCTGGTGGGGGAGCGGCGCGAGGTGACGATCCTGTTCACGGACCTGCGCGGCTACACGGCGCTCTCCGAGCGGCTGCAGCCCGATCAGGTGCTCCTCGTGCTCAACCGCTACTTCGAGGTGATGGTGGAGGTGTGCCAGCGGCATGGGGGCACGATCAACGAGATCCTGGGTGATGCGCTGCTGGTCCTCTTCGGAGCGCCGCTGGACATGCCGGATCAGGCGCGGCGCGCGGTGGGGTGCGCCGTGGAGATGCAGCGGGCCATGGAGGGAGTCAACGAGGGGCTGCGGGGGGAGGGGCTGTCGGCGCTGGAGATGGGCATCGGCATCCACACGGGCGAGGTCGTCGCCGGCAACGTGGGCTCACACAAGCGAGCCAAGTACACGGTGACGGGCAGCGCGGTGAACCTGGCCAGCCGGATCGAGTCCTTCACCGCGGGCGGGCAGATCCTGGTGTCCGAGCGCACGCTGCGTGCCGCGGGGCCGGACGTGGAGGCAGGGGAGCGCATGGAGGTGGAGGCGAAGGGCGTGAAAGGGAAGCTCATTCTCCACGAGGTGCTGGGCCTGGGGGGGGAGGCGGGCCTTTGGCTCCCTCGGCGCCAGGAGGAGCTGCGCGCGTTGGCGGAAGCACTGCCCGTGGCGTATGCGGTGCTGGAGGGCAAGCACCTCGGAGCCTCTGTGCCCGGAGCCCTGGTCCGGCTTGGGCCTCACACCGCGGAGCTGAGGGGCGCCGCCCCGCTGGAGCCGTTCAGCAACCTGCGCATGGATCTGGGGCCGGCGCGTGGCGAGCTGAGCGGTCAGGATGTCTACGCCAAGGTGGTGCGGCGCGTGGACGAGGGGCTGTTCCTCGTGCGCTTCACCTCCGTGCCTCCAGAGGTGGCCTCCTTCTTCGAGCGCTTGCGGGCGTGATGGAGCGCTTGGGGAAATGAAGTTAGAAGTTCCCTATGCCCCAGCGCTTCTTCTCTGACGATGTCAATGTCCCCCACCGCTGACATCTGGATACGCGCAGGAGCAGCGCGATCTCCCACAGCCAGCGTAGCGCGAGCATGGGACCGGGTGATGCAGGTGCTCCTGGCACGGGCCCACGCTCACGGGAGCGCAGGTCGCGGGTCCCTCGCTGCGGGGCGGGTCCCCCCGTCGCTGCTCAGGATACCCCACATCTCAACCCGTGAGGTAGCCCTCTTGCTTACCTACCGAATGAGGCAGTTGGGAGTTGCGAAGCGGCC
>JAFGNZ010000039.1 GCA_016926755.1 Myxococcaceae bacterium | reverse complement strand
TGGACGGGCCAGTTCTACGCGGACGAGACGACGCCGCTGAGCAACCTCAAGCAGGTGGAGGTCATCCGGGGCCCGGGCTCCTCGCTGTACGGCTCCAACGCCTTCAGCGGCGTCATCAACCTGATTGAGCGCCAGCCCTCGGATCTCATGAAGGAGGGCCGCGACTTCGGCGTGGATGGCCGCATCCTGGCCGGCCAGGACAACACCTACCGCCTGCAGGCCACGGCGGCCGGCCGCGCCGGTCCCGTGGAGGCGCTGGCCAGCTACTACGGCTTCAGCTCGGACGGCCCGCAGCTGTTCAACAACCCGCGGCAGAACCAGGTGGACACCAACGAGGACACGCTGGTGCACCAGATCAGCGGCAAGGTGAAGGTGAAGAACTTCTCGCTGGACGCGGACTACACCACCGCGGATCTCGGCCGCCCCGGCGGCAAGCAGATCTCCACCGTGGGCAACTGCGGCCGCTGCCACTACACCGCCGACGATCAGGAGCACGTGGAGAACCTCAACGCCGCGGCTCAGGTGGACATGCAGGTGACGGACAACCTGCGCCTGTTCGGGCAGGGCTTCGCCTTGTTCAAGCGCCGCAAGGTCGATCTGCGCAACATGATCACCGACGAGCTGCAGCCGGCGCTCGGCAAGCGCCGCCGGTTCGGCGGTGAGGCGCGCGCGCTGCTCACCCTGGGAGATCTGGCCATCACCTTCGGCGGCGACGTGAAGGATGACCTGGTCAACAACCAGAACGTGCTGGCGGGGCTGGCCTCGGAAGATACGACGCAGATGATCCTCGGCGGCTTCGTGGACGCCGAGTACCGGCCGATGAGCAAGCTGGTGTTCGGCGCCGGTGCCCGCTACGACCGCTACCAGATCCCGGAGAACGTGTGGCGCGAGCGCACGGATCAGCTCTCGCCGCGCGCCAGCATCGTGTTCCACGCGATGGACGATCTCACCCTGCGCACCAACTACGGCCGCGCCTTCCGCGCGCCCACGCTGGCGGAGCTGGCCATCAACCAGCAGATGTACGCGGCCACGCTGATCGGCTCCCCGGACCTGCGCGCCGAGACGCTGGACACCTACGAGCTGGCGGTGGACTACTGGCCCTTCGAGCGCCGGGTGCGCCTGACGGCCACGGGCTTCTACAACCACGCCAGGAACTTCATCAACCAGCAGCTGCTCTTCGGCTCCACCTCGCAGTTCCGCAACATCGGCGACGCGCGCGTGGTGGGCTTCGAGGCGGAGGCGGCCGCGCAGATCCCCGCCGCCAACTCCTCGTTCGACGTGGCCTACCAGTTCCTGGACGCGCAGACCCTGCCGTTTGACGGCAGCCCCTCCACCCAGCTGGACTACGCGCCGCACCACCGGGTCTACGCCCGCGCGCGGACGCAGATCGGCAAGGTGGGCTTCGCGGAGGTGTACGGCCTGTACGTGGGCAGCCGCTTCGATCCGGGCTTCATCGCCAACGAGGAGACGGGCGAGACCGAGCGCGTCAAGCTGCCGGGCTACGTCACCGCCACCGCGCGCGTGGGGGTGAACGTCTCGGAGGGGATGTCCGTCTCCCTGCTGGGCACCAACCTGTTCGACTCCCAGTATGAGGAGTCGCACGGCTTCCCGGCGCCGCCGCGTGGCGTGTACACCGAGGTCAAGATCCGTTACTAGCCCGCTGTGAGACCTGCCCCCCACCTGGAGGCCACCCGTGGCCTCCTGCTGATCGCCGATCCCTCGCTCGCCCCGACGGTGCTCGAGCAGGTGGCCCCCACGCTCGCAGCGGGTGGGGTGTCCCTGTATTCGGGAGAGGAGGAGGCGGGGGGGCCGCGCGCACCGCTGCGCCGGCTCGTCCTCTTCGATGGCCGGCTCACCCCCGCGCACGCGGAGCTGCTCACCCGCGAGCCGCCCGTGTTGCTGCTCGCCACGCGTGAGCCGCAGTCCGGGCCCACGCAGTGGGAGGCGCGGCTGCTGGGGGCGGTGCTGCGCGGTGAGTCCCTGGTGCCCGGGAGCCTGTCCGTGGCCCGGCAGCGGCTGAAGCGGCTGAAGGACGTGCAGCACGCCGCGGACGCCGCCTCCCTGATCGTCCAGGAGGCCGGAGGCTCCAAGACGGCGGCCCAGCTGGCGGCGGACGTGCTGCACGAGCTGGCCGTCAACGCGCTCCTGGATGCGCCCGTGGACGGGGAGGGCCAGCCGAAGTACGCCCACCGGCGCACGGAGATCCAGGACGTGGCGCCCGAGGATGCCTGCGAGCTGGCCCTCGCGGTGGATGGCGCGCGCATCTACCTGGAGGCGGTGGATCGGTTCGGCCGGCTGACGACGGGGCCGTTCGCCAAGGCATTGGCCTCCTACGGGGGGCGCGTCCAGGTCAACTCTGAAGGAGGGGGAGCGGGCCTGGGGCTGAGGAGGATGATAGAGCACAGCGATGCCATCGCCGTGAGAGTGGTCCGAGGGCGTGAGTCGCGGGTGCTGTGCGCGGTGGATCTCGGGGATGCGCGCCGCCGAGCCGCGCTCCCCAAGTCGCTGCTGTTCTGCATGGAATGAGGGTAGGGCCGGTGGAGAACCAGGGTTCTAACGCAATCATCAGCCGGTCCCGCGTGGGCAGCATCACCCACGTGCGGGTCTCCGGCGTCATCGACGAGACGTTCCCGCTCACCTCGTCGAGCCCCGAGCTCACCGGGATCGTGATCGTCGACCTGGGCGCCGTGGATCGCATCAGCTCGTTCGGCGTGCGCAAGTGGATCGAGTTCGTCTCCAAGCTGCCCCCCGGCGCCATCAGCGTGTACGTGGCCTTCGCCCCGCCGGTGGTGGTGGACCAGCTCAACATGGTGGAGGGCTTCGCGGGCGTCTCCCGCGTGCTGACGGTGCTGGCGCCCTACACGTGCAAGACGTGTGGTGAGGATCGGCTGCGCGCCGTCAACCTGATGGAGGAGGCGGCGGTCATCAACGAGAACCGCGCCCCCGAGCACAACTGCCCGGTGTGCTCCAACCCGCTGGAGTTCGCGGACCTGCCCGGCGAGTTCTTCGGCTACATGCGCCGGCAGAACCTGGGCACGGTGGATCCGGTGGTGATGCGCTACCTGCGCCTCTTCGTCGCCGCCGAGCCGCTGGATCTTCCCTCGCACCTGAAGGTGGTGCAGGACGACATCACCTACATCACCCTGGCCAGCGTCATCCGCGGGGATCTCAACGTGCGCCGGCTGGCCTCGGGCCTGGAGGGGCGCGCCGCCTTCGACTTCTCGCACGTGGCCAAGGTGGAGCTGGAGGGCGTGCTCAAGCTGGAGCAGGTGCTGGAGACCGCCTCCAAGGGCGCCCAGGTGCTGTTGTGCCGGGTGCCGCCCTCGGTGCTCTCGCCGCTGGCCAAGTCCGGCAAGGCGCTGCCGGCGAAGATCCACACCCTGTGGCTGCCATACGAGTGTCAGAACTGCGGCCAGATGCACCACCAGCGCCTGCACGCCGCCACGTTCCTGCAGCAGCTCCGGCAGAACGAGGGGCAGGAGCTGCCCTGCGTCGTCTGCGGCGGGGCGTCCCGGCTGTCCTCCATCCCCCACCTGGCGCAGTTCCTCGCCCGCGTCCCGCTGACGGACAAGCTGATGCCGGACGTGGAGGTGCTGGAGTCCAAGTCCACCACCCAGTTCCTGATGGCCGCGGTCAACGCGGACGCCCACGCCAACACGCACACCGGCCACACGGACATCAGCGGCAGCCACGGCGGCAGCAAGCTGCAGATCATCCGCCGGCTGGGGCAGGGCGGCATGGCCGAAGTCTTCCTCGCCAAGCAGGTGGGCGTGAAGGGCTTCGAGAAGTTCCTGGTGATGAAGAAGATTCTCCAGCAGTTCGCGGAGAATCCCGAGTTCGTGGACATGCTGTTCGCCGAGGCGCGGGCGAACGCGCGGCTCACGCACCCCAACATCGTGCAGACCTTCGATGTGGGCGTCACCGACGGCGTGGCGTACATCCTCATGGAGTACGTGCGCGGCCCGGATCTCAAGCGGCTGATCAACGAGCTGCGGCGCAAGGGGCTGGCGCTGCCCATGGAGCACGCGCTGCGCATCGTCGCGGAGACGTCCGCGGGCCTGCACTACGCCCACAGCTACGTGGATCCGGCCGGCAACGCGCACCCGGTGGTGCACCGCGACGTCAGCCCCCACAACGTCCTCATCTCGCTGGACGGCGCCATCAAGCTGAGCGACTTCGGCATCGCCAAGGTGCAGGGCGAGGATCACACCCAGGCGGGCGTGCTCAAGGGGAAGATCTCGTACATCTCCCCGGAGGCCGCCGCCGGCCGCGCGCTGGACGCGCGCAACGACGTGTTCGCCCTGGGCGTGGTGCTCTTCGAGCTGCTCACCGGGCAGCTGCCGTTCCGCCGGGATCATGACGCGGCCACGCTCAACGCGATCGTCCGTGAGCCGGCGCCCGTCCCCTCGCAGCTCAAGCCGAGCATCCCCCAGGACGTGTCGGACCTCATCCTCCGCGCGCTGGTGAAGGATCCGGCGCGGCGCACGCCCTCGGCGGCGGCGATGCGCGAGGAGATCGAGGCGGTGATGGCCCATCACCGGCTCAACTCCTCGCCGACGGCGGTGGCCCAGTTCTTCAAGGACACGCTCGGCGACCGGCTGGTGGAGTACGCGCCCGCGGGCGCCTCCTCGCCCGGCTCTGGCTCGCACCCGCGCCTGACCACGACCGGCAGCGGAGATGTGGTGCCTTCCGACACGCGCTCCTCGGGGCGGTTGGCGGGGGCCGCCGGCTCGGGGACCGGCTCCGGCTCTCGCCCCAACCTGGCGGGCGGCCGCGCCAGCTCGGGCTCCGGGCCCAAGAACACGCCCAGCCCCAGGTCCGGCAGTGGCCCGCGCCCCATTCCGTCAGCGATGCAGTCGGCCTCCGCCGAGCCGGGCGCGGGAGCCGAGGCCGCCGAGCAGGCGAGGATGAGGCAGGCCGCCGGCCAGCAGCGGATCTCCAGTGGGGGCACGGGCTCTCGTTCCACGCTCTCCAGCGCGGGCCAGGCGCCGTCGCCGGCCCCCTCAGGCCCCTCGACGCGCTCCGGCATCCGGGCGATCCCCGCCTCGGCAGCCGGGCCTGCTCCGGCCGGGGCGAACCCCGCTGCTCCCACCGCGGCGCAGCACCCGCCCCACCGGCCCTCCGCCTCGGTCCCCGCCGTGGCGGCGGCTTCGCCACCCCACCGGCCCTCCGTGGCGGTCCCTGCCGTGACCGGTGGCGCGCCGCCCGCGGCGCGTCAGACCGCGCCGATGCCGACTCCGGCGCCCCTCCCCCGCGGCGCCATGCCGGCCCCGGTTCAGGCGCCCTCCCGGCCCGCCGTGCCAGCGGTCGCGCCCGCCGTCGCCCCAGTGGCTCCCGCGCCCGTGCCGCAAGAGCCCGATGAGGCCGCGCCGTCCTCCCGCAAGTGGGTGGGGATCGCCGCCGCCCTGGTGATCCTGGCCGGCCTGGGCTTCCTCGGCGCGCGCATGTTGGGCGGCGGCGGTGGCCTCGAGGTGATCAACCTCGCGCCCGGCGAGCGGCTCTACATTGGCGGGCTCCGGGTCGACGGCAAGCCGCTCGTGGACACGACCGGCGGGCTGCTCGTCTCCACCGCCGTGGATGGCAGGCTCCGGCGCTTTGGAAGGACGGAGCGGCGGGATCGGATCGACGTGCGCACCATCCCCGAGGCGCTGCCGCAGCCGGGCAGCACGGGGACGCTGAATGTCTCGGGTGAGATCAAGGGCTGCAGCGTCAAGATCGGCAACGAGACGCTCGAGGGCAGCACGCCGCTCAAGGCCTCCATCGAGGCGGGCCGGGAGCTGCAGGTCGAGGTCACCTGTCCGAGCGGGGTGACCCAGGTCTCGGTCATGGCCGTGCCCGGGCAGGAAGTCGAGCTCAAGCCTCGGGAGAAGCCGTAGCGGCCACGCCGCGGTTTCAGTCGTGCGTGCCGATGTGCTGCTCCCCGTGGCGCGGGCAGCTCCAGTGGAACGCGCAGGAGCACTGCACGGCGCGCGCCTGAGGGCAGCAGCGCCCGCCGAAGTGCAGCGGGAGAGCAGGCTCCTCCCGGGCCTCCGGCAGCGTCGCGCCCAGCCACCGGGCGCTCCACGTCTTGCGCCCCCGGCTCAGCTTGAAGGCGAGCTGGCCGGAGCGCGCCGGGAGGCTCCCGCAGCACCCTTCCTGCAGGCAGCCCGGGCAGAGCGAGCGCTCACAATGTGCGCACCAGTCGAAGATCTCATACGCCTTGCCGCGTCGCTCACACGCCGCGCATACGTCGAACATCACTGAACCTCCCGGCTTCCTCGTGAGAAGCTAGGAGGGGGGTCCGACATGGGCGCCCTGACGCGAGGCGCGGGTAGGGCGCCGCTGTGCGGCCTGGGCGACACACGGCCCGTGGAGCCTGTTGGATCCCGGGCACCTTCCCCGGCGCGGGCGACCTGGAAGGTTCAGTTGCGGGCGAAGCGGAACTTTCCCCGGCGCGGTGCACTTGCCGCAGGCTGCCGCGGTCAGCACCGAGATTGCATCGAAGTTCAGGAATCCCAGGTTTCGCTCCTTCGTTCATGGATCAGGCCATGTTGCTACGCAGAAAGGTCATCGGCGTGATGGGCTCGGGTACGGAGGAGCACCGCGAGTGGGTGGTGCCGCTCGCGCGGTGGCTCGCCGAGCATGGCTATGATCTGCTCACCGGCGCCGGGGCGGGGGTGATGCGCGTGGCGGCGGAGGCGTTCGTCGCCGTGCCGGGGCGCCGGGGCGTGTCCATTGGCATCATCCCGGGAGAGGTGGTGGAGGGGGTGTACCGGCCCAAGGCGGGCTACCCCAACCCCAGCGTGGAGCTGCCGGTGTTCACCCACCTGCCGCTGAGCGGGGAGCAGGGGCGGGAGACGATGAGCCGCAACCACCTCAACGTCCTCTCCTCGCATGCGCTCGTCCTGCTGCCTGGAGGGGCAGGGACCCTGGCGGAGGCGGAGCTCGTCGTCCGCTACGGCAAGCCCGCCATGCTCTTCGGGCCTGAGCGGGAGTTCCGGCGTTTCCCTGATCAGCTCGAGCGGACGGGCTCTCTGGAGCGGGTGTGCGACTGGCTCCTTGCCACGGTGCGGTAGGGGGGAGCGAACGAACCCGGCGGGTGGGCCGCGGAACCTCTCTGGTATGCTAGGCGGTGGACACTTCCGCCACTCATGCCTCAGCGTGGTACGAGGCTTCCAGGGCGCCGCCCCCTGCCATGATCAACCCTGAGTATCCGCTGGCCAGTTGGTTCCTCGTGATCTCCACCACGTTCTTCGTGCTGGTCATCGCCTTGCCGCTGCTGTTCGTACCGCTGACGTGGGCCCGCTGGTTCGGGTGGAAGCTCCCCGAGGGGAGCACCGATCTGACGGTCTACTTCGGGCGGTGCCTCGGCGCGGTGGCGCTGTCGGTCATCGTCGCGGTGGCGCACGGCATCCCGGATCCGAAGAGCCACCACCTGCTCTTCGATCTGGTGGCCATGGTCTCCGGGCTCATGATCTTCGTCCACGTGTGGGGGGCGATCCGCAAGACGCAGCCCCTCTCGGAGACGGTGGAGATCGCCGTGTGGGTGGTCGTGTTCGTCTTCGCGCTCTGGATCCGCTTCTCCATGCTGGCCTGAGCCATGATCCTGGACGCCGAGCACGTCAGGAGGGGGGGGATTTGAACGAGCGGATGACGCTGGCGGCGCTGGCGCCCTATGTCCCGGCGGCCGTCGTGCGCAAGCTGGCGCAGATCGGCGAGGCGCCGCTGCCGCCGGTGGAGCCCGCGCGCGGGGCCAGCCTGCTGCTGGACATCGCGGGCTTCACGCCGATCGTCGTCTCGCTCAGCGGCGCGGGACCCCGGGGCATCGACGCGCTGCAGCGCCTGCTGTCCAGCTACTTCACGGAGATGATCGAGGGCATCCGGGACTACGGCGGCGACATCTACCAGTTCGCCGGTGACTCGGTGCTCGCGCTCTTCGAGCCGGAGGGAGGGGAGGGCGACGCGGACGTGGTGCGGCGCGCGGCCACCTGCGGGGCCTACGTCCAGAGGAAGCTGACCCGCCTGGGCGACGTGGAGCTGCTGGGCCAGCGCTTCACCCTGTCCTCGCGCATCGGCGTGGGCTTTGGCGAGTGCCACCGGATCGTCCTCGGGGAGCCGAAGCAGTGGCTGCAGACGGGCCTGGTGGGCCAGCCGCTGGAGCAGGCGGTGGTGGCGGAGAAGAAGTCCGGCGGTGGAGAGGTGATCCTCAGCCGTGAGGCCGGCGCGCTGCTGGCCCCGGGCACGCCCGGCGAGCTTCGCGACGGTGGCTTCTTCCGGTTCGTCCCCCCCGAGCGCGCCGCCACCCTGCCGCCGCGGGCGCTACCGGTGGGGGGCGCGCGGGCGCTGGGGCAGTGCTCACTGCTGCTCCACCCGGAGCTGCTGCGCAAGGTCATCACCACGCACCAGGGCTTCGCCGGAGACTTCCGCGACATCACCTGCGTCTTCGTGCGCGTGGGCAGCCGGCGCCCTCACGTGGAGGCCGAGGCGTTCGTCCGGGAGATGAACGCGTTCTTCACGTTCGCCCAGCGCGAGAGCCAGCTCCACCGCGGCGTGCTGCTGATGCCGGACTTCACGGACAAGGGGAACGTCTTCTACTTCGTCTTCGGCGCGCCGACGGCGCAGCAGAACAAGGAGCAGCTGGCCTGCCACTTCGCCACCAAGCTCCTGCAGGGCCTGGGCGCGTTCCCCTTCATCGAGGATCTGCGGATCGGCATCGCCACCGGCCCGGCGTACTGGGGGGAGATGGGCGCCCCATCACGCAAGGGCTACTGGGCGCTGGGCGAGGTGGTGAACATCGCGGCGCGGCTGATGGCCTACGCGCGCGAGACGGGCATCCAGGCCGACGCGAACACCCAGCGCAAGGTCCACCACGAGTTCTCCACCGTGCACGTGGAGGACGCCAGGCTCAAGGGCGTCTCGCACGTCGTCCCCGTCTACCGCGTCCAGACGGAGACGCGGCAGGTGCGCAGCCTGCTGGTCAAGGGGCAGGGGGAGATCATCGGCCGCCAGGAGGAGCTGGAGGCGCTGCGCCAGGCGGTGCGCGAGTCCATCGCCGGGGCCGGGCGCGTGTGCGTCATCTCGGGCGAGGCCGGCATCGGCAAGTCGCGCCTGTCCAGCCGGCTGGTGGAGGAGGCCGAGGCGCACGGCGCGCTCACGCTGTACGGCATCTGCTACTCGTACGAGACGTTCACCCCCTTCTTCCCCTGGAAGGAGGTGCTGGTGCAGCTCTTCCAGCTCCACGAGGGGGATGAGCGGGAGGCGCAGCTGGAGCGCATCCGCCGCGAGTTCGAGGGGCTGGAGGGGGTGGGGCCGGAGTGGGTGCCGGTGCTGGCGGGCATCATGGGCCTGTCGGTGCAGGAGGACGCGCTGACGCAGTCGCTGGACGCGCGCCAGAAGAACCAGCAGCTGTTCCACATCATCCACCAGCTCCTGGTGAAGCTGTCGGAGACGGTGCCGCTGCTGCTCTTCTTCGAGGATCTGCACTGGGCGGACCACATCTCGCTGGCGCTCATCGAGTACGTGGCCGCGCGGATCGAGCCGCTGCGCATCACGCTGCTGGCGACGATGCGGCCAGGGGACGCGCTGCACTCGCTGCGCGGCCTGGACGTGTTCCGCCTGGTGGAGCTGTCCCAGCTCAACGAGGAGGACGCGCGCGCGCTGCTGCGGCTGCACCTGAAGCTGTCCCCGCCGAACACCGCCCTGGAGGACCTGCTGATGGCCAAGGTCCAGGGCAACCCGTTCTTCATCGAGTCCATCGTGGGCGGGCTGGTGGAGGAGGGCAACCTGGAGGAGGCCACGGCGGGCGGGCGCGTGCTGCGGCGCAGCCTGCAGAGCATCCGGATCCCGGACTCCATCCAGGACGTGGTGCTCAACCGCATTGATCTGCTCCCGGAGCTGGAGAAGCTCATCGTCAAGGTGGCCTCCGTCATCGGGCGCATCTTCACGCTGGACGCCGTCCATGAGCTGCTGCCAGAGGGCATCGCGCTGGACGAGGCGAAGCGGGCGATGAAGACGCTCACCAGCCTGGGGATGATCCTGCTGGAGCTGGAGGAGCCGTACACCTGCCTCTTCAAGCACATCGTCATCCGTGACGTGGCCTACAACACGCTGCTCGTCTCCGGGCGCGAGGATCTGCACCGGCGCCTGGCGCACTTCCTGGAGGAGAAGGCCGCGGACAACCCCGTCAAGCCGGCGGGCATCCTCGCCTACCACTACCTGGCGGGGAACGAGGTGGCCAAGGGGCTGGAGTACACGCTGATCGCCGCGCGGGCCGCCAAGCGGCAGTACGCGAACGAGGAGGCCATCCACCACTACACGCGCGCCCTGGAGGTGCTGCGCGTCGGGGACACCATGCTCCGGGCCGAGGCCCGCGAGCAGGAGCGCGAGGTGATGATGGAGATGGCGCAGACGCTGCTGCAGGCGGGCAGCTACGCCGAGGCCATCGAGATGTTCGAGCGGCGCCTGGAGGGCGAGGAGACGAAGGAGCTGCGCGCGGAGATCCACGTGGGCCTGGGCCGCGCCTTCCAGGAGAAGGGCGAGTC
>JAFGNZ010000257.1 GCA_016926755.1 Myxococcaceae bacterium | reverse complement strand
GTTCGCCGCGCGCACCTTCCGCGTGGCCAACCTGGGCGGCAAGTCTGGTGATGAGGAGGCGGTGCGCGCTCCCATCACCTTCCAGACCCTCAACGCGGTGCAGCCGAACACCAACGCCCTGCGCACCTTCGTGGGCACCGGCGACCGGGAGAACCTGCTGGAGAAGGGCTCGGCGTGCCGGCTGTCCAATCCGCTCGGCTGCGCGGCGCAGGGCTGCGCCGTCCGCACGACCCTCACCGTCGAGCGTGGCGGCTCCACCGCGCTCACCAGCACCGCCAGCTTCCAGGACTTCCGCTACGACTCCGGCGTGATGAACCCCGGCGCCGCGGGCCCGGCCTGCGGCGGCGCCCAGGTGACGCTCACCTGGAGCAACGAGGACGAGAACACCTGCCTCAACGACAACGATGGCGCCATCCAGTACACCTGCGATGGAGACGCCAACACCTGGAGCTGCCGCGAGACGGCCAACACCTGGGCGGCGATCAACTACCAGCGGCCGAACCCAACGCACCCGCAGCGCTACTACGGCTTCAGGTCCTTCACCCAGGTGGTGGCCAACCGCACCTTCGACAACGCCGCCGAGGCGGTGAGCTTCGACGGCGCCAGGCTCACCGATGGCGACCTGACGGCCCTCGGCGGGTTCGATCCGAACACCGGCCAGGACACGGGCCAGCCGTCGGTCGACCCCGACAGCAACGGCTGGTACATCAACTACCAGCTCCCCAGCGAGCGCACGGGCGGCTCGGGCACCATCGTCGCCGGGTGCGTGCTGTGGCAGTCGTTCGAGCCCAGCGGCGCGCCCCAGGCGGTGTGCTCCACCACGGGCACCAACGTGGCGCGCCTGTACCAAGCCCGCTTCACCTCGGGCGCGGCCAACTGCGTGCAGGGCTTCTATGACACGGCCACTGACTCCTGGGCGCGCTTCACCTCCACCACGACGGTGGCGGCGCCTCCGGAGCCGGCGCTGCAGGTCTCCATTGGCGGTGGTCAGATCTCCACCACCGTGAACCTGCAGGGCCCCGGCACCCAGACGACGACCACCATCAACAGCGTCACCGACAGCGTGAAGTCGCTCTACCAGCTCGAGCTCGACCGCCGCGGCCACGACTGCCGCCACGGCGGCACCCACTGCGAGTGATGGCGACGCGCCCCACGCCGAAGGAGCAACCCGAGGGCTGAAGCACGAAGGGCTCGGAACCGTGGAGGGGTTCCGAGCCCTTCTCATGTGCGGGCAGCGAAGCCCGGGCCCATGGGGCCTACTTCGTCGGAGGCGCCGCCTGCTGCCCCGCCGCGGCGTCCGCGGCCGCCTTGGCCTTGGCGGCCTTCTGGGCCTCGGTGAACTTCTGGGTCAGCTCTTCGAACTGCTTCTGGAAGTCCTGCGCGCGCTTCTGGTGCTCCAGGGCCTTGGCCTGAAGCTCGGCCGCCTTGGCCTTGTTCTTGGTGCCCTTGGCCTCCGCGTCCGCGACCTGCGCCTGCTGCTGCTCGTGCATGGCGTACTTGGCCATCACGATGCGCTTGTTGATGTACGTGAACGGGTAGGCGGGGTTGAGGGCGATCACCTGATCGTAATACTGCAGCGCCTTGTCCAGGTGCTCGGGCACCGCGGGCGTGTCCTTGCCCTCCACGCCGCCAAGCTTGGCGTAGATCGCCCCGAGCCAGCCCAGGCTGGCCTCGTCCTTGGGGTTGATCTTCAGCGCCTCAAGGAACTCGCGCTTGGCGCCGTCCAGGTCCCCGGCCTGGCGGTAACCCTCCGCGATGGTGCGCTGCAGCTCGCTCTTCTCGATGGCGTCCTTCTTGGTCTCCATCAGCTTGAGCAGCTGCGTCTTGGCCTCGTCCATCTTCCCGGCCTTCTGGAGCTGGTCCGCGATGGTCTTGGTGAGCTCCAGCCGCTCCGCGGGATCCTTCCGGTACTCCATGTACTTCAGGAGCGCCTGCGCGCCCTCGTCGTGCTGGGAGAGCTGGATGTGGGCGAAGGCCTTCTCCTTCCAGACCTTCTCCTGGTCAGGGTTCACCTTGAGCGCCAGCTCGTACTGCTCCAGGGCCTGCCGGAACTCCTTCTTGCTGAGGTGATCGCTGCCCTTGGCCCGGTACTCCTTGGCGGGATCCTCCTTCTCGCAGCCCACGGTCCCCGTCAGGGTGACGACTCCCAGCAGCAGCCCCAGTCTTCCCCACTTCTTCATGCACACGCCTTTCGCGCGATGCCGGGAGGCGAAGCTCCCAGCACGGTTTGAAATGAATCGAGCCCGAGCGGACACGCGGCGCGCCGCCCCGTGATGGCGGCAGCATACCTGAAGTCGATCCGCGGGCCCCCTCCCAGGTTGTCTCCTCGCTTCTACCAGGAAGAGGGGCGCGGGGCTCGCATGGCCCCTACCCCTGGAGGGAGCCGGGCCAGGCAGGGCGTGGGGGGCGGTGGGGGGCTAGGGCTTCTTGTCGGGGAAGTCGGCCCAGTAGACGTCCGGGAGCGGGTTGGTGCCCCGATCGCTGCGCGGCCCATCCCCGTCGGAGATGTCGTCGATGCCGCCCATGTGGTGCCCCTCGTACTCCTCCTCGAATTCCTTCGCGTACTCCGCCTCGGCGCCCTTCCGGGAGCCGGTGTCGTCCGGGGCCGGCGCGTCCCTGACTCCGGGGCGGGCGGCGGGCTCGTCGCCGTGCCTCGGAGCCGTCGGGCGCCCGAACATGTCCTCGGCTGGCTGGGCTCCTGGCTGCTTCGTGTCCTGGTTCGCCATGATGGAAGTCCTCCCTGGACCTACGGTCATGGCGGGGCCGGCGCGCCGCAAGCCGTCAGGAGCGCAGGGTCCCGGACCGGGCGGGCAGCCAGGCAGGGAGGACATGGCCGAAGACGAGAGAGCCTGTCTTTACCCGAAAGGACGGGCCCGTGGTGGGAGGTGCTCCGCTAGAGGCGCCACGCCCCGCCATCCGCTCCATGGCGCGAAGGACGCGGGCACGTCCCGCCTGCTGCGAGGTACGCTTGTGCCCCGAGGGCCAAGGGGTGGTACGACCGGCGTGCCCCTGCGGGCACGGCGCTGCCGTGGCCCCGAGCGAGGTTCGACATGACGATTCGCAAGGTGCTGCTCGTGGATGACGAGGAGGACATCCGCACCGTGGGCCGCCTCAGCCTCAGCCGCGTGGGCGGCTGGGAGACGGTGCTGGCCTCCTCGGGCGCGGAGGCGCTGAGCCGGGCCGCCGCGGAGCAGCCGGACCTCATCCTCCTGGACGTGATGATGCCGGGCATGGACGGGCCCACCACCTTCGCCCAGCTGCGCGCCCAGGAGGCCACCGCGCGCACGCCCATCATCTTCATGACGGCGAAGATCCAGAAGCAGGAGGTGGCGCGCTACCTGGAGCTGGGCGCCGTGGGCGTCATCGGCAAGCCGTTTGATCCCATGACGCTGCCGTCCGAGATCAAACGGCTGCTGCCCTCCTCCTGAGGCCCCATGACGACGCCGGTGGAGAAGACGCAGCTGTCGAAGCCCTCGGTGGGCTTCGCGTCGGTGGCGCTCGTGCTGCTATGCGCCCTCTTCGCGCTGGACCGCCCGGGGCGGCTGGCCGAGCACTCCACGTACAGCTCCCGGCTCCGCCAGTTCCGGATGGCCAGCATGGAGCTGGAGAAGGGGCTCCTCCTGGAGCGGCTGGGGCTGTCACCGCGGGGCGGCGCCTCTCGGGAGGAGTTCTCCGCGCTGCGCGCGCGCACCGAGGAGCTGCGGGCCTTGCCCTCCTTCCTGACGGAGGAGGGCAAGCGCCGGGTGGGCGCCGCGCTGGACGAGCATGAGCGGGCGCTGGCCACCGTCGAGGTGCGGGTGGCGTGGATGCGGGAGACGAGCAGGGACCAGCTCCCGGCCCTGCGGGATGGCGCGCTCGGGAAGGCGTCCGAGAGCCTCATCTCCACCTACCTGGAGCTGTACCAGGCGAGCCTGGTGGAGAGCGAGCGCATGCGCATCGCCTTCTTCGCCGTGGCGCTGCTGCTGGGCGGGTATGTGGTGGTGGCGCTGGTGCGGCTGGGGCGCGCGGGCGCCGCGCTCAACGCGCTCAACGCGGAGCTGGAGCGGCGGGTGCGGGAGCGCACCACGGCCCTCTCCACCGCCAACGCGGAGCTGCGAGACAGCGAGGCGCGCAAGGCGGCCATCCTCGAGGGCGCGGTGGACGGCATCATCGCCCTGGACGAGGCCAGCCGCATCCTCGAGTTCAACCCCGCCGCCGAGCGCATCTTCCGGCTGCCGCGCTCGCGCGCGGTGGGGCGGGACTTCCTCTCGCTGGGGCTGGCCGCCTCCGCCACGCTCGAGCAGCGGGAGGGCGTGATGTGGGCCCTGCGCGCGGACGCCCAGCCTGGCCGGGCCGCGCGCCTGGAGCTGGCCAGCGTGCGCGCGGACGGGGACGTCTTCCCCTGCGAGCTCACCCTCACCCGCGTGGCCGCCGAGGGCCCGCCGCGCTTCACCGTCTACGTGCGCGACATCACCGAGCGCCAGGAGGTGGAGCGGATGAAGAGCGAGTTCGTCTCCACCGTGAGCCATGAGCTGCGCACCCCGCTCACCTCCATCCGCGGCTCGCTGGGCCTGCTGGAGGGCGGCGTGGTGGGAGAGCTGCCCGGCCCGGTGCTGGACATGGTGCGCATCGCCCGCACCAACACCGAGCGCCTCATCCGCCTCATCAACGACATCCTGGATCTGGAGAAGATCGAGGCGGGCAAGCTGGAGCTGAAGCTGCAGTCGCTGGAGGTGTCCGAGGTGGTGGAGGCCACCTTCGCCGGCCTGCGCGCCATGGCGGACGCGGCCCGGGTGGAGCTGCGCGCGGAGGTGGTGGGCGCCGGGCAGGTGCGGGCCGACTGGGACAGGCTCATCCAGGTGCTCACCAACCTGGTCTCCAACGCCATCAAGTTCTCCCCCGCCCAGGGGGTGGTGAGCGTGCGAGCCCGCCGGGACACGGAAGGGCAGGTGTACTTCCAGGTGGTGGATCAAGGGCCGGGCATCCCCCCGGAGAAGCGCGCGCGGCTGTTCGGCAAGTTCCAGCAGCTGGACAGCTCGGACACGCGCTCCAAGGGTGGCACGGGGCTGGGGCTGGCCATCTCCCAGGCCATCGTCGAGCAGCACGGCGGCCACATCGACGTGGACAGCGAGCCGGGGCAGGGCGCCACCTTCACCTTCGCGCTGCCCGGGGTGCGGGTGGACTCGGGCTCCATCTCCTCCATCTCCCTGGCGCGGGACGAGGCGCGCTACAACGTGCTGGTGGCCACGGCGGACGCGGAGCTGTCCACCCTGCTGCGCGGCCTGCTCTCGGGCGAGGGCTACCGCGTGCTGCGCGCCGGCTCGCGGGCGGAGGCGGAGAAGCACCTGCAGGCGGGCGCGCCGGACGTGCTGGTGGTGGAGGAGCATCTGCCGGACGGCGAGGGGCTGGAGCTGGCGCGGCGGCTGCACGAGGAGCCCTCCACCCGCGAGGTGCCGGTGGTGCTGCTGGCCGAGCACGCGCCGCCGCCGGGCGCGGCCCTGCCCCGGGTGGATCAGGTGGCGCGGCCCTTCGAGGAGGCGCGCCTGCTCCAGGCGCTGCGCCACGCCATCCGCGAGCCCGGCCCGGCGCGGGTGCTGGTGGTGGATGACGACGCGGACCTGCGGCGGCTGCTGCGCTCGGGCCTGGAGCGGCTGGGCGTGGCCTGCTTCGAGGCCGAGGACGGTGAGCGCGCGGTGGCGCTGGCGGGCGAGCTGGCGCCGGATCTCCTCATCCTGGACGTGCGGCTGCCCCGGCTGGACGGCTTCGAGGTGGTGGACACGCTGCGCCAGGGCAAGCTCCGAGGCCTGCCGCTCATCGTCTTCACCGTGCGGGAGCTGTCCGCGGTGGAGCTGCGCCAGCTCACGCTCGGCATCACACGCCACATCCCCAAGAGGGCGGGAGCCGAGGAGGAGCTCCTCCAGGTGGCCCGGGAGCTGCTCGGCGAGCTGCTCGACACGCCCGAGCCGCGCAAGGTGGCTTCATGAGCGGCGGGACGGTGCTCTTCCTCGAGAAGGACCGCGAGCTGCAGGTGGTCATGCCCGCCTTCCTCCGCGAGCGCGGCTACCGGGTGGAGTGCGGCCGCAGCGTGCGGGAGGCGCGCGCCGTGCTGGAGCGCACGCAGGTGGACGCGGCCGTGGTGGATGGGCTGCTGCCGGGCATGGTGGGCATGGACTTCCTGCAGGAGCTGCGCCGCACGCGGCCCACGCTGCCCATCCTCTTTGCCTCCCGCCTCTGGAACGAAGAGCCGGGCCGCGAGCAGCTCCTCCGGGAGCTTCGGGTGGCGCGCATCCTCAAGAAGCCCTACACGCCCGAGGAGCTCTACATCTGGGTGGATCAGGCGCTGGCCTCGGCGCGGCCGGCCGCGCCGCCTCCGAAGGCGCAGGACACGCTGGCGGCCGAGCTGGCGGCGGCCAACGCCGAGTACGGCCGGCACCTGCGCCGGAGGCTGGCCTCGCTCACGGAGGAGGTGGCGCGGGCCCGGGCCGGCGCCACCGAGGCGCTGGAGGCGGCGTACTACGACGCCCACAAGCTGCATGGCTCGGCGGGCTCGTTCGGCTTCGCGCCGGTGGGCGAGGCGGCGGGGCGGCTGGAGGCGCTGCTGAAGCCGGCGCGAGCAGGCGCCGCCGCGGACTGGGACGCCGTCGAGCTCGCGCTGCGCGAGCTGGCCACGAGGATCTCCGCGCAGACCGCCACGCCCGGCGGGGGCGCGCTCCCCCCGGCGCCGGACGCCGCGGCGGAGCCCTCCCGGCCGCCGGACCTGCTGGGCGCGGTGCTGGTGGTGGACGAGGACGCGGCGTTGCTGGCCGAGGTGGAGAAGCTGGGCCAGGAGCAGGCGGTGCGCGTCGTCATCGCCCAGGACATGGACGAGGCCGAGGAGCGGGTGCGCGGCCAGTGGCTGGACGGGGCGCTGCTGCACGTGCACCTGGGCGGCCCGGAGGGCGGGTACGCGGCGGCGGCGCGGCTGAGGAGCGAGGAGCGGTTGCACACCCTGCCGCTGGCCTTCTTCAGCGCGGATGGGGATCTGCTGCACCGGGTGGCGGCGGTCCACGCGGGCGCCTCGCTGTACCTGCCCAGGCCCTTCTCGGCGGCGGACTTCGCCGGGGCGGTGGAGCAGCTGGTGGCGGCCCGGCGCCCGGAGCGCTCGCGGGTGCTGGTGGTGGATGATGATCCGGAGGCCATGCGCGAGCTGGGCCGCGTGGTGACGGGGCATCACGTGGAGGTGGTGGGGCTGGAGGATCCGTTCCGGCTGCTGGAGGGGTTGGCCGAGCACCGGCCGGACCTGCTGCTGCTGGACGTGGGGCTGCCGGGCCCCAGCGGCTTTGATCTCTGCCGCATCCTGCGCTCCATGCCCGAGTGGCAGCAGCTGCCCATCTTCTTCCTCACCTCGCGGCTGGGCGTGGAGTTCCGGGTGGCGGCCTTCGAGGCGGGCGCGGATGACTACCTGACCAAGCCGGTGCTGCGCGAGGAGCTGGTGGCGCGCGTGCACTCGCGGCTGGAGCGGGTGCGGCTGCTGCGCGAGCGCTCCGAGCGGGATCCGCTCACGGGGCTGCTGTTGCGCAGGCCCTTCCTGGAGGCCGTGCGCGCGCGGCTGTCCGAGGCCCGCCGCCAGCACAAGCCCCTGGCGCTGTGCTTCCTGGACGTGGATCACTTCAAGAAGGTGAACGACACGTACGGGCACCTGGCGGGGGACCACGTGCTCACGCGGCTGGGGCGGCTGCTGGCCACGCGCTTCCGCAGGGAGGACGTGCGCGGCCGGTGGGGCGGCGAGGAGTTCGTCGTGGCGCTGATGGGCGAGACGGCCGAGAGCGCGCGGGAGATCCTCGCGCGCACGGCGGCGGAGCTGGCGCGGGTGGACTTCGAGGGCGAGCAAGGCGAGGCCTTCCACGTCACCTTCAGCGCGGGCATCGCCGAGGCCCCGAAGGAAGGCGCGGACGTGGAGGCGCTGCTGCGCGCGGCGGACGCGCGGCTCTATCGGGCCAAGGCCAACGGCCGCAATCGCATCGAAGTCTGAGGAGCGGTCCACTCGGGCACGGGGGGCACATCCGCTGAGCCCCGGGCTCCTGGCTCATGGCTCGCGGAAGATCATCAGCCCGCGCGAGCTCTCCACCACGTACACGTGCCCATCCCCGGGCACGCGCATGCCGATGGCCCCCTCGTAGAAGCCGTAGCCGCGCTCGAAGTCCGCCTCGCGGAAGGTGTTGAAGTACGCGAGCTGCCGGGGCTGGGTGGGATCGGCGACGTCCAGCACGCGCACGCCCTCGTGGTAGTGGGCGATGTACAGGCGCGTGCCCACCAGCACCATGTTGTGGATGGAGGACTGCGCGCGCAGCCGCCACTCGCCGATCTTCCCCACCCGCTCCGGCTCCGTCACGTCCAGCACGCGCAGGTGCGCGTCATAGCCCTCGCCGCCCTCGAAGGCGATGGTGCGGCCGGCGATGGTGCCCACCGCGTTGGCGTGGCTCGTCTGCCGGCTGTACACGTACCGGCCGAGCTCCCGGAGGCTCGAGGGATGGCTCACGTCCGTGATGAGGTAGCCCAGCTCCCAGAAGTTGATGTAGAGCCGGCCCTCATACGCGAAGGCGTCATGCGGGTAGCCCTGCCCCTGCCCGCCCGGCGGGGTGTAGCGGTTGAGCAGCACCGGCACCAGCGGCTGGGTGATGTCGAACACGAGCACCTCGCTGTTGGGGCTCGGGGACATGGCGTAGAGCCGCTCCCCGTCCACCAGGACGGTGTGCACGTCGATGGGCTCGCTCGGCAGGCTCGTGAGGAACACCGGCTCGGCGGGGTTCGTGATGTCGAAGACGAGCACGCCTCGGCCCCCGCTGGCCACGTAGAGCGCGTCCCCCCGGGCCCACACGCCGTTCCAGTAGCTGTCCCCGGGCAGCGTCACCGTGCGCGCGAGGACGGGGTGCGCCTTGTCCGCCACGTCGAACACGGTGAGGCCGCCGGTGCGCCCGTGCGCGTTCACGGACACCACGTAGGCGTGCCCCTTCGCCACGTACACGTCCACCGGCAGGCCCAGGGACACGAAGGACTCGGAGACGAGCGGGAGGCCGGAGGACTCCTCCTCGCCGGGGGCGCGCGTCGCCGGCAGGGCCTCGAAGGTGCCGCGGGAGCGCACGCTCCCATTGCGGCAGCTCATGAAGCAGCCGGTGAGCTGCTGGGTGCCGGAGACCTGGCAGCCCGCGTAGGCCGTCCGGGTGGTGGTGCCGTCCCGGAGGGTGACGTCCCGGGCGATGTAGAAGCTCTGGCCGTCCCGCTCGTACGTGGTGGCCTGGCCTCCGCCGGCGATGCTGGGGCTGCCGTCGCTCTTCAGGTGCAGCGCGCTGGCGCCCACCACGCCGCCCGTGGGGGAGGTGCTGGTCTCGTAGCGCAGCTTCAGGATGTAGACGCCTTCGGCGGGCGCGCTCGCCAGCGTGGCGCTGTCGCACGACGAGAGATCGAACGCCTCCCGCGCGCCGCACGCGATGCTGGCGGCGGCGGAGTTGTGGCACGGCGCCAGGGGCCCGGGATCGATCGCGTCTCCCTCCTCTGGGAGCACGGGCCAGGGGCCCTCATAAGGAAGGGGCGCGACGGTGTCCGGCCCGGAGGAGTCGCTGCAGGCGGTGATGAGGAGGGTGCAGGCGGCGAGGCACGTCCAGGCGCCAAGGGTCCGAGTCATGGGTGAGGGAGCTCCCGTGGAGCGGCGCCACCCCCGGCGGATGGCGCCAGAATGGAAGAACGGCGAGGTACAGGCTCACGGGGTGCGTGGCAGCAGTCGGGTGACGCGCGCCAGCAGCGTGTGGATGGAGAAGGGCTTGGCCACGAAGTCCACGGCGCCCTCGTTGTAGAGCTTCATCACGTCCGAGTCGCGGATGCGCGCGGAGAGCACCAGGGCGCGCACGGGCGAGGAGGCCTCGCGCAGCGCGCGCAGCACCTCGATGCCCGAGCGCCGCGGCATGTGCACGTCCAGCAGCAGCAGGTCCACCGGGGTGAGGTTGGGGTTGAGCAGCCGGGTCAACGCCTCCTCACCGTCCTCGACCGTCTCCACGACATAGCCCTCCTGCTCGAGGAGCCGCTGGAGCACCCGGCGCAGCGCGGGCTCGTCATCCGCCACGAGGATGCGGTGCGAGCGCGCCTGCGCGGCCGGAGCGCCCTCGCCCGGGCGGGCCGAGGCGGCGGGGCTGGCCGGAGGGCTCGGCGGACGAGAGGGGGTGAGGCCGAAGCTCTCCACGCGCGCCTGCGGCGTGGGGCGCGAAGCCGAGGTGCTGACGCTGGGCATCGAGGAGCGGGAGGAAGGGCTCGACGGAGAGGTGAGGGGAGGCCGGGCCTGGGGGTTGGGCGTGTTCTCCATGCGCGAGCCGGTGGTGGGGCGCTCCCCGCGTGGGGCGTGCGTGGTGGCCGCGCCGCTGCCCGCGGGGCTCTCGGGCGAGGCGCGCTGCAGCAGGCGGCGCTGCAGGTGGGCCATGAGCCGCAGGCGCAGCTCGGCGGGCTCCACGGGCTTGATGAGGTAGTCATCCACGCCCAGCTGGAAGGCCTTCATGCGGTCCGCCGCGGTCTCCTTGGCGGTGTGGAAGATGATGGTGAGGCCGCGCCAGGTGGGATCGGCGCGCAGCTGGGTCAGCACCTCGTAGCCGTTCACCGCGGGCATGGCCACGTCCAGCAGCAGCAGGTCCGGGTGGTGGCGCTGGAGGCTGGAGAAGAGGTTGCGCGCGTCGCTGAGCGTCACCACCTCCATGGAGGCGGCCTCCAGCACGGCGCGGGCGGCGGCGAGCACGGCGGTGTCATCATCCACGGCCAGGACGCGGAAGCGCGCGGGGCTGGTGCGCTGGATGGAGACAATCTCTCGGGCGAGCGCCGGGGTGGGGGTGTTGAGCGAGAGCACGGCGTCAGCGCCGTCTCGGGTAGGGGGGCGGGGCTCGCCGGCGGGCACGAGCAGGACGAGCGGCGGCGGGGTGCCCAGGGAGCGCAGCGCGCCGCGCAGCGAGGTGGGGACGGTGGGGCCCACCACCACGCGCTCCACGGGGCGATCGGAGGTGATGAGGCGCACGGCCTCCTCTTCCGAGGAGGCGGCGACGGCGTTCATGCCCAGCGCCTCCAGCTCGTGGGCGAGCTCGGTGGCCAGTGGGGCGTCCGCGAGCCGCACGAGGACGCGGGGACGGTGGGGCACGAGCGGCAGGGTGCTCGGGGGCTGGGCGAAGGCCTCCTGGAGGGCCTGGAGGAGGACGGAGATGCGGGGGGAGAAGGCGGGGGACTCGCCGTCGGCGAGCGTCTCCAGCTCCGTGGCGATGCGGGCGACCTCGGTGAAGCCGAGCGTGCCCGCGGTGCCTCGCGCGGCGTGGGCGATCTGGGCGAACTGCGCGGCGGCGCCGGGGGTGTTGGCCTTCCAGGCCTCGGCGTGGCGGCGAAGCTGAGCCATCCGCTCGGACGCGCTGGCGCGGAAGCCGTCTCGCACCGTGGCGAGGGCTTGCGCCATCTCTTCTGCGACACCACGCTCGGCCATCTGGGTCGTCGGGCTCGTGATGGAGGGATGCGGGCGCTACGTACCCGTGGCGTGAGATTTAACACGATGCCCGTCGGCTGTCCGTCCTCCGCGAGGGTGGGCGAGTCGGTATCCGCCCGGTTGCTCGCTATCACCCCGGAAGACAGGCTCTCCTTGAAGTGGGGGCATGAAGATCCAGGTACACGGCTTGCCCGGAGAATGGCTGGCTCGTCAGCGCCAGGATTGCGGTGCGGCTCGAGCGGGACTCCAGGCGATGTGGGGGTTGCAGTCCCCTCGCGTGGAACCATCCACTACGCTCTCAGGGCTCATGACGGTGACGCGGCTGGAGATAGCGGGCTATCGCTCGGTGAGGAGGTTGGTGTTGCCGGTGCATCCGGTGACGGTGGTGGTGGGGCCGAACGGGAGCGGGAAGACGAACCTGTACCGGGAGCTGTACCTGCTGCAGGCGGCGGCGGAGGGGCGGCTGGCGCGGACGCTGGCGGAGGAGGGCGGCACGCCGAGCGTGGTCTGGGCGGGCCCGCGGGACATGAAGAAGCCGGTGCGGATGACGGTGGGGGTGACGCTGGATGACGAGCTGGCCTACGAGCTGAGCTGCGGCATCGTCCCGAAGGATCCGTCGGAGCCGGCGACGCTGTTCCTGCTGGATCCGGAGGTGAAGGAGGAGCACCTGTGGGCGCTGTCGGGCGGGCGGCGCGCGGTGTTGATGGAGCGCAAGGATCGGACGGCGTTCCTGCGGGACTCGGAGGGGAAGCGGGTGACGTTCCCCACGCAGCTGTGGAGCGCGGAGGCGGTGCTGGATCAGCTCGCCGAGCCGCAGCGCTTCCCACGGCTGTCGGAGGTGCAGCGGACGCTGAAGTCCTGGCGCTTCTACCACCAGTTCCGGACGGACCTGGAGGCGCCGGCGCGGCAGCCGCAGATCGGAGTGCGGACGACGGCGCTGGCGCACGACGGGAGGGATCTGGCGGCGGCGCTGGGGACGATCCAGGAGATCGGCGATCGGCGGGGGTTGGAGAAGGCGATCGACGATGCGTTCCCGGGGGCGGAGCTGGAGGTGCAGGCGCCGCAGGGGCGCTTCAGCCTGTCGTTGCGCATGCCGGGGCTGAGCCGGCCGATGGCGGCGAGCGAGCTGTCGGACGGGACGCTGCGGTATCTGTGTCTGCTGGCGGCGCTGCTGAGCCCGCGGCCGCCGCCCTTCGTGGCGTTGAACGAGCCGGAGACGAGCCTGCACCCGGATCTGCTGGGGCCGTTGTCACGGCTGATCGTGGAGGCGGCGAAGCACAGCCAGATCTGGGTGACGACCCACGCGGAGGCGCTGGCGGAGGCGGTCTCTCGGCGCACAGGGTACGAGCCGGTGCGGTTGGTGAAGCACGCAGGCGCTACGGAGGTGCAGGAGACGTCCCTACAGGAGGAGTGAAGAGCGTCAGCGATCGGTCAACATCCGGAGCTGGGTGAGCTCGTTCTGTCCTGTATTCCGAGGGCTCCATAGCTGCGTCAAGACACGGTGCCTACCTGTTGCCGGCCCATCCGGGGCGCTTCGCGCCTCCCTCTCCCCAGGGGGGCGAGTCCTACAGGAGGAAGTCCGTGAAGAGACTGTTGAGTGGTTGGTGGGTGTTCCTCGCATTCACTGCCTCCGCTTGTGGTGTGCACGAGCTGGTGGGCGCCGAGGCAGAGCAGGAGCCGTCGAGCCTTCAGGTAGAGATAGATGTGACGCCGCCCGAGAGTGTCGCGCATGTCACCCCGGGTCCCGACGCGAGCGGCCATTACCAGGGGCCGGTCACGGTCAGGATCGAGGCGACGGATGACGCGAGCGGCGTGAAGGACATCAGCTATTTCCTCAGCGGCGCGACGACGGGAGATGCCACGGTGGAGGGCGCTGTCGCGAACCTCCCGGTCATCACCCACCTTGGGACGACGACGATCACCTACTTCGCGACGGATAACGTCCTGAACACCGAGTACTCCCAGACCCTCTACATCACCATCACGCAGGGGCCTGGTCCCATCCCCGATCCGCCTCCCGCTCCGTGCGCGCAGATCAGCTTGAGCGACTACAACGTCTTCGTGCTCGGCGACTACAGCGGAGGCGGGGACGTGCAGGGGAAGGTGGCGGCTGGCGGCAACATCGACATGCAGTACTTCTCGGTGGGCGCGATCCTGCAGGCGAGCGACATCAACGACGTGCTGGTGGCGGGCGGGGACCTGAACATCCGCTACGGCGGCGTCTTCGGGAACGCCTCCTACGGTGGTACCACCACGGCGGACAGGACGGTGACGTTCTACCGGGGCGCCCTGGGGCAGGGCACGCCGATCGACTTCGCCGCCGTGGGCGTCGCGCTGAAGAAGCTGTCCGCGAATCTGAACGCGCGGGCCGCCAACGGGGTGGTGCGGCTCGAAACGTGGGGCGGGCTCTTCCTGGAGGGCACGCACCCGAAGCTGAACGTCTTCCAGGTGGACGCCAGCGCTTTCACGACCACCAAATACCTGTCCATCAACGCCCCGGCGCAGTCCGTGGTGGTGGTGAACATCGTGGGCGAGACGGCGACGCTCGCCCGGTTCAGCACCGGCTTCAGCGGCGGCATCAACCAGACGGGCGTGCTCTACAACTTCGTGAATGCGACGAGCCTCAACGCCTTCGGCTACGGTTTCTGGGGCACGGTGCTGGCGCCTCATGCCCACGTCAACTTCAGCGAGGGAAGCTTTGACGGCGCCATCTACGCGGCCTCGATGTCGGGCAACGCCGAGGGGCACCTCAACCCGCTGAAGGCGGTGGATCTCTGCGCGACGGAGCCTGCGCCTGAGCCCAGCCCCAACTGAGGGCAGGCGCTCCGCATGGCAGGAGCAGCAGCCCGGTGAGGGGCGGCGCGACGAGCCCGCCCCTCCTGTCGTCTCTACTGCCGTGCCCTGGCGATCGTCTCCCGGGCGGTCCTCACCACGTTCTCCACGGTGAAGCCGAACTTCTGCAGCAGGGCCTTGAGCGGCGCGGAGGCCCCGAAGGTGCGCATGCCCACCACGGTGCCGCGCAGGCCCACCCAGCGCTCCCACCCGAACGTCTCCGCCTGCTCCACCGCCACGCGCGCGTGCACGGAGGGCGGCAGCACGGAGTTCCGGTAGCCCTCATCCTGCTGCTCGAAGATCTCCCACGAGGGCATGCTCACCACCCGCGCCTTCACGCCCTCGGCCTTGAGCTGCTCGTAGGCGCTCACGCACAGGGACACCTCGCTGCCGGTGCCGATGAGGATCACCTCCGGCGTCCCCTCGCAGTCAGCGAGCACGTAGGCGCCCCGGGCCACCCCCGAGGCGGGCGCGAACTTCGCGCGATCCAGCGTGGGCACCGCCTGGCGCGTGAGCACCAGCGCCACCGGGTGGCTCTTCTGCCGGGCGATGATGCGCCAGGCCTCCGTCACCTCGTTGGCGTCCGCGGGGCGCAGGACGATGAGGCCCGGGATGGCCCGCAGGCTCGGCAGATGCTCCACGGGCTGGTGCGTGGGTCCGTCCTCGCCCAGGCCGATGGAGTCGTGCGTGAAGATGTGGATGGCCGGCAGCTCCATGATGGCGGAGAGGCGGATGGCCGGGCGCTGGTAGTCGCTGAAGATGAGGAAGGTGGCGCCGTAGCCGCGCAGCTTGCTCAGCGCCAGCCCGTTCACGATGGAGCCCATGGCGTGCTCGCGCACGCCGAAGTGGATGTTGCGCCCCGAGTGCTCGCCCGGCTTCATCGGGCCGGAGAAGCCCAGGTACGTCTTGGTGGACGGGTTGAGGTCCGCCGAGCCGCCCAGCAGCCACGGGTGGTGCTTTGCCAGCGCGGTGAGCACCTTGCCGCTGGACTCGCGCGTGGCCAGGCCCTTGGCGTCCGCGGGGAAGGAGGGCAGCTCCTGGTCCCAGCCCTCGGGCAGCTCGCGCCGCTGCATGCGCTCGAGCTGGTCGGCCAGCTCCGGGTGCTGCTTGCGGTACTCGGCGAACGTCTTCTCCCAGGCCTCCCGGAGCTGCTTGCCGCGCGTGCCCAGCCGCTCCTGGAAGCGCTCGCGCACGCCCTCGGGCACCAGGAACTGCGAGTCCTCGGGCCAGCCGTAGTGCCGCTTGGCGCCCTGGATCTCCTCGGCGCCCAGCGGCTCGCCGTGGGCCTGTGCCGTGTCCTGCTTCTTCGGCGCCCCGTAGCCGATGTGGCTGCGGACGATGATCAACATGGGCTTGCCGCGCTGCTCCTTGAAGGTGCGGTACGCCTGGGAGAGCGCCGCCAGGTCGTTCGCGTCATCCACCTGGAGCACGCGCCAGCCGTAGGCCTCGAAGCGCCGGCCCACGTCCTCGGTGAAGGCCAGGTCCGTGCTGCCGTCGATGGAGATGCGGTTGGCGTCGTAGATCCAGCACAGGTTGGGCAGCTGCAGGTGGCCGGCGATGGAGGCGGCCTCGCTGGCCACGCCCTCCATCAGGTCTCCATCTCCGCACAGGGCCCACACGTCGTAGTCGAACAGGGTGAAGCCCGGGCGGTTGAAGTGCCCGGCCAGCCACCGGGAGGCCATGGCCATGCCCACGCTGTTGGCCACGCCCTGGCCCAGCGGGCCGGTGGTGGTCTCCACGCCGCTGGTCCACCGGTACTCGGGGTGGCCGGGCGTGACGCTGTCCAGCTGGCGGAACTTCTGGATGTCCTCCATGGAGATGGCGAGCACGTCCTCCACGCGGTAGTCGCGGGTGACGCGGCGCACGCCAGCCAGGTGCAGCAGCCCGTACAGCAGCATGGAGGCATGGCCGTTGGAGAGGATGAAGCGATCGCGGTTGGCCCAGATGGGCTGCGCCGGATCATACCGGAGCTCCTGCTGCCAGAGCTGGTAGGCGACAGGGGCCAGCGCCATGGGCGCGCCCGGGTGCCCCGAGTGGGCCTTCTCCACCGCATCCATGGTCAAGGTGCGGAGGGTGTTGATGCACTGCGTGTCCAGCGTATCGGTCGTCATGGGTGGGTGCCCCTCGTCTAGCCCCTGCGTGGGGCGCACCATGCCGCAAGCGCGGCCCGAGTGCCGCACCAAACGCGCGGAACGTGTGGGGTGGGACGGAGTGTCAGACCGGTCCCCTACACTGGGTGGCTGAAATAGGGCCGGTCCTGGTTCGTTTCAGGAAGCGGGCGGGATGCTCGTCGAGGCCGGCGGTGGTTCGTTCTCCAGGGGAAGGTCATGGGTCATCTGTTCGTTCCGGCGGCGCTGGCGTTGTGGGTGGTGGTGGCGGTGGTGCGCATGCTCTCGGCGCCGGCCCCGGTCCAGCCCTCCGCTCCGGCGGTGGAAGTGGAAGTCGCCCAGCCGCGCGCGGGGCAGCCGGCGGCGCACGGCGAGGGCTGACGCTCCTCACTCGGTGTCTTCAGGGCTGACGGTGGAGCGTGGGCCGGGCGCCCATGCGCCGAGCAGCCCGGCGGCAGTGTCTGCCCATTTCAGAAACAAGGAAGGAAGCCCGTCAGATCGGGCGGTTATGGATTCGATAGGGGGGATGGCGATGGTTCAGCTGTTCATTCCAGCGGTGCTGGTGCTCTGGGTGGCGTGGGTGGTTCCGCGCTCCCGGCGTCGCAACCGGCGTTTCAAGCTGAGCGCCCGCGCGCGGTAGGGCTCGGGGGCTCCAAGAACTCGAAGGAGAAGCAGCCCCGGGGTGCGCAACCCCGGGGCCTTTTTTTTGCCTGGAAGGGAATGCTCTCACTCCCACCTTCTCAGGGGTGATATGTGACCCGGCATGTCCTTTGAGAAAGCCCTACGGGAGATGATTCGACGCGAGCTGGCAGCGCAGCTCGGTTCGATCCAGAAGTCGGTCGTCCAGCTGGAGCGAGGGTTGGTCTCGCTCGAGGGGCTGCGCGACGTCACAGAGAGGCTCGCGCCCCTGCTCGGCCAGCGAGGACGGATGGCGGTGCTGCGGCAGGCCCCGCCCCCGCCCCCGCCCCAGCCCCAGCCCCAGCCCCAGCCCCAGCCCCCCGCCCGCCGTGGAGCGGCACCCGCGCGGAAGGCCGTGGCCGCGCCTCCGGCCCCCAAGGCGAAGGCGGCCGCCGCCAATGCCTGCGCCGTGATCGGCTGCAAGCGGCCTCGCCGCTCCAAGGGCTACTGCTCCGCGCACTACCAGAAGCTGCGCTTGTTGATCCGGACGGGTCGCCGCCCGGCGGATTGGAAGGATGATGCTCCGCCTCACTCGGCGCGGGACGTGAAGCTGCCGCGTGGGCGCGCCGCGGCCAAGGAGCGGAAGGCGGCGCCGGCCACGCCCAAGGAGCCGCCGAAGCCCAAGGCGTGGGTGCGCAAGAAGGGTGGCACGGGGATGGTCTCCCTGCACTGATTCGCGGGCTCCCGACGACACGGGCCTGGCTCACCGCCGAGTGAGGGGGCGGGGGTTGTGGCGCGGATTCCCGACATGACAGGTCGCGTGGCCGTTGACAGACCTGCCGGGGGATGGGATTCGGGCGGCATGAGCGAGCAAGGCTATCCGGTGACCGTGGCGGTGCGGCGCCCTGATGGGCACGTGGAGCACGTGCGCGTGGGGACCGCGTTCAAGCACGAGGACGGCTTCACGCTGCGCATGGGCGAGCTCTCCATTGGAGGCACGCCCGATGCGGCCTCGGCCCCCGCCCCGCGGCGGGCCTTCAGCGGTGGTGGCGCCAGTGGCGGCGCGGGCGACGGCGGGGTGTTCCCCAACTACGGCCGCAGCAAGGGCGCGCCCATCCGCGGCGCCACCATGCAGGACCTGGAGTACTACGCCAACGGCGCGCGGCGCTCGTTGGCGGACCCGAGCAAGTCGCGCTGGCACGACAAGGAGCGCGCGCTGCTGGCGGCCATCGAGGCGGAGATCGATCGTCAGCGAGGGGGAGGCAGCGCGGACGAGGAGGGTGGTGGCCCACCGTCCGCGAGGGATGACAGCGAGCCGCCCCCGCACACCGACGACGACATCCCCTTCTGAGCTTCCGAGCCGGGCCGCGCGCCGCGGCTTCACGGGGATGGTAAGACGGCAAACCATGTCCCAGTCACAACCCGCTGGAATCTTGAGTCCTTCACCTGGGGACACCTCCTCGGTGCCTTCGCGAGCGCTACCTGCCCGAAGGTGGGGCCCGGTGTGGGGCGCGGGAGGAGTGGCCGCGGCGGTGGGGGCTCCGCTGGCGCTGCTTGCGGGCAAGTGGGTGGGCTCGCTCTCGGCCAACACGGTGCTGGCGGCGCTGCCCGCGCTGCTCCTCGTCGCGGTGCTGCCGCCTCTGGCCGTGGTGGGAGCGGAGGTAGGGCTGGGCAATCGCCTGGGGCCGCGGCTGTCTCGCGCCGGGCTGGCGCTGGGCGTGGCCATCGGCGTGCAAGTGCTGGTGTTGGCGGGGGCGGTGTGGGCGGGAGCCTCTGCGCGGCGGCTGGGGGATGTGACGCTGCTGACGCTGGCGGAGGCGGCGGCGCTGCCCGCGGTGGTGACGTTGACACTCCGGAGGGCAGCGCTGGGGAGAGCCGCATGATCCGGAGCACCCTGTTCCACTGCCTCCTTTCTTCGAGGGGACTCCTGGCGCTGCTCGCGGCGCTGCTCGCGGTGCCAGGGCCTGCGGCCGCTGCCTGCCCCGAGCGCGCGGAGTGGCCGACACGGGACTGGCCCACGGGGGCGCTGCCGGCCGGACGCGAGCAGGCGCTCGAGGCCTTCGAGGCGTACGCCTTCACGCGGGTGGGCAAGGACGAGGAGCGCAAGGGAGTGCGCACGGATGGGGTGCTCATCGTCCACCGCGGGCGCGTGGTGTATGAGCGCTACGCGCCGGGCTGGAAGGCGGACAAGCGGCACCTGGGCTGGTCCATGACGAAGAGCGTCACCAACGCGCTGACGGCGCTGGCGGTGGCGCACGGCGCGCTGTCGGTGGACGACTCCATCTGCAAGCACGTGAAGGCGGCGAACGAGGCCGCGTGTGCCATCACGGTGCGCCACCTGCTCGAGTTCGGCTCGGGGCTGGACTGGAAGGAGGGCTACGAGAGCGGCGGCGGGCTCCAGAGCTCCTCGGTGCTGGCGATGCTCTACGGCGAGGGGCGCGGGGACATGGTGCGCTTCATCACCTCGCACGCGCTGCGGGACGCGCCGGGCACCAGCTGGGAGTACTCCTCGGGGGACACCACGCTGCTGGCGGGAGTGGTGGGCGCGGTGATGCGGCCCCGCTTCGGAGAGGGGTGGGAGTGGAGGCTGCTGATGGATCCGGTGGGGGTGCGCAGCGCGGTGTGGGAGCGGGATGGCCAGGGCGTGCTGGTGGGCTCCTCGCTGATGCACGCCACGCCGCGCGACTGGGCGAAGCTGGGCTTCCTCTTCCTCAACGACGGCTGCTGGGAGGGCCAGCGCCTGCTGCCGGAGGGATGGATGGCCGTGTCCGTGGCCGTCTCCGAGCCGCTCAAGCAGAAGCGCGTGGACTGGGATCCGGGGGACGTGCAGGGCCGGCAGTTCTGGCTCAACCGCCGCGTGCCGGGCTTCCAGGACGAGAAGCCCTGGCCGGACGTGCCCGAGGACGCCTATGCCATGCGCGGGCACTGGGGCCAGTCCGTCACCATCATCCCCTCGAGGGATCTGGTGGTGGTGCGCATGGCGGACGATCGGCAGTCCGGGGCCTTCAACCTGAACACCTTCCTCGCGCGCGCCCTCCCGCTGGTGGAGGGCACGCCATGAGGCGGACGCTGCTCGCGGTGTTGCTCGCGGCGTGGGTGCCGGCGCTGGCCTCCTGCGGGAGCGGCGGCCGGCGCGTGTACGACAACAATGATCTGGAGCTCGTGACGGCGTACACGGCCAAGGACGCGTGCTCGTGCCTCTTCGTGATGGAGCGGGAGGAGGAGTTCTGCCGCGCCTTCGTGAAGGCCAGCCCGGCGGTGGCGCGGCTCACCATCGACACCGAGCAGAAGGTGGTGGAGACCTCGGCGCTGCTGCTGTGGGGCGCGCGCGCCCGCTACGTGGACGAGCGCAACGGCTGTGTGATGGAGCCGTGAGCCCGCGCGGCGGGCTCAGCCCTTCCAGAGCCCATGGCGGCGGGCCCGGCGCCCCAGCGTCACCGGATCCATGCCCAGCGCCACCGCCGCGCGCCGCAGCACGCCGCCATGCTGCTCCAGCGCCTCGCGGATGATGTCCCGCTCCACCTGCTCCATCCGCGCCCGCAGCGAGCCTCCCGGCTCCGCGCCCCCCCCGCGCGCGCTCACCAGCGCCGGAGGCAGCAGCCGCCGCGTCACCACCTCGCCGGGTTGGGACAGCAGCACGGCGCGCTCCATCACGTTGCGCAGCTCGCGCGCGTTGCCCGGCCAGGGGTAGGCCAGCAGCGCCTCCTCCGCCTCGGAGGCGATGCCGCTCGCCGAGCGCTTCAGCACCCGGTTGAACAGCTCCAGGAAGTGCCGCCCCAGCGAGAGCACGTCCTCGGGCCGCTCGCGCAGCGGGGGGATGTCGATGGTGAAGCTGTTGAGCCGGTAGAACAGGTCCGCCCGGAAGCGCCCGGCGCGGACCTCCTGGGCGAGATCCCTATTGCTGGCGGCCACCACGCGCACGTCCACGTGGCGCACCTGCGTGCCACCCACCGGCCTCACGTCCCCGCCCTCCAGCACGCGCAGCAGCTTGGCCTGGAGGTTCGGCGTGGTGTTCTCGATTTCATCCAGGAAGATGGTGCCGCCGTCGGCCAGCACGAACAGGCCTGGGTGGTCCGCCACCGCGCCGGTGAAGGCGCCCTTCACGTGGCCGAACAGCTCGCTCTCCAGCAGCGTCTCAGTGAGCGCGCCGCAGTCCTGCACCACCAGCGGCACGTCCCCGCGCCCGCTCAGCCGGTGGATGATGCGCGCCAGCACCTCCTTGCCCGTCCCCGTCTCGCCCTGCAGCAGCACCGCCACCCGGTGGGGCGCCGCCACGCGCACCAGCTCCATCACCCGCTGCATGGCCGGGCTGGAGAAGCCGGGGCCATCTCCTCCGGGCTGGGTGGGCGCGTCCGAGGAGCCGCTCAGCAGCGCTCGTTCGCGCAGCAGGTTGCGCTCCAGCTCCAGCGCCATGCGCCGCTGCTCCGTGCGCACCCCATGCTCGCGCCCCGCATCCAGCACCGCCTGCCGCAGCACCGGCACCTCGGGCGCCGGCCCCAGCGCGCGGAAGAGGCAGCCCGAGTTGAACAGCCCCACCAGCCGCTCCGGCGCCGCGGGCGCGCAGTAGACGATGCGCGCCGCCATGTCGCTGGGCGGCGCGGCCCCCGTGGCATCCACCTCCTCCAAGCGCCGCGCGGACAGCTGCTCCACCAGCGACAGTGCCTGCACCTCGTCCCAGCCGGCCACCAGCAGCACCGCCACGTCTCCGCGCGACAGCAGCGAGTACACCTCCGCCGGCGCCTGCGCGAAGCCCAGCCGCGCGTGCCCCTCCAGCGCCGTGCGCAGGGTGCGCGCCTGTGCCTCCGTCGCGTACGCCACCGCCACGTGCAGCGCGCTCTCCAGCAGGTAGCGCACCAGGGTGACCCGATCCGTGCCCTCGAACGCCCGGAAGGCCAGGCCCAGCGCCGTCACCGTGCCGCCGTCCGCGCCCTCCGTGTCGTGCCGCCACCGCACCTCGCCCCGCACCCGGATGCGCGCGTGCGAGTCCGGCAGCGAGAACGCCATCTCCAGCTCCTGCCCCTCCCGTGGCCCCTCCGCCGCTCCGCCGCGAGGCGTGGCCACCAGGCCGATCCCCGTCTCGCTGATGTTCACCGACCAGCACCCATGCAGCGCCGGCTGCGTCACCACCTGCACGTACAGGGGCTTGCGCGGGCTGCGATCAGTGAACGTGCTGTCTCGGGTTCGCTTCATACGTGAATCTTCACGCTTCAAGAATGAAGTATGGGCTCAGCTCATTGAAATTTCACGCCTCGGCTATTGCAGCATGGCAAGGGGGACTTCAGCCCTGAAATGAAGCCACCCTGGTAACTCCTTGTTTTCTGAAGGGTTGGGCCATGGCCTGGATCCTGCTCAGGGCAGGAGACGGCAGCGGTCTGCGGCCTTCCTCCACCAGGTCCACCACCAGGAACCCTTCTCCCATGCACGCACAGCTCGAGTCGACAAGGCCGGTGATGGATCTGGATGTGGAGCGACAGCTCCGCCATCGGATGGCCATGGCCAGCCCCACGGATACGGCACGCGGGATGTTCTTCAACGGGGCGCTCGATGTCGCTCGCGCACTCGGTGGGAGCGAGGCCGCGGACCGCTGCCAGCAACTCATCGGCGAGAAGCGCTTCATCGACTTCTTCAATTACCCGGTTTTGGACCTGCTGCGTATGTCCCTGGAGATGGTTCGTCTCGTGGGAGCGCGTTCGGGTGGGGGTGCTGGGGTGTTGAGGCGCATGGGTGCGCAGGCGGCGCAGGACTTCCTGGCCTCCGCGCCTGGCAAGACGATGCTGCTGCTGACGAGCAGCAACCCCCGTCGGGTGCTCAACCAGCTGCCCACCAGCTATCGCACGGCTGTCAGCTTCGGTGAGCGTCGGGTGGTCTGGTCCGTCCGTGATCGTACCGGGCTCTTCATCGCCGAGCGCGACTTCATGCCGCCGGCCTACACCAAGGGGCTCCTGCAAGGCGTCCTCGAGGCGACCGGGGTGAAGGATGTGAGTGTAAGCGGGTGGCCTACAGGGATGCTCGACAGTGAATACCAGGTTTCCTGGAATTGATAGGTAGAGCCGGCCTGTTCGTTTGATAGGAGGCGAGGCCGGACGCAAGCAGGAAGGGAGCAGGGGCACAGGGATGATGCCCCACCGCGGCGGCGAGGAATCGTCGGCTCGGGCTCCCGTAGGGAACAAGGAGACGTCGGCCCCGTTCAGCGGGGGAGAGAGGCCGGCGCAGACTGCCCCCCAGGGGATGAGGGATGAAGATGCTGAGGCTCGAGAATGTGGCGGTGAAGGGTGGAAAGAGCGCTTCGCTGGTGATGCCGCGGGCGTGTGTATGCGGGTCGGGTTCGAGCGAGCCCGAGTGCCCGGCGCAGTCGGTCGGAGTGGCCACCTGCCCCGACTGCGGTGGGAGTCTCCCGAAGGCCTTGGAGGCCACGCGCCCCGAGCGCCCCGAGCGCCCTGAGCGCCGGCACCTGCAGGATTTCCTGAGCGCCTTCGTCTGAGGCGTCTCCTCTTCGCTGAGCTTGAGTTCGGATGACGGGTCTGTCCCCCCTTGGCGGAGGATTGGGGTGGGGGGGCACTCCCGTCATCTTCTTTTTGGTGTCGTCGGGCGCCCTGGGAGCTTCAGGCCTTCCGTGGGGGCTCCTCGGCAAGTGGGCCTTTTTGACACGAGGTGTGCCCAAGCTAGAATATTTCAAAATCACCAAGAAGGCGGCGGCCCCCGCACACACGGTTTGCCCGTAGGTGCCGGGCACGTGTGTGTCGGCCGCGAATCATCATGATCCAATACAGACGCCTGAACCTCTGGAACTGGGCTGCTCCGTTGCTGGGAGCGCTGATCGCCGCATGCTCCGCGGAGCCTCCCTTGCCAGCGGGGCCGGCGGCCTCCGAGCCCGTGGCCGTGTCGAGCTCGGCGTTGGTGGGCGTGGACGGGAACTACACCGTCACCACCGCGGGTGATGTGCTCAACCGGTACACGCCGCTCCGAGCGAGCGCGGCGGCCGGCTCCACGAGCATCCAGGTGGAGACGCTCACCAACCTGAACAGCCCCCAGTTCGGCCCCCTCGCGCCGGGTGATCTGCTGATGATCATCCAGATGCAGGGCGCCTCCATCAACACGACGAACTCCGCGAACTTCGGTGCGGTGACGGCGCTCAACGGCGCGGGCGACTACGAGCTCCTCACGGTGGACACGGTGGCCTCCGGCGGCGGGGGGAGCGGCGTCATCACCATCCGCACCGACGGGTGCGGCGGGCTGCGCAACAGCTACACGCCGTCCCGGGGAGCCCAGGTGGTGCGCGTGCCGCAGCTCGCCAGCCTGACCGTCAACGCCGGCGCCAGCGTGGCGGCGCTGCCTTGGGATGGCACGCGCGGCGGCGTCATCGCGCTGCAGGTGCAGAACGCGCTCACCCTCCAGGGCACGCTGAACGCGGATGGCGCGGGCTTCCGGGGTGGCGCGGTGGAGCAGGGCACGAACTACGGGGTGACCACCTACCGCTCCACCAACGGGGGCGATGGCGCCGAGAAGGGCGAGGGCATCGCCGGCTACAAGGCGACGTACGATGCGTTCGGCGGCCGGTATGGTCGCGGCGCGGCCGCCAACGGCGGTGGCGGCGGCAATGCCCACAATGCGGGCGGTGGCGGTGGCGCCAACGGGAACAACGGCGTCACCTGGACGGGCCAGGGCATCATGACCGGCACCTTCCCGGGGCAGGACCCGTGGAGGCTGGATCCGGCCTACATCGCCAACGGCAATGCCCGGACGAGCTCCTCGGGTGGCGGGCGCGGCGGGTACACCTACTCCAGCGACAACCAGAACGCGGTGACGCTGGGGCCTGGAAATGGCGCGTGGGGCGGTGACAGCCGCTACCCCGTGGGCGGACTGGGCGGGCGGCCCGTGGCCAATGATCCGGCCTCGCGGCTGTTCCTGGGGGGTGGCGGCGGTGCGGGTGACAGCAACAACAACACGGGCGGTACGGGCGGGCGCGGTGGCGGCCTGGTGTGGGTGGTGGCGGACACGGTGACCGGCTCCGGCCGCATCTCCGCCAACGGGCAGAATGGCACCGACACGATCAACACCGGCAACGACGCGCCGGGCGGTGGCGGCGCGGGCGGCACGGTGGTGGTGGCGGCGCGGGCGCTCAGCGGGGTGACCATCGACGCCAACGGAGGGCGCGGCGGCAACCAGAACATCACCCTCCCGGCCGAGGCCGAGGGCCCGGGTGGCGGCGGCGGTGGTGGCTACATCGCGGTGTCGGGTGGGACGGTGACGCGCACCGTGGCGGGCGGCCAGGGAGGAAGGACCAACTCCCCCTCGCTGAGCGAGTTCACGCAGAATGGGGCCACGGACGCCGCTCCGGGCCAGCTCGGGGCGGCGGTGGTGACGCTGCCGCTGTGCCTGCCCTCGGACCTGGCCATCACGGTGACGGACGGGGTGACCACCGTGGCGCCAGGCAGCACGGTGACGTACACCATCAACGTCACCAACCTGGGCCCCAACGCGGTGACGGGCGCTTCGGTGACGGACCTGTTCCCGGCGACGCTGATGGGGGTGAGCTGGACGTGCACGTCCTCGGCCGGGGCGGCCTGCGCGACGCCGAGCGGCACGGGCAACATCAACGGCGCGCTCCTCACGCTGGCGAGCGGGAGCTCGGTGAGCTTCACGGTGACGGCCACGGTGAACCCGGCGGCCACGGGGACGCTCGTCAACACCGCCTCGGTGGCGGCGCCGCAGAACCACACGGATCCGAGCTCCGCGAACAACACCGCCACGGACACCGACACGCTGACGCCGAGGGCGGATCTCGCGGTGTCGCTCAGCGACGCGCCGGACCCGGTGCTCGAGGACGGGACGCTCACGTATGCGGTGAACGTCAACAACCTGGGACCGAGCACGGCGACCTCGCTGACAGCGACGCTGAACCTGCCTGCGGGGACCACCTTCGTCAGCGGCACGGGCACGGGCTGGACGTGCGGCCATGCCGGGGGCGTGGTGACCTGCACGCGGCCTTCGGCGGACCCGGGGGCGTTGCCAGCCATCACGGTGCAGGTGACGGCGCCAGCGGTGGGAGGGACGATCACGGCCACGGCCACGGTGAGCGCGGCGACGACGGATCCGGTGAGCGGTAACAACTCGGCCTCGCAGAACACCACGGTGACGCCGGTGAATGATCCGCCCAACGCGGTGGATGACACCTTCACGGTGACCGAGGACAGCGGCGTCACCATCCTCGCCGTGCTGGCCAATGACACGGCGGCGCCGGACACGGGCGAGACGCTGATAGTGGCGGCAGTGAGCCAGCCGGCCACGGGTGGCACGGTGACGCTGTCGGGCGGCCAGGTGCGCTTCACGCCCTCGGCGAACTTCAACGGCACCGTGACGTTCACGTACACGGTGTCGGACGGCAACGGCGGCACGGACACGGCGACGGTGATGGTGACGGTGACGCCGGTGAATGATCCGCCCAACGCGGTGGATGACACCTTCACGGTGAGCGAGGACAGCGCGGCCACGGTGGTGCCGGTGCTGGCCAACGACACGACGGCACCCGAGACGGGTGAGACGCTGACGCTGACGGGGGTGAGTCAGCCGGCCACGGGTGGCACGGTGACGCTGTCGGGCGGCGTGGTGCGCTTCACGCCCTCAGCCAACTTCACGGGCACCGTGACGTTCACGTACACGGTGTCGGACGGCAACGGGGGCACGGACACGGCGACGGTGACGGTGACGGTGACGGCGGTGAATGATCCGCCCAACGCGGTGGATGACGCGCTGACGGTGAATGAGGACAGCGGCGTGACGGTGGTGCCGGTGCTGGCCAACGACACGACGGCGCCGGACACGGGCGAGACGCTGACGGTGACGGGGGTGAGTCAGCCGGCCACGGGTGGCACGGTGACGTTGTCGGGCGGGCAGGTGAGCTTCACGCCGGCACCCAACTTCAGTGGCCCCGTGACGTTCACGTACACGGTGTCGGACGGAAACGGGGGCACGGACACGGCGACGGTGACGGTGACGGTGGTGCCGGTGAATGATCCGCCCGACGCGGTGAATGACGCCCTGACGGTGAGCGAGGACAGCGCGGCCACGGTGGTGCCGGTGCTGGCCAACGACACGACGGCGCCAGACACGGGCGAGACGCTGACGGTGACGGGGGTGAGCCTGCCGGTCAACGGCACGGCGACGCTGTCGGGCGGCGTGGTGAGCTACCAACCCAACCCCAACTTCAGCGGCACCGACACGTTCACGTACACGGTGTCGGACGGCAACGGGGCCACGGACACGGCGACGGTGACGGTGACGGTGACGGCGGTGAATGATCCGCCCAACGCGGTGGATGACGCGCT
>JAFGNZ010000256.1 GCA_016926755.1 Myxococcaceae bacterium | reverse complement strand
TGTGCGACGCGCAGGAGGCTCTCCACCTCGCGCTTCGCCCAGCCGCCCGCGTCCTTGATGCGGATGAACTTGAGCGCGTAGAGGCGCTCGCCACGACGGGCCCGGTACACCGTGCCGAAGCCGCCAGCCCCCAACTTCCCCTCGATCAGGAAGCCGCGGACATCCGTTCCAGGAGGAATCTCCAAAGATGGGAGAGCCGTCATGACTCAGCTCCGAGGGTCAAGTTCCCCAGGTATCTCCCTGCGGGAGCCGATCCCCCGTACATGCGTTCAACCTCCAGGAGCTGGCGACGCTACCAGACCTGCGCTCATCCCGCTTCTGCTACTGGCAAGAGCATGCACCCGCAGATTCTATCCCTCTGCTATCCGTATTGGGTATATCAGGACAGCACCGTACAAGCGGTGCCTTCCCCTACCCCGAGGTCCGCATGTCCGAGCCCTTAGCAAACACCATCGGCACGATGATCCACAGCGTCCGGCTCAATGCCGGGCTTACCATGGAGCAGGTAGCCCAAAGCATCGATCTCCCCTTGCTGGCCTATGCCCGGATGGAGCGCGGCAAGATCCTGCCCACGCCCTCGACTCTCATCGATCTGTGCCTCTTCTTCGGGGTCTCATCGGACACGCTCCTCGGCTCGCCCACCGTGAAGGCGTGACCTCGAATCGAACCCCACCCGGATAGCTCTATCAGGTACTCTTCCGTCCACCCATGAACGAAGATCTGGCGAAAATGATCGGCGAGGCCGCGCGTGCAGCCCGGCAACGTGCAGGGCTCACCCAGGCAGAGGTAGCCTCCCTGGTGGAGATCACCTCCATGGTCTACAGCCGCATGGAGCGCGGGAAGGTGATGCCCAGCGTCCCCACACTTCGCAAGCTCTGCACCATGCTCCACATCTCTTCGGATGATCTACTCGGCCTGTCGGGCTCAGGAGCCGCCAACGAGCCCACCAAGAGCTCTCGAGGAAAGCAGGAGGAACCAGCGCCGAGTCTACGCCGGCTGCTCACGCTGGTGCTCCGGATGGACGAGACCCAGCTCTCGGCTCTCACGGGTATGGCGGGCGCTCTCCTCAAGTAGGGAAGCGCCCGCCGGTCCCTCAGGACCGGTTCCCTTCTGGGCGGACGAACAGCTCGTGCGCGTCCAGCCCCTCCGGGAAAATACCCTCTTGCGGGAGTTCCAGCCGATCACGGTGGGCGCTGGCATCGGCGACCAGTTTCGAGACCTCCTCACGGGCCTCTTTCCTGCCGTAGGGCTGCGGCATCTGCCCAAGAGCTCCGAGGAGTGCATCACGCATCTCGGCGGCCGTGGCGTATCGCTCGGCAGGGGTTGGACGCAGGGCCTTGTGGATGATGGCCTTGACTGATTCCGGCAGGCCTTTCAGGGCCTTCTCCACGTCTTCCGGCCCGTAGCGCTCGATCAGGCTCCGCATCAGCTCGAAGGGGAGCGAAGGCGACTCCTCCGGCTTGGGCATTTGCTCGCCAGGACGCAGGAAGAGTGATCGCGCCTCTCCAGAATCCTCTACGTTAAACAGGTGGCGACCTGTCAGCAGCTCCACCAGAACGAGCCCGAGGGAGAACACGTCCGATGACGGCGCCAGGTGCTGGCGGCGCAGGTACTCCGGCGAGGCGTACGCCACATCCCCCTTGAGCAGTAAGTGCGGCGTCTCCTCTCTCCCCACGATGAGCGAGTAGGCCGCGCCGCAGTGCGTCAGCTTCACCGCGCCATGCGTATCCATGCAGATGTTCCGCGGGCTCACGTCGCGGTGGATGACCCCCAGAGGCATCCCCTGCTCGTCTCTGAGCGTGTGCGCGTGGTGGAGCGCATCGGCGATCTCGGATGCCACGTGGAGAGCGAAGGACGGTGACACCGGGCGCTCGAGCATCGCCACGAGGTTAAGAACGGTGTCCAACGAGGGGCCGTCCACGTGCTCCAGAACAATGTGCGGCTCTCCCTTATGGATCTTCAGATGGTGGACTTGGGCGATTGCCGGGTGATGGAGCAGGAAGGCCAGCCGTACCTCGTCGACCAGTCGCTGACGGTTCATGAACTGGCTCGGACTGCGCAAGGTCCTGATGGCGACGTGGCCCGCAGGCCCACCTTGAAGATGACGCTGCGCCAGTAGCAGCACCTCGCCATTCCCCCTCTGCTCCAGCACCTTGATCGACTCGTAGCGGGTGCCGTCCAAGGCGAACATGATCTGGAGCTCCCGTCCTCCCTGCTCGCCCATATCCTCGGTGCGCTTCTCGGTGGGCTTCTCTGCGTCACTCATCATGGATCTCCATGTGTGAAGGAGCCCTGCCCTCAGGGGCTCTCAGAACTGAACGCAACAGGTACTACAGGAAGTCGTTACCGCAAAGCAAGGCTGCACCTGACAGGCCTATCCCACTTCCTTCCCTTCGGGCCTAGCTCAGCAACTCCGATCAGCGGCAAACTCGGCGAGCGAAGCCCTCGAACCCAATTGGGTATAAGCACATGGCGAGCGCTTTACGGCCCGCCGGCGCCTGGTCATCCCGGCTAGGTGTCTTCCTCCAACCTCAACGAAGAGCACATCGCGAGCGATAGGTGCGTGGGCAGCAGCTCATGCGTCCTCACGCCCGAGGTGCGCCCTCAACCTCGAAGGAGGAGCAGCATGGCTCACAACATCGACAAAATGGCGTACGTGGGGAAGGTGCCCTGGCACGGACTGGGGACGCAACTGCCGGCCAACGCGGACTACGACGAGATCGTCCAGGCGGCTGGGTTCTACCGGGCGATCGAGCACGAGATCTCGGCCCCTCCCCTGGATGGGGCGATCCCGGACAGGAAGGCGCTCTTCCGGGACGACACGGGCCAGTATCTCGCCACCGTTCACCGTAGTTATCAGGTCATCCAGTTCGAGGAGGTGGCCCGGACCCTCGTGGAAGCGGCTGGTGGCGTACGGTGCATCTTTCATACGGCGGGGACAATGGGACCCAACGGTTCGCGTGGATGGCTCCTCGGTGAACTGCCCGACCCGATGCGTGTCCGCGGCGACAAGAGCATCATCAAGCGCTACATCCTCGGCTATTGCGGGCATGATGGCCTCACAGCCATTGTCCTGAAAAACTGTGCCACGCGGGTCGTCTGCCAGAACACACTGGGCGTTGCGCTCGGAGAACGGGACGGGGCGGAGCTGCATATCGTCCACACGGCCAGCGCCAGGGCCAGACTTGAGGACGCTGGCCGCGCATTCCGGCGCCTACTCCAGGGCTACGAGTACTTCGAGGCGCTGGCCAATCACCTGGCCATGACCCGCTTCAGCGAGCACCAGCTCCGGAACGTGATCAACCTCGTGCTCCCGCTTCCTGAGGACGATGCTGAGCATCCGAAGCTGATCAAGGCCCGCAGCAAGGTGATCGAGCTGTATCACTCCGGCAGTGGCATCGAGGGCCCCATCCAGAACACGGCGTGGGCTGCACTCCAGGCCTTCAGCGAGTATGCCGATCATCACAAGGGCATCAGGGCTACCAAGGGCAAGTCCGCTGACGCTGCCCGCCTGGAGTCTATCTGGATGGGCAGTGCCTCGCTCCTGAAGAGGCAAGCATTGACGGCCATTGCGGACCAAGCCCAAGTGCAGCTGGCAGCGGCGTAGGGGGACTTCACCATGGACTGGCTACTGAAGACCCTCCGTTCGCGCGCCATCCAAGAGGCTGTGGCTGCCTTCTTGGCGGCATTGGCCACGGCCTTGGGACGGCGTGAGCGCCAAGCACGGTAGTCGAGGGCGGGCGTCGCTAGAAGCGGCGTCCGCTTTCTTTTGGATGCTGCCCGTGCGGAAAGTGCGCAGAGCGGCCTCCTTCTTTGCTACATTGCCTTCGCCCTCTAGGCCACAACCTCGATTGATGAGTTTGTCGCTTGGATCGAGACGCTTCCACAGCACCCTCAGGACGAGTAACTTTCCCTTCGAGCACCATGGAATCTACCACACAAAGAGTTTTCATTTCTTATTCCTGGGACAGCGAAGAGCACAAAGAGTGGGTCCTCGAACTAGCCACGCGCCTAAGAAGCAGTGGTGTCGATGCAATTCTGGACCGGTGGAACATCCATCCTGGAGAAGAACTCTCTGCCTTCATGGAAGGAGCCATTCGAGAAAGCAACTTCGTAGTACTTATCTGCACTCCCCGGTACAAGGCTAAAGCCGACAAACGCCAGGGCGGGGTTGGCTACGAAGGAGGGGTGATTACCGGGGAAGTCATGGCTGGAGTGCCCCGAAGAAAGTTCATTCCCGTTTTGCGCGAAGGTTCATGGCCTGAGGCTGCTCCTAGTTGGTGTGCAGCGGCGCTCATGATTGATCTACGCGGCGACCCAAGCGATCCGAAAGGCTTTGAGGAACTCCTGCGCAGCCTACTAGGCGCACGCCCTGGGCCTCCACCTCTTGGTACATCCCCGTTCGCTCGCCAAGGACAATCTTCGGCATCCCAGGCATCACCACAAACCATCCCTGCAGCATCTACACCAGACGACAAAGCCGCCGAATGGACAACTATCAAGCGGCTCATCAGTCAAAATCGGCCCATAGCAAGGCAAGAGGGATTAAATCGTTGGAATGCCTTATCCGCCTCTAAGCACGGGACGCCATCCGATGTTATCGATGCGGCAGCAAACATCGTCGCCGACACAACAACAACCGACGAAGATGCCTACAAGTTGCTCATTCAAATCACAACAAGCGACACTCCTGATTCCCATCGTGCCATTACACGACTAACCTACGCTCTAGCTAGAGGCGCTTTTGCGCGGCGTTCAAAGACAGAACTCCATCTCTCTTATTCCGCAACAACTGTCCCTGACGCACGCGAGCAACTATTCCAATGGCTTGAGCAGGCCCAATCGGAGCGCGACGTAGAATCCGGGCTATCTGCACTTTTCTACATGTCTCAAACCTTCTCTCCAGACCTTGAGCAACTTTTCGATCGAATCGAGCACATCTGCCAGCGATATCCGACCAACACGTATGCTCAGCGCACGTTCAAAAACATCACTGGGAAAGATTTATCAGACGCTCCCCTCAGTCCCTCATTACTCGGTTCAGAAAGCCCTCCACCAGAACCCACCCCCCAAGCACTACCCCCTTTGCCAAAAGGAGCGAGCAATTGGGCCACCTCTCTCAATGTTCCAAAGAAATTCAACTTAAACGCCGCTCGCTATCATGCGAGCACCAAGCATACTCCAAGCAATAAGAATCAGGAGATCCGCCAGAGAATCCTGTCGACATGTTACGAGCATTACATGAAAAGCCCTTCTATTTGGGTTGACGTGCTTCATGGCGTCCCCGAAGAAGATTGCGAATCGGTAGTGCGCGAGATCGAGTGGTTGGCGCATCACAAATATATCAAAGCCAGCGTTTCCGCAGATCACACAATCGCAAATGTGCAATTAACCCCTGCAGGTCGAGACTTCTTCGAACAAGCAAACACTTGAAGATGGACTTCGAGAGATCAGCAGGACATGCCAGCGAGTTCGACCTACGGCCAAAGGAAAGCCGTTGAAATAAATACCGTGTGCACACACCACTTGGGCGCTCTTGTAAAAAAGCGCATAGCATCCCCGTTCAGGAAGTATCCGCTGCTCCTGCGGAGTTACCTCCTTTCTCCATCAGGAACTTGCTCGCATTCCGTCGCCGATTTCGTCCCCTCCAGCGCAGGCATTTAGAGCAGCCCCAGCCGATCCACATTGCGCAGCCCACCACGTTGACGAGGGCACCACAGTTCGGTCGCGGGCATCGGAAGAAGACACGTTCTCCCCCATGGCAGGTAGAACTGGGCGCTCGCTCGAGCTTCACGTCCACCAGAAACCCGAATTTCTCGAGCCTGATGGATGAAGCCTCGCGAAACCGTGCCGGCCGCATCCACGCCTTCACATGGGGCAAGGTGACTCGCGTAACTTGGTCAATGTAAATTGCCATTGTCCCCTTACCTCCCCCCGACCTTCACAGTGTCCGCGTGTGCAACGAACATCTGCACGGGCCTGTCGCGTTCGAGCAGCTCAATGCGGTGCTCATCCAGGAGCACACGGAGCCGTCGGGTCATACTGTCCTCGAGCTTGGTAAGCACCTTCACCGCCTCGAAGTCCCCACGGCCCATCGCTTGGCCTATGGCTGCGTCGATTAGATCCATCTGAGAACGAGTCACAGCTAGGCTACGTGCGATAGTTCGTCGCCGAGTAGCGTCTCCATCCGGACCGGCCAGCGCCTCGGCCAAGCTACGTGCATGTTCCACCACGAACTGCGCCGCGTCGCCGGTGACAAAGCTGGTGAGCGCGAGCTGGTCGAGCGTGGGCAGGGCCAGTCGAGGTTCCACGCGCGCGAGGGGTGGTGCCTCGGGAGAGGCTTCACATGAGACAAGCGAGAAATGTTGTTGAGCCGTGGGTATCGTCACCAATTAATTGTAGGTGACTCTCTTTATTACACCCAAATGGGAGCACGCGAAATATCGAGCTCACTTCAGGGGACAGCACGGGCTCACGGTCCTGATGCGAGTATCCCTTGGCAGTGCCACCGGCCAGGTCAGCACGGGAGCCCAAGTCCGCAGCCCTATTCGCCCAAGTCTTCCAAGGCGATATCGCCACTCTGGAGGCCTGCAAGAACGATCTCAAGCTCGGCACGGACACACTGAAGCCGGGCGCGGTGCTGATCAAAGAGGTCCGTTTCTGGGGGACGGCGAAAGAAGAACGTCTGGAGAATGCGTTGGAGCATGTCTCAAGCATAGGACACTCTATCTGAAGCCGAGTGCTCCATTAGAACCTCGCGCTCAGAGCCCATATTGCCGCCGCACGTGGCAAGCCACCTCCTTGCCAACATGAGCCTCGAGGTCCTCAGGGTTTAGGGTCCGGAGGAACTTGGCAAAGTCGGGCAGCCGCCCAGGCCGCTTGCGCTGTAGTCGCAGCAGGACTTCGCGGTCGTACAGGGCAGTGAGCACCATCTCCGCGCCCCGGAATTTCTCAGCCAGATCGGCTCCAGAGCGAAGGAGTTGGTCGCCCTCCGCTTTCTGGCGCTCGCGCTCGCTGTATCCCGAGGGCCAACGGCCAAGTCGGACGACCAGCTTGTCGACGCGGGCATGGTAGGTGGCGTGCCTGCGCCGGTCGCCGGCATCAGCCGGGGCGTAGCCCAGGTCGCAGATGGAGCAGCGTACGGGGGAAATGTGATTGTCGTACATGGGGAGGAGCCTCAGCGGTAGAGGGTGGGATGGGAGGGTGGGGTTGCCCGGCGGGGCCCACCGATGGGGTGCTTTCTATCGGTGGACAACCTTTGCCAGTAAATTCAGGCATTTACCTCACCCACCGATCCCACCGATGGTTTGAAGGAGTTGTGGAAGGACTGGGTACTGCCCTCGGCGGGGACTCCGCGCCCGACGTTGGAAAGAGTCCTCGGAACTGGGCTCCCCATCGGTGGATCGGCGGGAGCCCAGTAATTTCAGGCACTTACATAAACAACTCCCCACCGATGCATCGGTGGGAGCAGTGAGACGGCCCCTCATCTGCTGACCTTCCGCCAGCCCTTACGCCGATGGCCGTCCACGGTCCGCTCAGCCCGCTCGTAGCCGAGCCGGCGCAGGATGGCGCCCACCCGCCGCTCCTCGCCCTTGCTCCAATGGCCCACCTGCATCGCGAGCGCATCGCTGAGTACCTCGGCGGTGGTGACGAAGGTGGGGTCCTTCACGGGGATGTGGGCGTGGTCGCCCTGCTTGGGCGTGCGGACAAGCCAGTCGGCCACCATCTGCTCCCAGGGGTCCTGCTCCTCGTGCCGGGCATTCTCCTCCTCGCGCAGGAGTTCCTCCTCCTCGGTGAGCCACCACTGCTCGCCCTTGATGAAGGCGTCCAGCGCCTCGGCCCACAGCTGGTCCCGCCATGCAGCAGCCTTCTCCAAGTCGATGCGCTCTGCATCCACCTCCACCACCCAGAAACGCCGGCTACCGGTGTTGTCGGCGAGGAAGCCATCGTCGTTGGTGGTGCCGACGATGACGGTGTGCCGCGGGCGCTTCAGCATGCGAGAGCCGTACGGGGGCCGGAAGGTGTCCTCGCAGCTGGTGAGGAAACTCTTTACCGCCTGCACATCCTTCGCCGAACGCATCACCGACAGCTCCGCCCACTCGTAGATGAAGGTCGAGCGCAGCAACAGCAGCGCGTCTTTGTTGCTGAGATCGATGGCCGTGTCGCTGAAGCGGCCATAGGGGGTGATGACCCGGAAGAGCTGGGACTTGCCCTTGCCCTGCCCGCCCTTGAGGATGAGCACGTTGTCCAGCTTGCAGCCCGGACATAGTGCCCGCGCGACTGCGCCGATGAAGAACTTGCGCAGCTGGGCGCGCACGAGCGCGTTGCGGCTCTCGAGCTTCTTCAGCTCTTCCGCCGACTCCTGCCCGGTGGACGTCTTCTGGGCGCCCAGAATCTCGGCGGCCACGCGGTCCAGCCGGGTGACACCATCCCAGAGCTGGAGGTCGCAGAAGTAGGCCTGGATGGCGTGGACCTGGCGCTGCTGTGCGACGTACTCCACTGCCTCGCTGACGGTGTTCTTCGGGAACTCCAGGGAGTAGCCCAGCTCCACCTCCTCACGGATGCGGTGGATATCCGCTTCCATCACCGACCGGATGCCGATGGTAGCGGTCTCGTCCATCACGTTGTAGGCGAGTTCCCCGCCCGCCACGCGAGAGTTGGTGCGGAGGATGGTGCAAAGGCATGCGAACGATTCCTTGATGCCTCCGGGCAGGATGGCCCGAAAGGCGTGCTGCTTTGCCTGGAGGACTGGGCTGACGTCTTCCAATGGCAGGGCCGACTCCGGCACTCCCAGGTCGCGCAACTGGAGGTAGAGCAGTCCCTTCTCGCCGGCGGCGGACCAAGCCCCCGGGACAAAGGACTCCGCGACGGTGCCCTTGAAGGCGGCGGTGACGCGCTCGCGCGCAAGCTCCCGCTCCACGGGGGAGCCGATCGTCACCTCCTTGAAGGCCCCGAAGAAGGAGGTGAGATTCTGGAACGTGACGAGCTCGGGCTTCTTGGTGAGCGCCGCGAAGGCTGCGTCCTCCAGTAGCCGCTCTACCATGCGGCGGGTGATGAGCTGGTGGAGCGGGATGGGCGCCTGGGCGGAGGCGCTCGCGCTCGCCGCCGACACGATGTGCTCGCTGATGGTCTGCTCCGACTGCGGCGCAGTGCCCTGCCCCTCCTGCGAAGAGGTGGCGGAGACGGCCAGCTCATCCAGCTGGTTCGTGAAGGGCGGCGTGGGACTGGTGTGACAGAACGGGTTGGTCAACTCCATGTTCATGAACTCCAAAGTGAAAGGAAGGGATGTGGCCCGGCGATCCGAGCCGTGGCGTCAGCCACGTAAGGTGAAGTGCGCGCGCTCAGCCGAATTGAAGCCGCACACGGAGGGCAATGCGGGCAGCGTGGATGAGCGAGGTCGCCCCAGCGGAGACGAGATGGGGCGGCATGTCGCTGTCCACCATGTGCTGGAACGTCATGGGGCCGACCGCACGCACAGAGTCGATGGCCCCCCGGAACGCCTTCTCCGTATCCGTCCAGGAGTAGCGGAAGTAGCCCTTGCTCAATTCGTGGAACGTCTGCCGGGCCTTCTCAAGGAGGTCTTCGTGCTCCATCACGGCGCACGCAAGGTTCTGAGCCACGCCACGCCAAAGCTCCCGCCCCACGGCATTAGGCTCCACGCGCATCCACAGGATGAGCGGGTGACGGAGCATCTCCTCCAGCAGCGCCTTGGCCTCAGCCCAGGAGGTGGAACTGGAGTGTGCTCCCTGCTTTCGCTTTCGCGCCTGACCCACCGTGGGATTGCCGCTGCCGAGCATCGACGGGTGGAAGCTGGCAGGGACACACCCCAGGGCTAGCCGCGGCCCAGCGAAGTCGCGCACAAATCGGTCCTCAGCCCCCTCAGGCCAGCGCGGCGTGTAGAAGAGCCTGCAAGGATCCTTGCAGGCCGGGTCCATCAGGTGCCCCCCGGTCTGCTGGTTCGCCCAGTGCCAGATGCGCTCGAACTCGGCCACCGTGTAGGGCCGGTCGAAGGGAAACACGGCCCGATATCGCGGGGCATCCGGCGTGGAGCTGTAGGTGCTCCAGGTCACCATCTCGAACGGCATGCGCTCGTGGAGTGCCTCGGGCGCCAGGTACTCCTGGCCCTTGGAGGGGTCGCCGTCCACATCCACGCCGAGCGCGGTGACAGCCGTGACGTTGGCCCGCCGGATGCGCTGGCCCGCCGCGAAGACCGCGAAGATGATGGCCAGCCCGTCCTTCAACGGTTTGGGGGGCAGGACCAGGAACTTCTTCAGCTGCTCGACGAACAACGCCCACATCATCTCGATGGGTGCCTTGGGCTCGTGGTCGTACTTGTTCGTGACAAGGGTGTAAGGGAGGGACGCCCGCTGCGGGCCCCCTCCTGTGGGGGTATTATCGGGACCCATCTCAGTTCACCTCACCGAAGGCCCTGGTCGCTCCGTGGCTGGTGGCCCGATCGGGGCCTTCGCGTATCTCGGGGGTAGGCAGCAGGGAGCGCTCCAGGCCCATGGCCGTGGAGATACGCGAGGGCAGGTCGGGCGGGGCCGGATGAGCGCCGGACAACCACGTCGAGAGGGTCGTGGGGGGTACACCGAGCAGCCGCGCGAGTTCGCGCTGGGTCATGCCCGCGCGGGCCAGTTCGACGGCCAAGGCGGCCTTCAGTGGAGAGCGGGGATTCGAGTTCATGCAACACCTCCATGTTCGCCCATCAAGGTAGGACGAACGACGGAGGCAGGCTCTGGGGAGCAGACGCATTTGCTCCCCAGAGCTCTCGGTCTACCGAGTGGAGCGATGATGCCGCTTACCGGTCGCTCTTCTTCCGCGGCCTGCTCCGTCTCCTGACTTCACCCCGGATCAGGTCTTCCTCGGACAGATCGGGGAAGGCACGGGCGATGAGCTCCCGAGCCACCGTCTGAGGCTCGACGCGGCCCTGAAGACGCCGGATGTCGCCTGCCGTGCAGCGCACCCTCTTCAGCGCCTGCGCAGGCTTGAGGGCAAGATCGTTGACCCTTCGGGCCTGCTCATTGAGCCACGACACGCTCCGGAACAAATCCTTCTGTTCCTCTTTCGCCGCGGCCGCCTCCTGCTTCGCGAGCTTGAGTAGCTCCTTGATAACCGCGAGCAGGCGCTTGGCTCGGTCCAAGGTGGACGCCTTGAAGGCGAAGGCGCCGAACCCCTTGTTATTGAAGATGTTGAGCTCGCGCTCCAGGAGTTTGGTCGAGTTGCGCAACAACTGCACCGCCGCCCTCCGCAGTCGCTGGTCCGCGGCGGTGAGCGCTTCTCTGATGGCAGCATCGCTGAGCTGGCTGGCTCGGATGAACGCGATGACTGCTCCCCGCTCGTCGGGCGATGCGGACGTCCAGTCCGCCTTGGAGATCCCCAGGTCCATCAGCCGAGCACGAACCTCGCCATCGCGGGCATGCGCCATGAGCAGCATCACGGCGTTGTCATCTGGGCCAGGGAAATCGGGCAGGTCGGGTGCGAGATCAACCCAGCGCCCCTCGTCCTCCGGCACGAGGTCACCCTGGATGCGGCGGACATAGGGAACAGACTCGTCGATGAGATCGAAGGCGACCTTGAGCCGGCGAGTGCGCGAGTCCCGTTCGTACAGCCGGACTGGCCGGTGCTCGTCCATTTCATGGTTATCGCTCTCACCCCCAGCCTCCTCACCCCCAGCCTCCTCACTCCCAGCCTCCTTATTCCCAGCCTCCTTATTCCCAGCCTCCTTACTCCCAGCCTCCTCGTTGCTTGTCTCTTTAACAGCCATGACAATCATCTCTCCGGCGCCCACATTGTGAAATGGACAGCACGTCTATGCTGACGACGCAAACCCGTTAGGGTGCGCGTCAGGATTGATTAATGATTTTGCATTGGCGTGCGCAGCCAGATCGTGCGGCTCACCGATAAGCATTCGGTGACCACGGAGGTTGCAATCGCAACCCTGGTACAGATCCTAGCCCATCAACTGCTGGGCATATGAGCTGTTCTGGCTACGGCTTGGCGTACTGCTGACAGCCCCCTCCTACACCAGGGCTCGGGGGAGTTCAACAGGCTCGACGCCCCGCGCTGGGCATGCAGCTCACGCCCCGGCAGCACGTCCGAAATCGTGCCCCTGCATCGGTATAAGCCAGAGGGCGCTCCCCTCTTTCCCACGAGGACGCTCCCCACGGGCTGCATCGGTCTCACGCCAGCCTGCCCGTATCCCATCACCCCACAGACGCTGGGAAGGAGAGCTCCGCATGGCGACGAAGCCACGCAAGAAGAAGTCACGTACCGAAGTCCCCGCCACCCCATCACCCGCTCCCTCTACGCCGCCACCCGCCTCACCGAAGGACGAGACGCTCCCCGAAGACAAGGACGAGAAGGCTGATCAGCACGTGAGCCTCGCCGCTGAATTCGCGAATCTCGGACACGCGGTGAACGCTGCGGTGATCATCTCCGAGGCACTCGCCGACGGAGGGCTGCCTACGGCCGAAGCAACAGCGCGAGCCCCTACCGCCATCACTGCTGTACTGGCGCTGGTTCATTCACGGCTGGCTCAGGTGCAAAGAGTCCTGCGGGGTAACGAGGATCCGAAGACCATCCTTGAACCGTACAACGCCACGAGCGAACTGAGCCCAGAAGAGGACCAAGAAATTCGGCTGAAAGTTTGGACCTTCGAGCAACACGCGGCCCACCATGCCCGGGAGCAGCGTTGGGCCGAGGACATGATCGAGCGAGTTGCACGTCGGGGGGGTTGATCAGCAGGACGGAGATGAGCCCTCTCCCCTGAGCCACGGCCATGGCCTGGCTCTTTTTTGATTTCATCCCGGTGCGCGTGACATTGACAAGGAGCCGCCGCGCAGTGCATGAGACCACCCGAGGGCCCGTAGAAACGGGCCGCGGCTTCTCCTGGCGGCACGGCCTGGACCCGCGCACTCATCAGCTTGAGGAAGGTCATCAAGCCTACCTCGGCACATGGCAGTAGCAGCTGAACGGGGAGCCACACTCCTGCACATGCAGGATGCCCCTTGAAGAACCGTCGGTCCTCGCGGCGCAACGCCGCGGCTGAACGGATCGACACTTCGTCGTTGGACGCGCTCGTGCCAGCGCGAACGTGACGTCGTGTCATCAACTCGCAGCGCCCTGCTCTCGAGCACCGAGGGCATCCGCGAAGAGCTCCGGGAGATCAAGGCAGCCCTCACCACCATCGCCAGCTTGCTCACGAAGGAGAGCGATGATCGCCCCAGGCGTCGCCGTCTTCACCCTGATGTGAGGTTGCTGAGCCAGCGGGAGGCGGCCCGGCGCTTGGGCGTAGATCGGAACACCACCCTGGTCGATCTCATCCGGACAGGGCAGATCCAGACTGTGGAGGTCAACGGCAAGCGCAAGGTGCCCGTCAGTGAGGTGGAGCGACTTGCCCATGTGCGCCACACGAGTGAGAGACCGCTACCTTCACCCTCGACCGGCCCCCCGCCGCGCACGAAGAAGGCGCGAGTGCGGCGAGGCCCACGAGCACCTGAGGGCCAACGCATCCGGGAGCTAAACTTCTAGAAGATGGTCGGCACCTTGTTCGGTACAGCAAGCGTCGTATAGAAGCGTGCCGTAGTGCGCGGGTCGCGGTGTCCCAGGTAGTCACCTACCTGCCCGATGGTGGCTCCAGATTCCACGGCCCAGCTCGCCACAGAATGACGGAGGTTGGCGGGCGTAAAAACCCTGACGCCCGCCGCCTTGCAAGCCCGCTCCACGGCGCCAACGAGGCGCCAGAAGCCTACGGGGCCGTTCTGGCGCAGTCGCTTGGCCGCCTCCAGGATCTCTGTGCTCACCCGGGTCCGGTGCACGTGTCCTGACTTGTGGCGAGGTACCGTGAGCACGTCGCCATCGACGCTGCCGCCCGTGATGAAGCGCTCCATCTCCGTCGTATGCCAACCGCACGCACCGAGCAGCTTGAGTGCGTCCTGGTACGGCTGCTCGATGAGCGCCAGGACAGCCAGAAAGTCCTCCTTGGGCACCACCTTGCTCCGCTGCGTCTGCGCCGCCTTGGCCTGCGGAACAGTCAGGTGGTGCAAGGTCGGGTCCTCATCGGCGGCCAGTCGGTGCACCCCACCCTCCTCATCCCGAAAGCCGTCCTTGCGCAGGAAGCCGTAGAGGCACTTGATGACCGCGATCTTCGGCGCGCGGCACTTCGTCCCGTTCAGCGCTTCCAAGAGCTGCTCAACGCTCAGCTCGCGCAGGTTCACCGAGCCGAGCACCTCCTGCCACCAGGCCAGGTACACCTTCTGCTCGTGGATCCACTTCGGGCTGTTCTTCTTCTCGTCCCGGCTCCACGTCAGGAACTGCGCGGCCGTGTCCGCGTTCAACAGGATGGGAAGCACGCGCTCAGGGCGCCGCTCGGCCGGAGAGCGATAGCCCACGGGGTCTGCCATGAAGCGGTCCAGTTCGTGGAGCGCATCCTTCAGGGTGTCGGCCCCGGTAGACACCTTGTACCGGCGCCCGCTCACCATCTTCGAGATGTAGTAGGTGGGCCCGCTCGGCCCCTTGGGCTTCCGGCCCCGCCTGCCCGCGCTCTGCGAAGAACCATCCCCCGCCCCCAGCTCGGCCGCATCCGTGGGGCCCTCAGGCTCCCCTAGGTCCTTCCAGTAGATCTCACCCCCGGCCCAACTGCCCCTGAACCCGCCTCGACGCTTCGACTTCACGACTTCTCCCCGCGGGGTGTTGGGTAACGTTACCCAACAGATTCCCCAACAGGGCTAATAAAAAGGGCCGGCTGCTCTCGCAACCGGCCCTCAACCACCTGATTTTCTTGGAGCCGACACCCGGATTTGAACCGGGGACCTACTGATTACGAATCAGTTGCTCTACCAACTGAGCTATGTCGGCGCGACGCGGGCGGGCGAATACCATGCGCATCCCGGTGCGGCAACGCCTTTTGTTCGAGCCCGCTCGCCTACCGACCGGTCGTGAGGCACCGCGTGACACGGCGCGTCGTGTAAGTGCCCGACATTTCACAGGTTTTCGACATAGTGCGCACCCGCGGCGAGTTGATTCCCTACGGGGCCTGTGCGCATAAGGGCCGCGGCGTAGAACCCCTTCGCCTCACGCAAGGAGCAGTCGCCACATGGCTAGCGAAGAGAACTTCATGCGCGCTCCCGCGCCCACTCCCAAGCGGACCATCTACACGGAGGCGATGGAGATCTTCCACCGCGCCGCCGATCTCATCGGGCTCGACAAGCGCGTCCGGCTGGAGCTGGAAGAGCCCGACTACGAGCACATCTTCTACGTCACCACCAAGCTCAAGGATCGGCTCGTCCCCCTGGCCCCCGAGGAGGCCAAGGCCTTCTCCGATCTGCCCGCCACCCAGGTGCGCAACCCCGATGGCCTGGAGCGCCTGGCCGACGGGAAGATCATCCTCAACGGCCGCGCCCTGCTGGGCTCGGACGTCTCCATCCGCCGCGGCCACCTGCGCCTGCCGGATGGCGGCGTGTACCAGCTGGTCCCCGGCGAGTCCCAGCGCTTCAAGGCCTACCGCGTCCAGCACAACCAGGCCCGCGGCCCCTACAAGGGCGGCATCCGCTACCACCGCGAGGTGTCCCTGGATCTCTTCAAGGCCCTGGCCGCGGAGATGACCTGGAAGACGGCCATCTCCGAAGTTCCATTCGGCGGCGGCAAGGGCGGCATCCAGATCGATCCGCGCCAGTACGGCCGCGAGGAGCTGGAGAACATCACCCTGCGCTTCATGTACAAGCTCAAGAGCCTCATCGGCCCCAACATCGACATCCCCGCCCCGGACGTGGGCACCAACGGGGACATCATGGCGCTGATGCTCCGCCAGTACTCGGACGGTGAGCGCGAGCGCCACAACATGCGCGGCATCGTCACCGGCAAGGACGTGCGCATCGGCGGCTCCGAGGGCCGCGTGAAGGCCACCGGCCAGGGCGTCGCCTACTGCATCGAGGACTACTTCGCCGACCGCGGCGAGTCGGTGAAGGGCAAGACGTTCATCCTCCAGGGCTTCGGCAACGTGGGCAGCCACGGCGCGGCCATCCTGGCCAGCATGGGCGCCCGCCTGCTGGCGGTGAACGACGCCGACGGCACCATCTTCAACGGGGACGGCATCGACGTGCCCTCCCTCATCGCCCACGTCAGCGATCCGAAGAACCTCAAGCGCACCGTGGCCGGCTTCCCCGGCGCCCAGCGGATCGAGAAGAAGGATCTCTGGGACGTCCAGGCGGACATGCTCATCCCCGCCGCGCTGGGCGGAGAGATCACCGCGGACGTGGCCGAGCGGCTCAAGGTGAAGCTGATCGCCGAGGGCGCCAACGGCCCCACCACCCCCGAGGCCGATCGCGTCCTGCAGAAGCGCGGCATCGATCTGATCCCGGACATCATCGCCAACGCCGGCGGCGTGACGGTGAGCTACTACGAGTGGATCCAGAACAAGCGCATGGAGCGCTGGAGCGAGTCAGAGGTGGATCAGCGCCTGGAGAAGGCGATGAAGCGCAACTACCGCATCATCCGCGACATCTCCCGCAACCAGCCGCGCAAGACGGACATGCACGACAGCCGCCACTACGCCATCGGCAAGATGGTGGATCCGCGCTGCGCGGCGATGATCCTCGCCCTCAAGCGCATCGAGGCCCACTACCTGCTCGAGGGCTTCTCGCAGTAACCCGCCCGCGCCTCAGGGCGTGAGCAAGAGGGCCCGGTCTCCCCAGCGCGGGGGCCGGGCCCTGCTGCTTCTCAGTGCATCACCCGCTCGCGATCCACCAGCAGCAGCGGCGCGTCGTCCTGCGTCTCGTACGCGACGATCCGCAGCCCCACGCCCCGGCTGTTGCCCTCGCGCCCGTCCTGCCGCCCGTACGCCAGCGCCACCTGGTAGCGGACCTCGCACAGGCACGTCATCTCCGTGCCGTCCTCTCCGGCGAACGTGCACTTGAGCTTCTCGCCCAGCGGCACCGGCTCTCGCGTCTCCACGAAGAGCCCTCGCGCGCTGATGTTTCGCCCGATGCCCCGTGTCATCCCTTCCCTCGTGCTCAGGTACACGGTGAAGACTTTGTCGAACCGCAGATGTGCACGACGCTCGTTCACTCGGTGGTGCCTCCCAGGAGTTGAGGCCCACAAACTACATGGTGGTCTCATGTAGTCAAAATATCTACCCCTCGCTACCTACACGTACTTCTCGCCGGGATGGCGGAACGGATCGGGAGTGGCACGATCCGCTGTCCACCCTTCCCTGGGAGCACCCGTCACCGTGAACAGATGCCTCGTTGCCCTTGCCCTGCTGCTGCCTGCGGTCGCCCTCGCGGACGTGGATCAACGCTTCGCCCGGCTGCGTGATGCGGCCGAGCCGCTGGGGGGCCTGAGCGCCTTCCTCAACCGCTACATCGGCGAGTGCGGGGAGATGTTCGCCAGCGCGGACTGCCGCACCAAGGCGGACGCGTTCCGGAAGGCCTACCGCGGCAAGAAGATGTACATGATCATCACCGAGGACGTGGCGACCATGGTGTCACCGGGCCCGTACCAGCCGAGCACGGGCGACTACGTCATCCACATCCTGCCCTTCTTCGCTGGCGGCAGCTACGCGCTGACGCATGGCACGCCGAAGAAGACGGATGCGACGGGCAACCCCCTGCTCCCCCTGCTGAGCGTGTCCGGCACCACGCCGCAGGGGTGGAATGGCGGCATGTTCGCGCGGCTGTTCTCCTCGAAGGGCGTGCGCGTCCAGGTCGTCTTCACGCCGCTGGACATCTGGAGCCTGCCCAAGCCGAAGGGCGGGAAGATCTTCGGCGTGTCCGCCCGCGTGGAGGCCGTCCTCCTCACGGAGGGGCGCACCGGCCAGGAGCTGGGGCTGTGGATCGACGGGAAGGACGCCAACAAGAGGAAGTAGCGCGCGCCGCCGGGGCCTGGAGGGGCGGCGTCAGGGGGAGCGGATGATGGAGAGGGTCCGCTCCGAGCCCGAGCGTCGCACCGTGAGCACCACCATGGAGCCGGGTGCCCCCCGGAGCCGCTGAACCGCCTCCGTGGGGGTCGCCACCGGCGCGCCGTCCACCGTGAGCAGGATGTCGCCCACCTGGAGCCCCGCGAGCGCGGCAGGGCTCTCCGGCAACACATGGCTGACCGCGAGCTGGCCGCCGTCCAGGCTCACCATCGCTCCGACGACTCCAGGCGGTAGGGCGACCTTGCCGAGCGCAATGTCCCCCACGTCGAGCACCTGTCCCTCCACCAGCGTCACCTGCCGACGCTCGCGTGCCTTGGTTGGGCCGGCCGTGATGACCAGCGTGCGCTCGCCCGGCATCACTCCCTCCAGCACGAAGCGCCCATCGCCAGCCATCCCATTGTCCAGGCCCGAGAGCCGCTCGCCCTCGATGAAGACGATCGCATCGGGCAGCGTCGCCTGGGTGATGGCATCCACCACCCGGCCGCGCACCCCGGTGGTGGCCCTGACGGAGATCGTCGCCTCGGCCGTTGCGCCGGAGGCAGGGGACACCAGGGCCTCGCCGCGCGCGCCGTCCGCCGTCCGCACCACCAGCCGCACGGGCTCAGCCGCCACCTCCCGCAGCTCGAAACGATCGCCGGGAAACTCCCAGGGGCCGTCCTCCGGCGAGAAGCCTCTCCCCGAGCTGGGAGCCTGGAGGGTGAGGGTGAAGCCCGTCACGGGGGCCCCCCCGCTGGCGCGCACCACCTGGCCTCGCACCGAGGCCGCGGACCGGAGCCTGACCACCACCTCCCCCGCTCCCGGCCGCACCCCTTCGAGCTCGCCGCTGCGCCCGCCGTTGCGCGCGCTGAGCCTCAGACCGCTCGGGGCCTCCTCTCCCCCCTGAGGAACAGAGAAGGAGAAGCGCCCCTCCCCATCCGTGGGGGCCATCATCCGCATGCCCCGGTAGCCCTGCGCGGTGGACAGCGTGACGTAGGCCCCCGGGGAAGGAGCACCGTCCGGCTCGAGGACGATGCCCTGGAGCGCGCCGGCCTCGCGCGCGTCGCTCTGCCAGCTCAGCTCCGTCCGGACGATCTTCCCCGCCTCCACCAGCACCGACTGTGACCTTCGGCCGCCGAAGCCCCAGCGCTCTTCGGACCTGAGCTGCAGCCCATAACTGCCGGGAGGAAGCACCATCCGGAAGTTGCCGGCCGTGTCGATCTCGGCCCGCGCCATGTCCGATGGGGAGAAGCGGCCGCGCCCCTGCGCGAAGGCCGTCACGGCCAGCGACGCGGGCAGGGCGCCCCCGGTGGCGCGCACCACGCCCTCCACGGTCCCCGTCTCCTCCAGGGTGAAGTCCACCTGCGCCGTGCCGCCCTCCGTCACCTCCACCCGCTGGCTCACCCCGAGCGTCGCGCCCTCCCGGCTGGCCGTGAGGAGCAGGGTGCCGGCGGAGAGCCCCTCCAGCCGGTAGCGCCCTTCGGCGTCAGTGCGGGCCTCGGCGGGGATGTTTCCCAACCCACCGCCCCAGCGGCTCCCCCCCGTCACCTGTGCGCCCTGCACGGGCTGGCCGGCAGTGTCTCGCACCTGGCCCTCCGCTGCGCCGGTGCTCGTGAGCTGGAGCTCGACAGCGAAGCGCTCCCCCGAGGCGACTGTCAGCCCACGCCGCGCCAGCTCGGAGAAGCCGGGGGCACTCACCACCAGATCATAGCTGCCGGGAGCCAGCCTCCCCACGGAGAACCGACCCTCGCCATCCGTCACCGTGCGCCCGGAGTCCCCGTTCTGCCGGTAGGGGCTGACGTCCACGCTGGCTCCCGCGATCGGAGCGCCCGTGGCGCGCGACACCACGCGCCCCTCCATCACCGCGCCCTGCCCGAGCCGCACCCACACATCACGCACCGTCCTCCCCGCGCTCACGATCACCGGCCTGTCCAGCGAGCCCGCCTCGTCGCCGCGCCGCGCGGACACGGTGTGCTCCCCGGGCTCCACCTCGACGGAGAAGCCACCGCCCTGGCCGGTCGTCACGACCTGGGGATCGCGCCCGCTCACCTGGACCTCGGCCCCCGCCGCCGGGTTGCCCTGCGCGTCCACGACGAAGCCCTCGATGACTCCCGCCACCTGCAGGGCCACCGTGAGCGGCCCCGCCGCGGGCAGCTTCACCCCCTGCAGCACCTCTCGCGCGTGCCCTACCGCCCGCGCCTCCAGCAGGTAGCCCCCAGGAGCAAGCCCCTCCACGCGGAAGTTCCCCCGCGCGTCGCTCGTGGCGAACACCCGCTCCTCCGCGGGAGCCTCGGCCCTCTGCCAGGACTCCAGCTTGCGGCCGTGCGCGGTGAGGACGAGTTCCACCAGCGGGAGCGGCTCCTGCGTGCCGCGCACCACCGTGCGGCCGGTGAGGGCCAGGCCCGGCTCCAGCGTCAGGCTCAGGTGCGTGCGCTCCTCTCCATACGGGCGCACCACGTCACGCAGCAGCGGCGCGTAGCCCTGCGCGCGCACCGCCACCAGGTAGCCCCCGGGCCTCGAGGCGAGCCGCGCGTGCCCCTGCGCATCCGTGTCGTCCGCGCTCGCCAGCCGCCAGGACACCTCGCCGAGGTTCGGATCGCGCGCGCCGCGCCAGTACAGCCGCACGCTGGCGCCGGGCACGGGCCGCCCGCCCGCGAGCACCTCCACGTCCAGCACTCCGTCCTCCTCGGAGGGGACCTGGGACAGGGTCGGCGTGCTACCCGCGTCCGCGGTGCCTCGCGCGCCCAGGTCCTCGGGGTGCTCCGGCTGCAGCGCGGTGCCAGCCCGCCCCTCCTGCGCCCTCCCCTGCCCCGAAGCCTCGGCCCCCTCCTGGCCCGAGGCCGAGGAGTCCTCCCGCGGCCCCGTCTCCACGAAGAACAGGAGCACGAGCCCCAGCCCCACCAGAATCGTTGCCGCGAGGATGAGCTTGCGCATGTCCGATTGTCCAAGCCAGGCGTGGAGTGCTGCGGGCAGACCTTACTCGTACACCGTCGTCGCGCTCACCTCCGACGAGGCGCGCGCGACGCTCCGGGCGCGGGGCTCAAGGAGAGAGCGCCAGGTACTGCTGCACATCGCCGCGCTGCACGCGCACGAGGACGTTGGCGCCCGCGCCACCCTTCTCGAGCGTCGTGCGCACCGTCGCCACGTCCTTCACCTTGCGGCGGTTCAGCTCGGTGATGAGATCCCCGGCGACCAGGCCCACTCGCGCCGCTGGGCTGTTCGGGACGACGCCCGTCACCAGCACGCCCGCGTAGGGCGCGTAACCCACCTGCGAGGCCACGTCCGCGGTGAGATCCGTCAGCACCAGGCCCAGCTCCTCCAGGTTGCCAGGGCTGGCGAGCGCCTGCATCGTCTCCGGCGCCGGGCGCGCCGACAGCTTCACCAACACGTCCCGCGTCTCGCCATCCCGCAGCAGCGTCAGCTTCGTCTCGGTGCCGGGCGCCAGCAGCGCCACCTTGCGCAGCAGCTGCAGGTAGGAGCCAATGGCCCTGCCGTTGACGGCCAGCACGCGATCGCCCGGGCGGATGCCCGCGGTGGCAGCGGGGCTGCGGCGGTACACGTCCTTCACCACCAGGTAGCGCCCTTCATCGCGCCCGTCATCGCGGCCCAGCGCGTTGTTGGCGATCTCCACCCCCAGCCACCCCCGCTCCAGCCGCCCGTTCTCCCGCAGGTTCGGCAGCAGATCCTTCACCATGTTGATGGGCACCGCGAAGCCGATGCCCTGCCCCTGGCTCATGATGGCGGTATTCACCCCCACCACCTCGCCGCGCATGTTGAAGAGGGGCCCCCCGGAGTTGCCCGGGTTGATCAGCGCGTCCGTCTGGATGAAGTCGTCGAACACGCCCACGCCCAGCACGCGCTCCTTGGCGGAGATCATCCCATGGGCCACCGAGTGATCCAGCCCGAACGGGTTGCCGATGGCGACCACCCAGTCGCCCACCTCGAGCCGGTCCGAGTCCCCCAGGTACACCGCGGGCAGGTCCCCCACCCCCACATTCCGCAGGCGCAGCAGCGCCACGTCCGTGGAGGCATCCCGGCCCACTACCTCGGCGGGGAACTCGCGGCCGTCCGCCAGGCGCACGACGATCTGCCGCGCCTGGGCCACCACGTGGTTGTTCGTCACCACCAGCCCGTCCGGCGTGAGCACGAAGCCCGAGCCCGTCGAGCGCCCCGAGCCCTTGAAGCGATCCGGCGCGTTCGCCGTGGTGATGTTGACGACGCCCGCCTCCACCGCGCGGATCAGCGGGGCCAGCGAGGTGGGAGGCACGAAGTCGGGGATGGCTGGATCGCCCGCCGTCCGCTCACGCCAAAGCCCCAGCGGCCCCCCCGGGGCGCTGCCTCGCTCCGGGGAAGAGGCGAACCAGGCGGCGTGCTCGCGCGCGCGGGCCTGGAGCCAGGAGTCCACCCCGGAGGCCGCGCTCGCGGACGAGGCGAGCACCAGGGCGAGCAGCAGGCTGCGAGGCGAAGGGAGGGAGACCATCATTCGGGGCATGGCGACCTGACGCAACAGCCACCCCCCTCGCCTATTTCCCAGCGGGCGGCCGGTCAAGCCTGCGCTGGGGCTACGTACTTGGCCACTTTCACCCTGGCTGGACGGATGACCCGGTCCTTCATGCGGTAGCCGGCGCGCACCTCGGCCACCACCTGCTGGTCCTCCTCCGGCTGGGTGGTGATCTCCATGTCGGCGGCCTCGGCGGTGTTGGGATCGAACGGCTGCCCCACCACCTGGAGGCGCTCGATGCCCAGGCCCTGCACCTTGCTGAGCAGGCCGTCGCGGATCATCTTCACGCCCTGCCCCAGCGCCGAGTTGGCCCCCTGCCCGCTCATGGACAGGCAGCGATCCAGCTCGTCGATGGCCTCCAGGAGCGCCCCGGCCACGTTGCCGCGCTCCACGTCGATCATCCGCTCACGCTCGCGGCTGAGGCGCTGCTTGAACTCCTCGCGATCCCTGTCGAGGGCCTGGTAGGCCCGCGCCAGCTCATCCACGCGGCGGCGGGACGCGTCGAGCTCGGCCTCCAGCCGCTGTCGCTCCGCGTCCACTGCCGGGGCCTCCTGCCGAGGGCCAGCCCCTTCGGAAGTGGAGGCCTCCGCGGCCTGCTCCTGCTTCGAATCCACCTGCTCTGCGGGGTGAGGCTGCTCCTGCGAGCCGTCCTGGGTACGGGGATTGCCGTCCATGTTGAACCTGCGTCGATCGTTGACGCGGGGGTGCGCGCCGTTGTGGGTGTCGCTCATCTCCTACATCCCGAACAGCCCGAACGTAACCGCCCTCCCGGGTCTGTCAACGCGCGACACGCGCCTAGTGCTCCGAGGGGGCCGGCTCCTGCTCCTCGATGTGGAAGCCGTGGTCCACCTGGCCGGTCACCTCGTCGATGATCTCCACCTGCGCGGCCCGGAGCGAGTAGTACAGCAGCCACCGCTCCGCCGCCGTCAGCGTCCCGGGAGGCAGGGCGTTCTCGATCTCCTGGACCGTCAGCCGCCCCTCCCGGAGCCCCTTCGCGAAGAGCGCCTTCCGAGCCATGTAGCTCTTTCCGATCCTGTTCTCCACGGCCGCCACCTCCTTTTCGCCCTAACGTAAGTCTTCTTTTTGACGCCGCAGGCCATGGATCGTTCCCCCCGGCGCCTGCCCGCGGGGGGAGCAGCCGCTCAGGCGTCCGGTGTAGACTGTGAGTGCTGGGTAGGAGGGCCACCTTCCTGCTCCTCCGCGGGGTGGGCGGAGACGACCTGCCGGGCCTCCGGGTGGATCAGCCCGCGATCGGGCACCACCTTGGGCCCCAGCAGCACCAGCATGGCCTCCTCCTCCAACACCTCCGTGGCGAGCAGGCGCGCGGCCAGGGCCTGCGCCTTGTCCTTGTGGGTGCGCAGCACGTGCCGGGCGCGCTCGAGCGCCTCGGTGACGAGCTTGCGGACCTCCTCGTCCACCATGCGCGCCGTCTGCTCGGAGTAGCTGCGGGACTCGGGCAGGCCCGCCGAGCGCAGGAAGACCGACCCAGGCTCCGCGCCCAGCGCCACCGGCCCCAACGAGCTCATGCCGTAGTCGCGCACCATCAGCCGGGCCACCTCCGTGGCCTGCTTGAGATCATTGGCGGCGCCGGTGGAGATCTCCCCGATGAAGAGCTCCTCCGCGGCGCGGCCGCCCATCATCCCGGCCATCTTGTCGCGCAGCTCCTCCAGCGACATGAGGTAGCGATCCTCCAGCGGCAGGGACATGGTGTAGCCCAGCGCCGCCAGGCCGCGGGGGATGATGGAGACCTTCGTCACCCGCTCGGTGTGGGGCAGCATCCAGCCCACCACCGCGTGCCCAGCCTCGTGGTGCGCGACGATCTCCTTCTCGCGCTCGTTCATGCGGCGGTTCTTCTTCTCCAGGCCCGCCACCACGCGCTCGATGGCCTCCTCGAAGTCCGCCCGCATCACCGCGTCCCGGTTGCGCCGCGCGGCCAGCAGCGCCGCCTCGTTCACCACGTTGGCCAGATCCGCGCCCGCGAAGCCCGGCGTGCGCGCGGCAATGGCCTTGAGGTCCACGTCCGGCCCCAGCTTCACGTTGCGCGAGTGGATCTCCAGCACACGCTCGCGGCCCCGCTTGTCCGGCCGGTCCACCAGCACCTGACGGTCGAAGCGGCCCGGGCGCAGCAGCGCGCTGTCCAGGATCTCCGGCCGGTTGGTGGCCGCCAGGATGATCAGCCCGGCGCGGTTGTCGAAGCCGTCCATCTCCGCCAGCAGCTGGTTGAGCGTCTGCTCGCGCTCGTCATGGCCGCCGGCGATGCCCGCGTTGCGGCTCTTGCCGATGGCGTCCAGCTCGTCGATGAAGACGATGCACGGCGCCTTGGCGGCCGCCTGGGCGAACAGATCCCTCACGCGCGCGGCGCCCACGCCCACGAACATCTCCACGAACTCGGAGCCGGAGAGGCTGAAGAAGGGCACGCCCGCCTCGCCCGCAACGGCGCGGGCCAGCAGCGTCTTGCCGGTGCCCGGCGGCCCCAGCAGCAGCACCCCCTTGGGGATGCGGCCCCCCAGGCGGCGGAACTTCTCCGGCGTCTTGAGGAACTCGACGATCTCCCGCAGCTCCTCCACCGCCTCGTCCACCCCGGCCACGTCCTTGAAGCCCACGCCGGTGTCGGCCTCGGCCTGCACCTTCGCGCGCGTCTTGCCGAAGCTCATCACGCCCTGCGGGCCCTGGCCGATGCCTCCAGCCATCCGCCGCATGAAGAAGCTCCAGAAGAACACCATCAGCGCCAAGGGGATCAGCCAGATCCAGAGCACCTCGGAGAAGCCGGACTGCCGCACCGCCTCGTACGGGATCTCCTTCTCCTCCAGCAGCTCCACGAGCGTGTCGTCCCCGGCGACCCTGTAGGCCATCCACGGCAGCGCCTTGAGATCGCCGCGCAGCTCCCGGTCCTGGCCCTGCTGGGGTGGAGGCGGCGCGCTGTCCTTCAGCTCGCCCTTCACCCACTCGGGCGAGATCTGCACTTTGGTGAACTGGCCGTTCTCCACCGCCTCCCGGAACTGGCTGTAGCCGACGCGGTAGACCCCCACATTCTCGAAGAGCCTGCTGAACAGCAGAAGGCCCAGGGCCAGCAGGAGGACATAGCCCAGCGGTGAGCCAAGCTTGAAGCCCTTGCCCGGCGTGCCCGGCTTCTCGGGCACCCTGGGCTTGGGGCCCAGCCCTCCGGGTGGTGTTGGCTCCTGTTGCTTCATCGTCGGCACCTTCGCCCCTCCCCATGCCCCGCGCCATGTGGCGAGGCGTCACACCTGCCGGCGAAAGATGGTCACCGCAGCCAGCCCGTCAACCCGACGTGCCCTCCGCCCTGTCGTCATCAGAACGGCAGGTCAACGACACTCGGTGCGATACAGCGGTTGACCCGTGAACTCCGAGCCGAGCAGGTAGCCCTCTCCGCCAGGGGTGAAGGCGATGGCCTCGGCCTGGGCCTGGCTGGCGCCGGGCACCTCGGCCAGCTGCCCTGCGATCAGCTCCTCCAGGCGCTGGGCTCGCGGGCGCCGCACCTCCCACACCCGGGTATACGTGCGCAGGAGCAGCCGCTCGCCAGAGGGGTGCAGATCCGCGCCGGTGGTCAGCCGATCGAGCTCTTGCGGCGCGCGGAGCGTGCCCAGCGGCGTCGCCTTCACCGTCTCATGGGGGCTCAGGCCATCCAGCGCATACACCCCGCCCAGCGAGTCCGGTGTCTTGGTGATGACGGCCAGGCGGCCCGTGCGCGCGTCGATGATGAGGGACTCGGCGTTGTGGGCGCCGTCCGGGTAGGTGAACGCCAGGGCCTCCACGGGGAGCGAGGCGTCCGCCAGCTGCTCCGGCTCCGGCACGCGGTAGAGGCGCACCTCCTGCCGGCGCTGGAAGTTGTCCCCGATGTCCGCCAGGTAGAGGCAGGGGGGCGCCTGCGCGCCAGGCTGACAGGGGCCCACGGCGATGTCCTCGATGTCCCGCGAGGTGGCGCCCGTCAGCGAGAGGGTGGCGCGGATGTTCCCGCTCTCCTCGAGGGCGTACACCCGGAAGCTGTTGTCCGAGTCGTTGTGCGCCCAGAAGATGCCGGGGTGGCGCGCGCTGGCCGCGAGGCCGGACAGCTCCTGCAGCTCGGCGGGAATGGCGCCCGTCTGCCGGGGCGGGCCGTAGAGCCGGCAGCCGGGCACCCCGACGGCAGGCACCCAGGCGCCCGCATCCGGGGAGGAGCCCTGCGGAGGAGCCACGGGCTTGGGGCGCGAGCAGCCGCAAGCCCACAGCAGGCCAGCGACCAGCACCAGGGCCAGGCGTCGCACGTCAGGCTTCCAGGTCGAGCAGCTTCGCCAGTGTCTTCGCGTCCGCGTCCGGGAACTGGTACTGCGACATCTCCTCGAGCGTCACCCAGCGGTGATCATGGACGCGCAGGTGCTGGATGGGGGCCGTGGGCTGCCTCAGCCGGCAGCGGAAGACGCGGAAGTCGATGTCGTACTTCGGATACTCGTGGTGCGTGTGCATGGCCTGCTCGAGCACCTCGACGTCCACCCCCATCTCCTCGCGGATCTCCCGGGCGAGCGCCTGGGCATCCGTCTCCCCCTCCTCTACTCGGCCGCCGGGGAACTCCCACAGCAGCGGCAGGGAGGCCTTGGGGGGGCGCTGGGTGATGAGGTAGCGCCCTTCGTCGTTCTGGAGCATCGCGCCAACGACGCGGATCTGGCGGCGATCCATACGTTCTCCTGTCTCCTCAGAGGGGGGAGGGGCGGCCTAACACAGCCCACGCCCGGCGCCAATCACCGCCCAAGCCTGTGCACGACCGGGCGGGGGTGCCACCCCTGCCTGCCCGCCCCTCTCACCGGGACGAGCCCTCCCGCTTGCGGCGCAGCTCCGCCGAGGCCTGAGCGCGCCGGCCCGACACCGGCCCCTCGCCCCGCGCCGCCGAGACAGCCTCTGGCGCGGCGGCAGCCCGGGGAGGCGCGCTCCGAGGCTTGCTCCGCGCGAGCGCCTTGAGCAGGGCCGCCACCTCGCCCTGCGCCTCCTGCCGGCCGTAGAGCTGTCCGATGCGCCACAGGTGCAGGCGCAGCTCATGGCAGAACTCCTCGCACGAGCTGTACCGGTCCGACGGGCGAGGAGCCAGGGCCCGGCGGAGGATGGGGCGCAGGCCCGTGGACAGCGTCCGTGTGGCCTCCGCGACATCCCGAGCGCTCAGCGCCCGGAGCTGGTTGATGAAGGCCCAGGTGAGCTTGTGGCTCTGGGTCCGGAGGTCCAGCAGGAGCGCGGCCGCGGCCCGGTCCCCGCTGCCCAGCGCCGCCGCCTCCTCCATCCGGCGGCGCAGCTCGAGCAGCTCCTGGGTGACGCGATCGGCGCCCTCGATCAGCGGCTGGCCCGTGAGCAGGTGCAGCAGCACGGCGGCCAGCGAGAACTGGTCCGTGCGCCCGTCGATCCGCCCCTTCTTCGTCAGCTCGGGAGAGGCGTAGGCGAGGTTGCCGGGCAGCACGTCGTCCTCCGTGCGCTGGCGCTCCGGGAGCTCCACCAGGACGGAGCCGAAGTCGGTGAGCTTCACCTCCCCCCGGGCCCCCACCATGATGGTGTGGGGGGACACGTTGCGGTGGACCAGGCGCAGCCAGCGCCCCTGCTCGGTGGAGAGCATGTGGGCGTGGTGGAGCGCGTCCGCGATCTCGGTCCCCACGTAGCACGCGAAGGCCTCCGACAGCGGCTTGCCCACCTGGCCGGCGAGCTCGAGGATGGTGTCCAGCCGGTGCCCGTCCACGTGCTCCAGCACGAGGTAGGGGTCCGCCGCGGTGCCCTCCAGATCGTGCATCCCCGCGATGGCGGGGTGCCGCAGCCGCGCGGTGATGGCCACCTCCTCCATCAGCCGCCGGTAGTCCTCCTCCCGGCAGTTCTGCCGCAGCCGCTTGAGGACGACGTAGTCCCCGGCCATCGCGCCGAAGTGCCGCCGCGCGAGCAGCAGCTCGCCGTGCCACGTCTGTTCCAACGGGCGGATGAGCTCATACGTCGTACGCCCGGACTGCAGGAGCACGGGGGGGGGGGCTGGAGGACGGACCGAGGGCGAGCTCGGCATGGAGGGGCTCCTCTTCGTTCGTGTAAGAATGGGCGCTTTCACCAAGGGACAACCCAAAGGGTAAATTTACAGCGACTCTACTTCGAGAGTAGCCCCGGATTGGAAGATCGAGTGGAAAGACACCCTGCGGCATATGGCGTAGGCTGCCCCTCCCCACGGAGTTCCCCATGAGTCAGAGAGAGCGGGCCCTGGCCCTTGGGGCCGCCATCCGAGCAGCCCGAGAGCGCGCCGGGCTGACACAGGAGGAGGTCGCCCAGCGGACCGAGCTGCACCCCATGACGTACGGGGGCATTGAGCGCGGCCGGCTGCTGCCCAGCGTCGCCACGCTGACGCGGCTGTGCATCGCGCTGAAGATCGACCCGGACAAACTCCCCGACCTGAGGGATGTGCGCGACTAGATGGAGCGGGTGGAGCTGGCGCGGTAGCCCCCTCCCCTGCCCGCCCCGCGGGCTCACGGGGGGCATGTTGCCGCGCGCCCCGCGGATCACGAACCTCCTGAAGACCCCCTGGCTCCGGACGGCCAGGCGTGGGGACGAGGACGGGGCCGTCTGCAGGCCCCTCGGGAGGCCGCGATGGCAGACAGGCGCAACGACGAAGAGAGGCGATTCAGGGGTGAACGGAGAGATCCGGACACGGAGCGGCGGATCGACTGGCGGGCCGATCGCTACCGGGGCTCGGACGAGCGGGGCTATGGGGGCGGCGAGCGGCTGGGCCGGGAGTGGGAGCGCGGGGATCCGCGGGCCGAGGAGCACTTCGACCGGGACATGCGCGTCCGGAGCGTGGACGAGGAGCACTTTGACCGCGGCGGCCGAGGCGCCGATTATGGAGATCGGGGCGGGCGCCATGGCTACGAAACGCGCCGCTTCGGTGAAGGGCCGGAGCATGGGGAGCACAACCACTCCCACCTCGCCGGGCTGCGTGACCTGGACGACATGTCGGAGCTGAAGGAGCGCTACCGGGAGCGGCGCCGGCGCCGTGACCACCCGCCCCACTACGGCCACGGCCCGGGCGTCGAGAACATGGAGCCGCCCCTCTCGGGCTACGGCACCAGCACCACCCGGATCGAGGACCATGAGCTCGGCCACGGCGGCTTCCTCGGGGGCGGTGGCACCTACCGCTCGGGCGCGCCGCGTCCCACGGGGCGGGGGCCGAAGAGCTACCAGCGCTCCGACGCGCGCATCCGCGAGGACATCTGCGACCGGCTGATGACGGGCTGGATGGATGCCGAGAACGTGGAAGTCCTCGTGCGCGAGGGCGAGGTCACCCTCGAGGGAACGGTGCGGAGCCGGGAGGAGAAGTGGGCCATCGAGGCGCTCGCCGAGTCCGTGCTGGGGGTGAAGGACATCCACAACACGCTGCGCGTCATCCGGGGAGAGCAGGCCAGCGCCGAGGCCCCGGGCCGGAGAGCCCAGGCGCAGGAGCGCCGGGCAGAGGACTCGGAGCAGACGTCGGCGCAGCGGCCCGAGGACACGACGCTGCACTCGTGACGCGAGGCGCGCTGGCCCCGCCGCGGCACCTCGGTCAGCACCGGGGCGCCGCCAGCGGCGTCGAGCTCAGGCAGCGGGCTCCGCGGAGGGCGCCACGCTGATCACCACGGACTTGGAGGCGGGCGTGCGGCTCTTCTCCGCGAAGCTGTCGATGGGCACCAGCACGTTCGTCTCCGGGAAGTACGTCGCCGCGCACCGACGGGGGATCCGGTAGGGCACCACCACGAAGCGGCGCGCCACCCGCGTCTCGCCCTGGAAGTGGCTCGTCAGATCCACCACCTGCCCCTCGGAGAGCCCCAGCTCGCGCAGGTCCTCCGGGTTCATCATCACCACCCGCCGCCCGTTGCGGATGCCCCGGTAGCGATCGTCCAGCCCGTACAGCGTGGTGTTGTACTGATCGTGGCTCCGGATCGTCATCATCAGCAGCTGGCCTGGGCCCAGCTCGATCCGCGGCAGCGGGTGGACGGTGAAGTGCGCCTTGGCGTCCGCCGTGGTGAAGCGCCCCTCCCGCGGCCCGTTGGGCAGGTAGAAGCCCCCCGGCTCGCGCACCCGCCGGTTGAAGCCCTCGAAGCCCGGGACGACGCGCGAGATGACGTCGCGGATCCGATCGTAGTCCTCCACCAGCCCCTGCCAGTCCACCGTGCTGCGCGCCCCCAGCACCGCGCGCGCCAGCCCGGCGACGATCTCCGGCTCGCCGCGCAGGTGCTCGGAGGCCGGCGCCACCGCGCCGCGCGAGGTGTGCACCACGCCCATGGAGTTCTCCACCGTGACGAGCTGCTCCCCTCCGGCCCGCACATCCCGCTCGGTGCGGCCGAGGCACGGCAGGATGAGCGCGCGCCGCCCGTGGACCAGGTGCGCCCGGTTGAGCTTGGTGGACACGTGCGCCGTCAGCCGCGTGCGCCGCAGGGCCTCGGCGGTGAACTCCGTGTCCGGCGTGGCCGAGAGGAAGTTGCCCCCCAGCGCGAACAGCACCCTCACCTTCCCCTCGTGCATCGCGCGGATGGTGGCCACCGTGTCCAGCCCGGGGTTGCGGGGAGGCTCGAAGCCCAGCTCCCGCTTCAGCGCGTCCAGGAACGCGGGGCTCGGCCGCTCCACGATGCCCATGGTGCGATCACCCTGGACGTTGCTGTGGCCGCGCACCGGGCACAGCCCCGCGCCCGGCTTGCCGACGCTGCCGCGCAGCAGCGCCACGTTGACGATCTCCTGGATGTTGGCCACCGCGTTGCGGTGCTGGGTGAGCCCCATGGCCCAGCAGAAGATCGTCCGCTCCGAGCCCGCCAGGATCTCCGCCGCGGCGCGGAGCTGCTCCCGCGCCACGCCGCTCTGCTCCACCACCTCGTCCCAGGAGACGGCGCGCAGCGCCTGGGCGTACGCCTCGAAGCCCACCGTCCGCCGCCGGATGAACTCCCGGTCCACCACCCGCCCGGGGTTGCGCGCGTCCGCCTCGAGCAGCGCCTTGCCCAGCCCCTTCAGCAGCGCCACGTCCCCGTTGATGCGCACCGGGAGCCACAGGCGGTTGATCGCCGTGCCCGGCCCGATGAGCTGGATCAGCTCCTGCGGGTGCTTGAAGCGGTTGAGGCCCGTCTCCGGCAGCGGGTTGATGCTGACGATCTGGCACCCCCGGCGCGCCGCGGCCTGCAGCGAGGTGAGCATGCGCGGGTGGTTGGTGCCCGGGTTCTGTCCGATGACGAAGATGGCCTCGGCCTTGTCGAAGTCCTCCAGCGTCACCGTGCCCTTGCCGATGCCGATCACTTCACCGAGCGCCGTGCCGCTGGACTCGTGACACAGATCCGCGCAGTCCGGCAGGTTGTTGGTGCCGAGCTGCCGCACGAAGAGCTGGTAGAGGAACGCGGCCTCGTTGCTGGTGCGCCCGGAGGTGTAGAAGCACGCCTCGTCCGGCGAGCCCAGCGCGTTCAGCTCCTCCGCCACCAGCGCGAAGGCCTCCTCCCAGGAGAGGGGCTCGTAGTGCGTGGCGCCCTCGCGCAGCACCATGGGGTGCGTCAGGCGCCCCTGCTTGCCGAGCCACAGATCCGACCGCGCGGCCAGCTCCGCCACGCTGTGCTGACGGAAGAACTCCGGCGTCACCCGCGCCTTCGTCCCCTCCTCCGCCACCGCCTTGGCGCCGTTCTCGCAGAACTCCGCCACGGAGCGGTGGGACTCCGGATCCGGCCAGGCGCAGCCGGGGCAGTCGAAGCCATCCTCCTGGTTGACCTTGAGCAGCAGCCGGCTGCCTCGCAGCGGCCCGGCCTCGCCCCAGACGTGCTGCAGCGAGGACACCACCGCGGGCACCCCGCCGGCCACCTCCTGCACCGGGCCCACGTCCGGCGCCTTCGGCTCCAGCGGAGGCTGGGCGCAGGGGAGCACCTCCGCGAGCGACGCCGCAGGACGCCGAGCCTCCTCCGGCGCTCCCTGCTCGTTGCTCCGCGCGTCCGCCATGGGTCCTCCTCGGGCGCTTCGGCCGGGGTGCTCCGGCGCAGCCGCCCGGCCCCACTCTACCGCTCCGGCCGCAGGGGTCTACCCGGTGTGCTCGGCGGTATAGATGGTGGGCTGGACGGCGCGGACGCGGTGAGCCAGGGAGCTCAGGCTCTCGGCATGGCCGACGAAGAAGTAGCCCTGGGGGGCCAGGTGGCCCAGGAGCCGATCGAGGGCCCGAGCCCTGGAGGCCGCGTCGAAGTAGATGAAGACATTGCGGCAGAAGAGGAGATCGAACTGGCCCATCACCGGGTAGTGCTCCTCGTTGAGGTTGACGCGCTGGAAGCGCACCAGGGAGCGCAGCTCGGGGCCGGCCTTCATCCGGCCTTCCTGGCTCCCGGTGCCGCGGAGCATGAACGCCTTCAAGTAGTGGGTGGGGATCTCCCGTGCCTTCTCCACCGGCCAGAGCGTCTCGCGGGCCCGCTCGAGGATCCGCGTGGACAGATCCGTGGCGAGGATCTCGATCTGCCAGCCCTCCTCCGCCGGCAGGTGGAAGCGCAGCACCATGGCCAGGGAGAAGGCCTCCTCTCCCGTCGAGCACCCCGCGCTCCACACCCGCACCCGCCGCGTCCCCGCCCCCGGAGTGCCCTGGGCGCGCCAGCGGGGCAGCACCTCGTCCTCGAGGAAGCGGAAGTGCCGAGGCTCGCGGAAGAAGCGCGTCTCGTGGGTGCAGAGGGCGTCCAGCAGCCGCACGCGCTCCTCGGGATCCTCCTCCACCCGGCGCAGGTAGGCGCTGAAGGAGGTGCCCCCCAGCTCTCGCAGCCGGCGCGACAGCCGCCCCACCAGCAGCGCCTTCTTGTGCGAGCCGAGGTGGATGCCCGCCTCGCTGTAGATGAGCTGCTGGTAGCCGCGGAAGACGCGGTCGGGGAGCTCCGGCGGGCCCGCGAGGAGCTCCGGCGCGAGGCGCCGCGGCTTCGAGGAGGAGTAACCCAAGGTCACGGCACCACCACGCTGGTTGCCCGAAGCTCCTGGCCGCTCAGGACGCGGTCGATGTCGAGCAGGAGGATGAACTTCTTGCCGGCCCGCCCCATCCCGGCCAGGTAGTCGGCCTGGACGGAGGTGCCGAAGGCCGGCACCGGCTCCACGTCTCCCGGCCCCAGATCCAGCACCTGCCCGACGGCATCCGCCAGCACGCCCATCACCAGCTTCTCGCCCTGGAAGCTCACCTCCACCACGACGATGCAGCTGCGGCGGTTGATGGTGCTGGGCGGAAGGCCGAACTTCATCGCCAGGTCGACGACGGGCAGCACGCTGCCGCGCAGGTTCGTCACGCCCCGGATCCACGGTGGCGCGCTGGGCACTCGCGTCACCGTCTCGTACTCGATGATCTCGCGGACCTGGAGGATGCCAATGGCGTACTCCTCTCCGGCGATGAAGAAGCTCAGGTATTGGGTGAGGGACACGGCCGTGGGCTGGCTCATGGCTGGCTCCTAGAAGCGCTTGAACTCACGGTCCTCGGGGTTGGGCGGGGGCCCATCCTGGCCGAGGGAGCGGAGCCCCTGGCTGGCGGCCTTCAGGCCTTGCGCGGCGCTGGCGGGCAGGATCGGCTGGCCGCCTCCCAGCGCCCCCTTGTTTGCCGTGGGCGTCATCGGACGCGGCGGCCTCGCCTCCTCCTGGAACACCTGGAAGAACGACACCACCTGCTGCAACGCCGCGGCCTGCGCGGACAGCTCCTCCGCCGTCGAGGCCAGCTCCTCCGCCGCGGACGCATTGCGCTGGGTCACCTGGTCCACCTGCACCATCGCCCGCCCCATCTGCTGCACCCCCGCCGCCTGATCCGTGCTGGCCGCCACCACCTCCTGCACCAGCTCCGAGGTCTTCTTGATCGACGGCACCAGGGCCTCCAGCAGCGTCCCCGAGCGCTGGGCCACCTTCACGCTCCGGGTCGCCAGCCCGCTGATCTCCTTGGCCGCCACCTGGCTGCGCTCGGCCAGCTTGCGCACCTCCGTGGCCACCACCGCGAACCCCCGGCCGTGCTCCCCGGCGCGGGCCGCCTCGATCGCCGCGTTCAGCGCCAGCAGGTTCGTCTGGTACGCGATCTCCTCGATGATGCCGATCTTCTCGGCGATCGCGTTCATCGCCTCCACCGTCTCCTCCACCGCCTGGCCGCTCTCGGTGGCCTCCTTGGCGCCCTGGAGGGCCATCTGCTCCATCTGCCGGCTGTGGTGGCTGTTCTGCTCGATGGTCGCGTTCATCTGCTCCAGGCTCGCCGTCGTCTCCTCCATGCTGCTGGCCTGCTCGCTGGTGCCCAGTGACAGGGTCTGCGAGGAGGCGGACACCTGGGCCGACGCCGACGTCAACGCCACCGCGCCCTCCCGCACCTCGCTGATCACCTGCGCCAGCCGCTGGATCATCCCGCGCATGGCGCCCAGCAGCCGGCCCGTCTCGTCCTCCCCCGTCGCGTCGATGCGCACCGTCAGATCGCCCTGGGCGATGCGGTCGGCCACCCGCACGGCGTCCGCCAGCGGCCGCGAGATGCTCCAGGCGATGGCCAGGCTCAGGAGGATGCCCACCAGGCCCCCCGCCAGCAGCATCAGCACGATGAGCCTCCGCGCCGCCGCGTGGGTGCGATCCGCCGCCTCCGCCGCACTGCGCGCGCTCTGGAGATCGAGCTCCACGAGCTCATCCTGCTTGTCGGACATCTGCTCGAAGATCTGCGTGGAGCGACTGTTGATGATGGCCTGGGCCTGCGCGTCCTGGTCCTGCCGAGACAGCTCGAGCACCCGCTCATGCTCGGCATGGAAGTCCTTCCAGAGCTCGGTGAGCTCGGCGTACAGGCGGCGCGCCTCCTCCTGATCGATGAGGGGCTCATAGACCGCGGCGTTCGTCGTCATCACCTCCATCTCTCGCGCGAGGATGAGCTCGTAGTGCGCCCGCTGCTCCGGGGTCGAGGCGAGGATGTGCTGCATCTCGGCGATCCGATAGTCCCTGAAGCTGCTGTGCACCGCCGCGAAGGCGACGACCGATGGTATCTCGTGGTTGACGATCCGCTCGGTCGCCTCATGCAGCGCGGACAGGTGCCGCAGGGCGAAGACGCCGATCCCCGTGGTGATGAGCAAGAGGAGGAAGAAGGCGCCGAAGACTTTGGTGCGGATCTTGAAGTTCTGGAACCAGGTCATGGGCTGTCCGTGGGTGAGGGCGCCTCAGGGAGGCGGGGAGCAGGGAGCCGAAGGGCCTTTTCGAAGAGGGTGGGCACGTCGAGGATGAGGGCCACCCGCCCGGTGCCGAGGATGGCGGAGCCGGAGACGCCGGGGACGTGCTGGAAGAGCTTGCTGAGCGGCTTGACGACCGTCTGCCCCTGTCCGAACAGGGTGTCCACGACGAGCCCCGCCTGCCCTCGGCCATGGTGGATGACGACCACGCTCTCCCGCTCGGGAGCAGGCCCCTCCACTCCGAAGTGCTCGCGCAGGCGCAGCCAGGGCAGCGGCTGGCCGCGCAGGCCGAGCACCCCGGTGCGCCCCTGCCGCGGCTCCTCCCGCGGCAGCTCCACGCACTCCAGCACGCTCTGGAGCGGCAGCACGTAGGTCTCCTCGCCCACGCCCACCGAGAAGCCCTCGATGATGGAGAGCATGAGCGGCAGGCGCATGCGGAAGGTGGTGCCAGCCCCCGCGGTGGACTCGATGGCGATGGTGCCCCGCAGGGCCTCGATATTGGCCTTCACCACGTCCATGCCGATGCCACGGCCCGACAGCTTGGTGATGCGCTCGGCGGTGGAGAAGCCTGGAACGAAGATGAGCTGGAACAGCTCCGCGTCCTGCCGCTCCTCGTTTGGCCCCAGCAGCCCCAGGGCGCGCGCCCGCTCGCGGATGCGCTCCCGGTCCAGGCCCGCCCCATCGTCCGCCACCTCCACGACGATGCTACCGGCGTCGTGGAAGGCGCGCAGCCGCAGGGTGCCCAGGTAGTTCTTGCCGCGCTGCTTCCGGACCGAAGGGAGCTCGATGCCGTGGTCCACCGCGTTGCGGATCAGGTGGGTGAGCGGATCCCGGATGAGGTCGACGACGGTGGTGTCCACCTCCACCTCCTCCCCGCTCAGCTCCAGCCGCACCAGCTTGCCCGTGGCCGCGCACAGATCGTGCAGCGTCCGCGCGAAGGGCTGGAAGGCGCGCCCGATGGGGACCATCCGCGCCCGCAGCACCAGCTCCTGGAGATCCAGGTACAGGTGATCCGCCTCCCGGTGCGCCTCGAGCAGCTGCTCGGCGGAGTAGCTCCCGGCCTTCTCCAGCATGGCCGTCAGCCGCCCGCGCGCGATGGCGATCTCCCCGGTGAGGTCCAGCATCCGATCGAGCCGATCCAGCCCCACCCTCAGCGTCCGCTCCGGCGCGGCGTGTGCGGCCGCCTCCGGGGGCCGCTCCGAGGAGGGGCCACCGTCCCGCTCGGGCGAGGGCTCGGGAGAGGCCCCCGCGCTCGCCGCCTGCTTCAGCCGGCGGCGGAGCTCGTTCACATCGAGGCGCTCGCGGCCCTCGCCCGTGGGCGACAGGCCGATCTGCAGCCGGAGCGCGTCCACGCCCTGGAGCAGCAGGGTCACCACCGCCGGAGTCACTGGGATGGCGCGCTGGGAGATCCGCGCGAGCAGATCCTCCACCGTGTGCGCCACTTCGGAGGCCTCCGGGAAGCCCATCAGCAGGGCGTTGCCCTTGAGGGTATGGATGGAGCGCAGGACGCCCTCAGCCCCTCCCGGCCCCGAGTCCTCGAGCACCAGGAAGTCCCGCTCCAGATTCGCGAGCAGCTCCGTGGCCTCGGCGCGAAACGCCAGGCGGACCATCTCGAGATCGGTCTTCATGGGCCCTTCAGCCCCCTTCCAGCGTCTTGACCAACGCCAGCCCGTCCTCCGTGCGGAAGCGCAGCTTGCGGCCCACCCTCCCTCCGAGATCCTCGGCGATGATGGGGATGCCCGCCTCGGCGAGCAGGCGCCTGGCCAGCTCCGCGTTGCGCTGGCCCAGGGTGGGACCCGCGCCACCGGCCGGGGCCCCGGCCACGTGCGCGCCGCCGAACACCTTCGCCCGCAGGTTCCGCCGCTGGCTGCCCAGCCGCTCCAGATCCCTCAGGAGCATGGGGATGGCGGCCTCTCCATGGCGGCCACAGGGCAGCTGCCCCCTGGGAGCCGTGGGGAGCAGGAAGTGGTTCATCCCGCCCAGGCGCAGGTGCTCGTCCCACAGGCACACGGAGACGCACGAGCCCAGGATCGTCGTCACCTCGGTGGGCTGCGCCGCCGTCACCACGCCTCCAGGCTGGAGGAAGAGGGCCCGCAGGCCCGGGGCTGTCCGCGACGGGAGGGGCTCCGTGGACGGGGGCTGCAGGATGAAGGCGCCCCCGCGAGGATCCGAGAACGCGGGGGCCCCCTCCTCGGAGATCACGTCCAGCAGCTCGAGATCCTCCCCCGTGAGAGAGCGCTTCTGGGGCAGCATCCGGAACAGCGCGAGCACTCCGCGCACCTGCCTGCCGCTGCGGATCGCGATGCAGGCGGTCAACCCCGCCTCGTGCGCCAGCGCACCGACGGAGCTGGTCCGGCCCACCAGGTAGGGCACGCCGTGCCGGGCCACCTGGCCGATGATCCCTTCGGGCGCCAGCAGGGACTCCAGGCGCTGCGGGGTGAGCCCCATGGCCGCGATGGGCTGGAGGCGCGCCCCGCCCTCCCCCAGCACCAGCAGCGCGTGCTCCTCGCAGCCCAGCAGCTGGGAGACGATCTCCCCGATCACCCCCACCGCCCCGCCGTCGCGGCTGTCCCTCAGCCGCTGAAGCGCGGCGGCCACTCTCGGGCGGAGGACGAGCTCGGGTTTGGAGTCACGCGACATCAGTGTCCCAGGAGACCCTCGATCTTGGCCCTCAGCTCGTTACCATCGAAGGGCTTGGTCACGTAGTCGCTGCAGCCGCTCTCGTAGCCTTGCTCGATGTGCTCCGGGCCTCCGCGCGTCGTCACCAGGATGATGGGCGTGGCGCGCGTGGCCTCCTCGGCGCGCAGCCGGCGGCACACCTCGAAGCCGTCCATCCCCGGCATCACCACGTCCATCAGGATCACGTCCGGGCGCGCCGAGAGGGCTGTCTCCAAGGCCTCCTGGCCGCTGGTGACACTGAGCAGCTCGTACGGCCCATCCTGGAGGAGCAACCGTTCCATCAAGAGGACCGTGGGCGAGTCATCGACAAGGAGGATCTTCTTCGGCTCGGCCATGGTTTTCGTTGATCAGGGATTCTACCAGCCGAGGGAAATATTTTGTTCGGGGGTGGACTCGCCTGCCTGTAGCACCCTCCACCGAGTCCAGGATTCCAGGAAGCGCGGGTTCTCGCTATCACCCGCAGGGGCCAGCGAGTTCAGCTAGTCTGCTCGCCCTCTTGGCAGTCGTTCCTGACCCATGGAGTCTGATCATGTCTCGCGTCATCCGCGCCGCCCGAGGCCCTACCCGCTCCTGCAAGGGCTGGGTCCAGGAGGCCGCGCTCCGGATGTTGATGAACAACCTGGATCCCGACGTGGCCGAGCGCCCCGAGGATCTCGTCGTCTACGGTGGCACCGGCAAGGCCGCGAGGGACTGGCCCTCGTTCGATCGGATCGTCGCCAGCCTGAAGGAGCTCACCGACGAGGAGACGCTGCTGGTCCAGTCCGGCAAGCCGGTGGGCATCCTCCGCACACACCCGGATGCGCCTCGGGTGCTGCTGGCCAATTCCAACCTGGTGGGTCGCTGGTCCACGTGGGAGCACTTCCACGAGCTGGAGAAGAAGGGCCTGATGATGTACGGCCAGATGACGGCCGGCTCATGGATCTACATCGGCACACAGGGGATCCTCCAAGGCACCTACGAGACGTTCGCGCAGGCAGGCCGCACGCACTTCGGCTCGGCGGATCTGTCCGGGCGGCTGGTGCTCTCCGGCGGGCTGGGCGGCATGGGCGGTGCGCAGCCGCTGGCGGCCACCATGAACAACGCCGTCTTCCTGGGCGTGGAGATTGATCCGCAGCGCGCGCAGCGGCGGGTGGAGACGCGCTACCTGGACGTGGTGGCGCGGGATCTGGACGAGGCCCTGGCGCTGGTGAAGGAGGCCCAGCAGAAGCGCGAGGGCCGCTCGATCGGGGTGATCGGCAACGCGGCCACGGTGTTCCGCGAGCTGTACCGGCGGGGCGTGAAGCCGGATCTGGTGACGGACCAGACGAGCGCGCATGATCCGCTCAACGGCTACATCCCCGCGGATCTGTCGCTGGAGGCCGCCGCGGAGCTGCGCCAGCGCAACCCCGAGGAGTACGTGCGCCGGGCGCGGGAGAGCATGGCGGTGCACGTGCAGGCGATGCTGGACTTCCAGCGCGCCGGCAGCCACGTGTTCGACTACGGCAACAACCTGCGCGGGCAGGCGCAGCTGGGCGGGCAGGAGCACGCCTTCGAGTTCCCAGGCTTCGTGCCCGCGTACATCCGCCCCATGTTCTGCGAGGGGCTGGGGCCCTTCCGGTGGGTGGCGCTCTCCGGGGATCCGGAGGACATCCGCCGCACGGATCGGGCGGTGCTGGAGCTGTTCCCGGAGAAGGAGTCGCTGCGGCGGTGGATCACCATGGCGCAGCAGCGCGTGGCCTTCCAGGGGCTGCCGGCGCGCATCTGCTGGCTGGGCTACGGCGAGCGCGCGAAGGCGGGGCTCGCCTTCAACGAGCTGGTGCGCAAGGGCGAGGTGAAGGCGCCCATCGTCATCGGCCGCGATCACCTGGACTGCGGCTCGGTGGCCTCGCCCAACCGGGAGACGGAGGCCATGAAGGACGGCTCGGACGCGGTGGCGGACTGGCCCATCCTCAACGCGCTGGTGAACGCGGTGAACGGCGCCTCGTGGGTGTCCTTCCATCACGGCGGCGGCGTGGGCATGGGCTACTCGCTGCACTCCGGCCAGGTGATCGTCGCGGACGGCACGCCGGAGGCGGCGCGGCGCATCGAGCGCGTGCTCACCTCGGATCCAGGCATGGGCGTGCTGCGGCACGTGGACGCGGGCTACCCGGAGGCCGTGGCGGTCGCCCATGAGCGGGGGGTGAAGATCCCCGGAGTCACCGTGTAATGCGCCCCGCGCGGCCTGCCTCTGCGAGGTGTGTGAGTTGGGGAGTGCTGGCCCTGGTGGCGCTGGGGTGGATGGCCGGCTGCGCGCCCACCACCCTGAGCCCCATGGTGATGCGGCTGGGCCCGGGCCACCCCACGGACAGCTACGTCCAGGTGGGCCTGCGCAGCGGCCCGCGCCTGTCGGCCCCGCTCGCGGCACGTACCAGCTTCAATCCCCAGGAGCAGGACTTCTCCGGCGATCGCAACAGCTTCTCCACGCGGCAGTGGTCGGTGGCCTACGATCTGGCGCTGTCCAAGCCGCTCACGGAGAAGCTCTCGCTGCACCTGGGCGTGCAGGGAGAGATCTACTACCCGCTCCCGCTGCCGGGCTATGGGCTCTACGGGGGCGTGTCGACCTGGTTCGGCGGTCCGACGTTCGGCGTGGCGCCCGCGCTGGTGGTGCGCGGCGCGACGGACTTCGGCCTCGACTCGCGCGGAGGGCCCGGCAGCATCGTCGGCGCCGAGACGTCCACCGCGATCTACTTCAGCCCCGAGGAGCGGGTGGCCCTGGGGGTGGTGCCCTTCCTCGGCGTCCACCAGGTGTTCTCCCGCCAGGACGCGAGCGCCACCACGCTGTACTACGGCGCGGCGCTGGTGCTGCAGCTGCCGCTGGGCAAGAGGGACCGGCTCGAGCTCTCCGGAGGCGCGGGCCGGGTGAAGGCGAGCGGAGAGGACAGCTGGAACGCGCCCATCATGGGCGGGCGCTGGGGGCGCTGAGCCATGGAGCCGCTGGAGCTGCTGATCCGCAACACCTCGGTGGTGCTCACCGTCGAGGGCTCCCACCGGGAGCCGGCCGAGCGGGCCCTCACGCCCCGCCCGCGCGCCTGCGTGGGCGTGCGGGGCGACCGCGTGGCCTGGGTGGGGCTGGAGGCGGAGCTGCCGCCCGGCGCCGTGGGGCCACGCACGGAGGTGCTGGACGCCCAGGGGCGGATGGTAGGCCCCGGCTTCGTGGATCCGCACACGCACCTGGTCTTCGCGGGCGAGCGCTCCGCCGAGTTCGATCTGCGCTGCCAGGGCGCCACGTACCTGGAGATCGCCCAGGCGGGCGGCGGGATCGTCAGCACCGTGCGCGCCACGCGGGCCGCGAGCGAGGAGGAGCTGATCCGCCTCGCCCTGCCCCGCCTCCAGCGCCTGCTGGAGTACGGCGTGACGACGGCCGAGGTGAAGAGCGGCTACGGGCTCGACGTGGAGAGCGAGCTGAAGATGCTGCGGGTGGTGCGCAGGCTGGCGGCCCTCACGCCGGTGGAGCTGGTGCCCACGCTGCTGTGCGCCCACGCGCTGCCCGAGGAGTTCAAGGGCCGCCGCGAGGAGTACGTGGAGCTGTGCGTGCGGGAGCTCCTCCCCGCCGTGGCGCGAGAGGGCCTGGCCCGCTTCTGCGACATCTTCGTCGAGCAGGGCGCCTTCACCCCGGACGACGCCCGCCGGCTGCTCACCGCCGCCAAGGCGCTGGGGCTGCGGCCCCGGCTGCACGGGGATCAGCTCACCTCGGGCGGCGGCGCGGAGCTCGCCGTGGAGCTGGCGGCCGCCACGGTGGACCACCTGGAGCACGTGAGCGAGGCCGGCCTCCGCGCGCTGGCGGCGGCGGATGTCACCGCCGTCCTGGTCCCCACCTCCACCCTCTTCCTGCGCATGCGGCCCTACGCCCCCGGGCGCAAGCTGCGCGACGCCGGCGTCAACGTTGCTTTGGGCACCAACATCAACCCTGGCTCGGCGATGACGGAGAACCTCCCGCTGGCCATGGGGCTCGCCTGCCTGGAGAACGGGCTGACGGCGGCCGAGGTGTACTGGGCAACCACCCGAGGAGCCGCTCTCGCGCTGGGGCTTCCCTCTCACGGGCGGCTGGCGGTGGGAGACGTGGCCGACCTCGTGATCTTTTCGTGCACAAACTATCGGCACCTGCCCTACCACCTGGGAGTGAACCATTCGCGCACGGTGTTGAAAGGGGGGCGAGTCGTCCTCCGTGATGCTGTGGCACACTGTGATTAGACTGTGAGCAGGAGGGCGCCGCTCGAAGCCATGTGCCGTCTGTTCGGATTCCGCTCTGCTGTTCCCGCCGCCGTCCACCCGGCGCTTGTGACCGAGAAGAACTCGCTCGTCATCCAGTCGCGCGAGCACAAGGACGGTTGGGGAATCGCGGCATACGGAGCGGAGCCGCGGCCCAAGGTGGCGCACGGTGTCGGCCCCGCCCACAGCGATCCGGACTTCCATCGCGTGAGCAGCCTCGTCTCTTCCCACACGGTGGTGGCCCACGTTCGGCTGGCCTCGGTGGGGGCGGTGGAGCTGCGCAACTCGCACCCATTCCTCTATGGCCGCTGGTCCTTCGTGCACAACGGCACCCTGAAGAACTTCGAGCAGCACAGGCCGGCGCTGGAGTCGCTCATCCGCCCGGAGCTGCGCACGAACATCCGCGGGACGACGGACTCCGAGCGGTGCTTCCACATCTTCCTCACGCGGCTGGAGGCGCGCGGCGCCATTGAAGGGCCCATGCGCGCGGAGGATGTGGCCACCGCGCTGGCCGAGACGATGGGGCTGGTGTCCGCCCTCACCGACGCGCCCGGCCAGGAGCGCTCGGCGATGAACTTCCTGGTCACCAACGGCGAGGTGATGGTGGCCACGCGGCGCAACCGGACGCTCTTCATCTCGGAGGGCCGCCGCTCCACGTCCTGCCATCAGGCACGGCTCCGGCATGGGACGCAGCTCGATCAGCTCCTCATCGCCAGCGAGGCGCTGTGCGGCAACCACACCGCGTGGAACGAGATCTCCGAGGAGGAGATCATCGGCGTGAACGGCGATCTGGTGCTGCACCGCTGGCGCATCTCCGAGCTCGCGATCGTGAGCTGAGCCTGCTCAGGGAGCCCACGCGGCGAGCAGCTCCGCGGGCCTTCGCCCGAAGGCCTCGGCGTGCAGCTCTCGCGTGTCCTCTCCCGTGGGGCGCAGGGTGAGGCGCAGGTACTCGCGCGGCGCCGCCTCGGGGACGCGGTCCAGCCACTCCACCAGCACGGCCCCCTCGCCACCGATCAGCTCGAGGAAGCCGGTGGCGTAGAGCTCGTCGTAGTCCGCGATGCGGTAGAGGTCCGCGTGGTACAGCGGGATGCGCCCACTGTACGGATAGACGATGGCGAAGGTGGGGCTGGCCACCTCCGAGCGGGGCACCTGGGCACCCTCGGCCACCCCGCGCACCAGGTGCGTCTTCCCCGCGCCCAGATCTCCAATGAGCCCGACGAAGTCGCCGGGCCGGAGCAGCTCTCCCAACCGCACGCCGAGGCGGTGTGTCTCCTCCGGAGACGCCGAGCGCAGGGTGCGCGTCAGCGTGGGCGCGCTCATCGGTCCCACCGCGTCCAGACATCGCACAGGCCCTTGATGATGTCGCTCGCGATGAGCCCCACCTTGCCGCGCCGGGCCGCCGCGAGATCCCCCGCGAGGCCGTGGGCGTAGACAGCGGTCCAGATGGCGTCAGGCACCCGGATCCCCTGGGCGAGGAACGCACCGCAGATGCCGGAGAGCGCGTCCCCCGAGCCCGCGGTGGCCATGCCCGGGTTGCCGGTGGGGTTGACGTAGAGCCCCCCATCCGCGCTCGAGACGAGCGTCCGCGCGCCCTTGAGGACGACCGTCACCCCGTGCTCCATCGCGAAGTCCCGCGCCACGTCGAGCCGATGCGCCTGGATCTCCTGGGTGGAGCGTCCGATCAGGCGAGCCATCTCGCCCGGGTGAGGCGTCACCACCACGTGCCGCCGCGCGCGGCGCAGGACGCTCAGGTCCGTGGCGATGGCGTTGAGCGCATCCGCGTCGAGCACCACCTCGGCCTCCACGCGCTCGAGCAGCTGGCCGATGAGGTTGCCCGTCTCGGGCCCTCGGGGGATCCCCGGCCCGATGACGAGCGCATCCTTGCCCTCGGCCGCGGCCAGCAGGGGCTCCAGCTCCGCGAGCCCCAGCGGCCCCGAGCTCTCCAGGGGGATGCCCATCACCTCGGGCGCGTGAGCGAGCACGGCGTCGAGCACGTCCGAGCGGGTCGCCACGGAGACGAGCCCCGCCCCGGAGCGCAGGGCCGCCTTGGCCACCAGGGCCGCCGCGCCGGACTTGCCGCGGCTGCCCGCCACGATCAGCACGTGCCCATACGTCCCCTTGTGGGTGTCCGAGCGGCGAGGCGCCAGCGCCGAGCGGGCGTCCGCCTCCTCCACGAGCTGAAGCACCAGCGCGGGGCCTGGCTCCGTCGGGGGCAGGCCAATGTCCACGCGCCGCAGCTCGCCGCAGAGTGAGGCCCCCGGCTCCAGCACCTGTCCACGCTTGAGGTAGCCGAAGGAGACGGTGAGGTCCGCCTCGACGTGCGGCAGGAAGGCCTCGCCGGTGTCGCTCTGCAAGCCCGAGGGCACGTCCGCGGCCACCACCTTCGCCCCTGCCCCTCTCCATCGCTCGATGCGGAGAATGGCCTCCGAGAATGGGCCTCCTGGCGCCCGGCTGAGCCCCGTGCCGAAGATAGCGTCCACCACCACGTCCCCAGCGCCTGGCTCTGGCAGCACGTCCAGCGCCTGCGGGGAGACACCGTGGGCCCCGAGCGCCTGAAGGTTGCGCCGGGCCTCGGGCGTCATCCGGGCCATGTCGCCCACCACCGTCACGGCGACCTGAGCCCCGCCCTCGCGGAGGAAGCGCGCCGCCACCAGCCCGTCGCCCCCGTTGTTTCCCGGTCCGCAGAGGACGGTGAAGCGGCCTCTCGCGCCCGCCACGCTCCGCGCCGCCTCCGCCAACGCGCGGCCCGCGTTCTCCATGAGCAGGGCCGAGGGCATCCCGAACCGGGTCTCGGCGGCCTGCTCGGCCTCGCGCATCTGTGCGGCGGTCAGGGCGCTCTGCATCTCAAGGCCGCTCCTGCAGGATGACGGTGGCCGCGGCCACCCCCGCGTCATGGGTCATCGTCAGCAGCGCCTCTACCCGCCGCTGCTCCACCACCTCTCGCGCCACGCCGGAGAGGACGAAGCCCGGCATGCCCGAGCCCCGCACCACCTCCATGTCCCGCCAGCGGATGCCCGGCGGCGCTCCCAGCGCCTTCACCAGGGCCTCCTTGGCGGCGAACCGCGCGGCATAGGCGCTGGCCGCATCGGCCCGCTGACGGCACAGGGCTCGCTCGGCGTCCGTGTACACGCGCTCCAGGAAGCGCTCACCGCGCGGGCCCTGGAGGATGCGCTGGATGCGCTCCACCGAGCAGATGTCCATGCCCAGGCCGACGATCGCCATCGCCCTACCCCGCGTTGCGCATCAACTCCAGCATCTCACGCACGGCACGCTCGAAGCCCACCAGCACGGCGCGGCCCACGATGGCGTGCCCGATGTTCAGCTCGTCGATCTCCCGGATGCGGGCGACCGGCTGCACGTTGTCGTAGTTGAGCCCGTGGCCGGCGGCCACGCTCATGCCCAGCTTCGCGGCGGCCTTGGCGGCGTCGACGATCCGGCTCAGCTCCCGCCCCCGCTCGCGCTCGTTGCGCGCCTCGCAGTAGCGCCCGGTGTGGAGCTCGATCCGGTCCGCGTCCACCTTGTGGGCGGCGCGCACCTGGTCCAGGTCCGGATCGATGAACAGCGAGACGGTGATCTCCCCGTCCTTGAGGTTCTTGATGATCTTCGCGACCTGCTCGCGCTGCCCCGCCACGTCGAGCCCACCCTCGGTGGTCACTTCCTCGCGGCGCTCGGGCACCAGCGTCGCCACGTCCGGCTTGTACTCGTAGGCGATCTTCACCATCTCCGCGGTGGCGGCCATCTCCAGGTTGAGCAGCGTCTGGCACGTCTCCCGGAGGATGCGCAGATCGCGATCCTGGATGTGGCGCCGATCCTCGCGCAGGTGGATGGTGATCTGCTGCGCCCCGGCCAGCTCGGCGAGCGCCGCCGCCGTCACCGGATCCGGATACGTGGTGCGCCGCGCCTGCCGCAGCGTCGCCACGTGGTCCACGTTCACACCCAGTCGCTGTCCCATACGCCGCTCCTCCCGCGCGGAGGGCCTCGGATACACGAGCCGTGCCGCGCAGGCCCTTCTATTGGTGTCCAGCGCTCGGAAGTCAACTTTCCCAGGAGGCACCGCCCTGCAGCCCTCCGAGCCGCGAAAGGAGGAGCGCGAACGAATGCATCCGGTAGCTATCAACCCTTCGCGGCGGTGGACCTGGTGGAGCTCGGCGGCGCTGCGACAAGATTGGTCACCCTCGTGCGCGAAAAAGTGTCACCCGCCACGTTGCCTGAGCTTGCAGCCGGCGGCTTGCGCCACGGGAACCGCACTGCGAGTGCTGGCACGGCGGGTGCTATATGGGCCCGCATCGAGAGCGCGCGGCGCTGAAAGGGCTCGACATGTACCGGAGTCTCCTCCTCCTCCTCACCCTCACGGCCTCTACCGCCTCTGCTCAGTACGAGGAGGAGAAGCCCCCGCCCAAGCTCGATGGCTCCAGGCGCTTCTCCCTCCAGGGCGGCTGGCGGTACACCCCCAACACCGCCTTCTATGACGACTACTACTCGGAGTTGCAGAACCGGGGATTGGAGCGCGCGGGGGCCTCGATCGGGGGGCCGCTCCTGGCAGGCACCTTCGGGTATTCCCCGCTGGAGTGGCTGGAGCTGAGCATCGAGCCGTTCATCACCTACGAGCGGATGCGGCTCACGAACAAGCCCGGACTGAACGCCCTCACCTTCGGAGCGCTGGTCGGGCTGCGCCTTCAGAAGCTGCTGAAGATCGGCCCCGAGGGGCTGGTCCCCTCCATCGGCCTCCTCACCGGGCCCCTGTTCGCCGGCGCGTACTTCGATGGGGGCCGCTCGGTGGAGAACTTCACCCAGGCCTTCGGGGTAGTTGCGGGGGCCACCGTGCGCATCACTCCGAAGTGGGGGCTCAGCTTCGACTACCGGCTGGTCCTCGCGCAGGGCTATGCGGACAAGATCGGCAACTACGACGCGGGCGGGAGCTGGTTCGCCGTGGGCTTCAACTACACGCTGCCCGAGGTACAGGACCGGCCCATGAACCGGCGTTTCTAGGCTCTTGCCCAGCACGCGACGATCTCCGCGCACGCCAGCTCCACGTTCCCCAGCCGCCGCTGCTGGACGTGGGGCCTGTCCGCGCACAGGGCCCATCACGGCACGACCCTTGAGGTAAGGTGTCTCTCTCCTACGTGAGGCACCCCATGCAGACACCTCGAGCCCCCACGTTGAACCCCTCCCACCTTCCTCCAGGCACACGGGTGGGCGACTGGCTCGTGGTGGCCTGGGCTGGTCGCGGCGTCCACGGCGCCGTCTACAAGGCCGTCCCCGTCGACAATCCCCAGGCCCACCCCGTCGCACTCAAGCTCGCCCTGCTCCCCAGGGATCTTCGCTTCGCGCGCGAGGTGGAGCTGCTCTCGTGCACCCGACACCCCAGCATTCCCCGCCTGTGGGATCAGGGGGAATGGCTGCACCCGGGCGGCGCGCTCTACCCGTTCCTCGTGATGGACTGGGTGGAGGGAGTGCCGCTGTATGACCAGGCACGGCAGAGCAATCCCTCCTCCCAGCAGGTGCTCCAGTGGCTG
>JAFGNZ010000255.1 GCA_016926755.1 Myxococcaceae bacterium | reverse complement strand
CGGCGAAGGCGGAAGCGAAGAAGGAGCGGACGCCGCGAGTGAATTGTGAGGAGGAGGGCGGCGCCGGGTGCTGGCATACGTGACGGCAGCGCAAGGGGTGCGCTCCATACTGCAACACCTGGGACTGCCCACGCAGCGTGTGAGACTGGCTCCAGTACAGGGGCCCGCGCAGAGCACGTGGTGCTGAGCCCGCAGCAGGGATTGTCAAAACACCAGCAACCCGACACCAGCAACCCGCCTTGAGCAGGCGTTGGGCAAGGCTTCGGTGTGCCCCAAGTCGGCTGCACGGCCGCTCAGCCCACCCGGCGCACGGCCCGGGGGCCCCCGTCAGTCACTCTCCGCTGCCGCTCCATGCCCCTCCCTCGCACGCAACAGTGCCCCTGTCCCTCTTATGCGTCGAGAATCGTGATCGACCGCTCAGCTTATTTCCATGATGAGTTTGCGAGGGGTTTTTCCTATAAAACCAACCGAGCAGCGGCAATACACAACACCATCGCTGAGCACCAGGAGAAAGTCACACTCCTGCCTCTCTGCCTCTGCTGCCAGGTCAACCTCCTGGAGCACCCAGGAGCGCGGGTCTTTCAGAAACGTAGCGAGGAACCTTGCGGCCTTGACTTCGATTTCTGGAAGGCTTTCCATCACCAGCTTCGCGATGCTCAGCATCCTCTCATCTGGGCCGCTGCCGGTGCCTCCGATCCATAACGGCACTCCTTCCGCCCTGCAGGACCAGATGATGCCGTCCCACTTGAGTTCCGAGCGCTCGCCCCTGGAGTGTGGTTTCATGAAGCCCTACTCTATCATGCTCTCGCCCATGGAGCGGTGCCGAGCGTATGGATCAGTGGTGCGTCAGGCAGGCTGGGTGCTAGGATCACGACCGTACCTACAAGGTCGCGCAGGCTGCCAAGCTCTTGTAGGGCAGCGAGGGGACCCATGAGCCACGTCGATGACTTCGTCTTGCCGATACCCAGGAAGAGAGTGCTGCTCCTGTCGTTGATGGGGCTCGCGCTTGCGAGTGGATGCTTCTCACCTCGCTTCAAGACCTTTCCTTCGATGCTTCCAGGCGAAGCGCCCCGACGTGTCTCGCTCGAGATCGAGGGAGAGGACTCGTCGCTCACCCACGCGTTCGCAGCGCTCCTGGGAGAGCAACTGAATCGCCAAGGGGTTGAAGTGGAGTCGAAGCCGTCGTCGGCTCCAGGCGCGATCCTTCAGGCGGGGGTGGAGCGCGAGACGTTCGCGTACGTGCTCTACATCTACTATGGAACCACCGAGACCGTGCTCGACTTCGTCCCCAACGTCCCGAGGCTCCTGCTGAAGGTCAGGATCATGAAGGGGAGTGAGGGGAGCGGGTCCTATCTGTCAATGGCCGTCCCACTGAACGGCGCCATCTTCGGTGTGGCAGCCTCCGCCTCCGCGGGCGGGAGGTTTACCTACCAGAGGGTCGAGAGCGTCGAAGAGCTCACGGCCAGGGCTGCGCGTCTCGTGGCGGCCATCTACCTGAACGCGATGGGCGGCAGCCCTGAGCCCGTCGAGGGAGAGTGGGTGGGCGCAGACGATGGTGTCTCGGTGGTGTTCCGCAAGGGCTCGCGGGAGGGACTCTACTCCACGGACGATACGGCGGTGGCGCTCTGGGGCATGGGTGATCGCGCCTTCCTCATGATGGATGCCGACATCGGCATGCTGGCCGCGGACGCGGCTTCCACGTCAGCGGATGCCCGCGAGCCGCCTGTCGACAATGTCCGTCATTTCAAGGGACGGTACAGGCTGGGATCTGTCGACTCGTATCCGAAGAGCCACGTGGGCTGGCGCTCGGCGCGCTTCCATATCCATGGGTGTTTGATGGTGGTGGACGGGGTGGCGGGCAGAGCGTTCCTGGTGAAGAAGAACCCAGAGAGGTGTCACCTCTGAAGGGAGGAGCCAGGGGCCGCGCCCCAGCGGGCCTATGAGCGCTTCCCCGAGATCGGCGGGCGCGCAGCACCTTGACCGCTCAGCTCGTGACACGTTGCCGGAACACCGCACGCCACGGGCCCAGGTGCCGGTGCGCCCCAGCGGGCAGCTCGAAGTTCAGGGGAGAGCCTCAAGCAGTCACGCTGCCCCAGCAGCCCACGCCCCTGCCGCCGGTTCCATTCGCCGGGCCAGGTGCGTCCCAGGCGCCAGTTGCCACCTCCATTGTCCGACGCGCGCGCCACGAGGCCGAGCTGGACGGGGCGACGCGCGCACCACGGGGCCGAGCTGGACGCGGCGACCCTGGCTGCCGTCCTGGCGCGCGCCACCGGCCCGAGCTGGAGCCGTCCTGGCGCGCGCCACCGGGCCGAGCTGGAGCTGTCCGACGTGGGCGCCCCGGCCTGAGCTGGGCGCCGCGACCCTGCCCTAGTCGCGCGGCGGCTCCCAACTTGAGACGGGGCGTGCTCCCACTAAGACTCCCGACGTCGCTTTGTTGTCCTTCAGTTCCTTGATCGCGTGGCCTTCCGAGACAACGCACACAGGAAACTTTCCTTTGCCGGGGATCTCTACGTGGTCGTAGATGATGCGGAGTTCTCCGAGGGGCGCGCCTGGGAGCGCATCGGTCTTGTAGACGGTGCCGTGCAAGAGGGAACCTGCCGGAACCTCTCCTCTATCGGCGCCCTGGAGGACGCCGGTAACCGGGGCTCCCAGCGTGAACGTGTAAAAGCCAAACCCCGGCCCTCTCTCGTCGAGTTTCACGCCCAAGGTTGCGCTGCCCCACCCGTCTTCACGCATCCAGCCTAGTTTCACCATGGCTTCTCTCGCCCCGGGCGGACACTCGAAGGGCTCGGCTTTGATACGGATGGACGCGCAGCCCTCGGTGGCCATGGCGAGCGCCAGCGGCAGCGCCTTGCACCACGCCGGGAAGCCGGGATCGTTCAGGGCGGGGGCTGCATTCAGCGCGCGTGCGGCACGGGGCGACTTGGGAGCATCGGGCGGCTTGGGCTTCACGGTGGATCCTTCCTTCGGTGCGTTTGCGGGAGCGGGAGCAGACACAGGCGGGGACTTCACAGGGGGAAGCGCCGGGGCAGTCGGGACGGCTGGCGCGGTGGCCACTTTCGGCGCGGGCACCGACGCGGGCGCGCTTGCAGGTGCGGATGCGGGGCGTTCTCCATGCGTCAGCCACGCGGTTGCAGCAGCAGCCCCCACGACAGCACCCACCATGCCCGCGAGTGCCAGAGGCTTGCGCCAGCGCTGGCGAGAGGCAGCCATCCTGCCGACAAGCGCGCGCGGCTGGAGTCGGCCACGGAGGCGGGCTGCCTGCTCGTCAACCAGTGCCAGCACCTTGCGCCAACCCTGTTTCCCACGCGCCGCGTCACCGGGCGGGGGCTGGCGCTGCACTGAGGGCGGGTGCGCCTCTGCCGAGTATTCCGGCCCCGGGTGGTTGGCCAACTCTTCCAGCCTGCGCCGCAACGCCTCGAAGTTCACCGGCCTCTGTGCCGGGTCGTGCGCTAGCAAGTCCTCCACGAGAGCGCTGAAGGCTTCCGGTACACGCGGGTTCACCTCCCGGGCAGGGGGCAGGCGCGACACACGCTCCGCGCAATCGAGCCGAGGAGGGTTCTTGACCGGCAGCGGAACGGTGAGCAATTCGTAGAGCATCACTCCCATGGCGAATAGCTCATCCGTCACCTTGAACGGGTAGCGCGCCCCGGGCTTGTGGCCCTGCTCGCGGTAGAAATCCCACGCCTCGGGCGAGCGGTAGCGGTCCGTGCCCGGGGGCAGCGGAGTCGTCGTCAACTCCTCGGCATTCTCGTAGGTCGCGGCGCCCAGATCGATGATCACCGGCTCGCCGTTGCTCCTTTTGATCATCACGTTGGACAACTTCAAGTCGCGGTGGCGCACCTTGAGCGGGTGCGCGTGCATGTACTCGATGGCCCCGGCAATCTGGGCAGCCACACGCGCGATCTCGCGGAAGGTGGGAAACGTGCGCTCCTTCCAGTCTCCCAGCGTCCAGCCGTCCACGTACTCGAGAGCGCACCACACGCGGCCATCTTCCAAGTGGCCGTGGCCGCGCGGCTTGATGATGTGGGGATGATCCAGCGTCAACAGGACCGACAGTTCCCGCAGCGAGCGCGCGTGCGTCTTGCCGATGTCGCCGCTCTCCTCTCTGTGGAGTGCGACCTTGATCGCGGACGCCTCGCCATTCTGCTGCGCGTGGTGGACGGCACCGAAGCCGCCGGTCCGCAGGGGCCGGATGATCTGCCAACCCCCTACGAGAGTGCCGGGTTGAAGTTCCACCGCTCCGATCATGGCTTGCGCTCCTTTGCTGGTGGCAGTGTCACAGCAGGAATCGAGAACGACGGCGCCCCGTCCGCGCCGTTCACGTGCAAGGTGAATTCAAGCCCCGCGCTTGGCGGCGGCACGTCTGTTGTCACGAGCACCCGCACCGCGCTTGAGTCACTCACGCCCGGTTCCACCTTCACCGCCCGCACCCGCGCCTCTCCGGTCTTGCTCGTCAACGTGGCTCCGGTGAGCCTCCATGCTGGGTGCCCAGGCGGGGGGATGATCTCCACATCCACCAGCACCCAATCCTCTGCACGATAGGTCACACCGCTTCGCGATGCGAAGCCGCTGGCGGAGTCCGTGAATGGGCGAAGTTCCCGAGTTCGTACTCCGTCCTTGCCGATGAACCCGGAAGCGATGGCGTCTGCCGGATTCATGGCGGCGCACGGCGCGCACGTTGGACAGGCAGTAGGCGACTCCTCGCGCCGTGCAACGTCGATCTCTGTGTCTACCTCGGAGGGGTGCGCGACCAGCGAGAACTCGGCCACGTCGGGCGCCTTCCCGTCCGCCAACGGGACACGCAACGTCCAGCGTTCACCGGGCCGGGGTTCGCTCAAGGGTTCGATGGCAAGGATCACCGCACCCGCACCAACGACCTTGATCCGCTTCGAATCCACCTCCACGGCCTTTCCCCGGATGGGGACTGAGAAGACAAGGAACGTGCGGATCCCCGTGGCGATGCGTACCTCTACCGGGGAGCCTGTCAGCGTGACGGAGCGGCGGCGCGGCTCGCGTGTGGGCGCCGGTTGTGCTTGCGCCAGCGTCCCCCCGAGGAGGAGCAGCACAAGGGCCAGAGTCGAGGGTGAGAGCAAGGGGGCGTTACCTCCGAGGTAGGCCACCCTAGCAAACCCGACGCGGGCGCTGTGAGCGCTCGCTGGGGCCGTGCGTCCGCGTGCTGGCGCCACCGTTTCCGGGCGCCTGGCCAGGCCCCCCGTAGCAGCGCGCCCCGTGTCTTCGTGTCTTCTCCCACGCTTGCCAGCGTTGGGCCGCGCTCGTCTGCCCCCAGGCTAGGCGCTCACGGCTGCTGCACGCGCCTGCCTGCCCGCGCTCCCGTGCTCGCGGCGGCGCGCGTTCCTGCCGCGCGTGCTGGTGGCGCTGGCCGTGGCGCTGCCGTTCTGGCGCACGCTACGGGGCCGCCATGCGTTCGAGATGCCCAGGCCCGGGGTTGGGGGCGCCCCGTGGGAATGGCAGCGCGTTCTAGAGGCCCTGGGAGCGGCTAGCGCCGTGCTCCCCAGGCGCGCTCACTTGCCCGGTTTCCGCACTGCCAAGCTGCGGGCGTGCTCCACCGGCCCGAGCTGGAGCCGTCCGACGCGCGCGCACCACGGGGCCGAGCTGGAGCTGTCCGACGCGCGCACCACCGG
>JAFGNZ010000254.1 GCA_016926755.1 Myxococcaceae bacterium | reverse complement strand
CCGGGCGCAGGGCGGACCGGCTCATCACCCCGCGCGCGGCCCTCACCTCCGCCGCGCACAAGGTCCGGTCCGGACGGGCTCTCTCGTCACCCGCGCGGCAGAGAGGGCTCATCGTCTCTGCCGCGTGCGTGGCACTGCTCGCCAGTGCGTGGGGCGTCGCTCATTGGCAGCTCCAGAGGCCCACGGGAGCAACGGGAGGGATGGACCAGCAGGCACCTCATGGCGGCACAGAGGATGGGCGAACAGCCGGCGTGGCGCAGGACGCTCTCACCGAGCATGTGGGCGTCATGAAGCCCGAACCAGCGCAGAAAGCGATCGGTCTCGAGATGCCGAAGGAGCCCCTGCCTGGCCAGCGCCGACCGCCTTGCGAGCAACCCGAGATCGAGATCAACGGTGGGTGTTGGGGGCTTCTGGGAAATGTGCATCCACCGTGTGGCAGGCGCAGGTACGAGTGGAAGAACAGGTGCTACCTGCCTTATTTGGAGCCGCCGCGCCCGGACACCACGAAATGGCCGTAGGGATCAGTCGACGTCGCCGCTCTCCACGGCCTTGATCTTCTCGCGCAGCCAACCCAGGTACTTGTGCGTGCTCGTCAAAGCCTGCCCTTCTCCCAGGTGCCGGCTTGAGACTCCCACGAGCTCGGTGCTCTCGGCACTCTCGCGCAAGCACGGTCCTCCGCTCTCGCCACGGTAATGGTGGCTTCCAGGCTGCTCGATGCGCATCCTCCCACCGCCCGAGGGTAGCACCTGCGTCACCTTGTTCCTGCTGAAGTGCCGCTCTGCATCATATGCGTCAGCCAGCTCGTCGTAGCCGGCGCCGACAATGACGACGGACTCGCTGAGCTCAAGCTCCCGGTCCGCCAGGGGCAGCGGCTTGAGCTCCTCCTCCACGGGCTTGTCCAGGAGGATGAGGGCGACATCCCCCTGACTCGAAACGACATGGCCTTGCGCATCCAGGACGATCCGAAGCTCCGGATGGGGGAGCACCGTTCCTTGCTGGTACCTCATGCGCGCGGGAGCACTCCCTCCCAGCTCTTCTCCTGGCATGTAGATCAGCGTCTTCACGATCGCCACCTCCGCGCACGCGGAACCGTCAATGAGGGTGTGGATTCTGCCCGACTCGTCCACCGAGGGGCGCTGTCGGCACACGCAGTGCCCCGCGGTCAGAACGAGGTGGCGGCTGATGATGGCACCCCCGCAGGCCTTCTCCTCCTCCTGCTCAGGGAACTCCACGAGAACCCGGACGGCTGACAGGTAGCGATTCTCCAGGTCCAACTTGCCGGCCAGTGGCAGCAGGTGGGTGCTGATGACCAGCTGCTTCTCGACTACTCTGGGTTCGGTCCCCGCAGCGCCACGCACGGCTCTCGGGCCCAGGGATACACCGGCGTCGGCCATGCTCGCTGGTGTGCGCTCCTTGCACCCGTCACAGGCCAGAAGCATGGCGACAGCCAGCAAGGATCCTGTCAGCCCTGCCGCGCGGAGAGACGGTGGCTTTGCCCTCGCGGTCACGAAGCTGGCGACCTTCCCTCGAAAGCTCACAGGAGCCTGCCTGATTGGGCGGAGCCTCCAGGCTCGCGGCCAATCTCCACGAGACAGGCCTTGGGGAGGAGCGGAAGGACGCTGGCGGGAGTCGGTGACGGGGTCGACACGGCACGAAAGCTACCCCGAATCGCACCTCCGCATCAGTCACCTGGAGTACTGATGGAGGTCACAGATCCGAGCGGGTGGCAGAGGCCTGTGTCTCCGCGCGCTGGATCTCCTCGCCCAGCCAGTCCCGGTAGCCATACGTGCTGATGATGGCCTTGCCCTCGCCCAGGTTGCGGCTCGACACGCCGACCAGCATGGCCCTGCCCGCACTCTCGCGCAGACAGGGCCCTCCGCTGTCGCCCTTGTAGTGATGTCCTCCGGGCTGCTCGATGCGCATCATCCCGCCGCCGGAGGGCAGCCGCTCCGTCACCTTGTTCCTGCTGGCGCGCCGCTCACCATCGGACTGGCGGCGCATCTCGTCATAGCCAGCGCCGACGATGACGAGGGTCTCGTTGAGCTGGACGTCCCTGTCCGCCAGAGGAATCGGCTCGAACCCCTCGTTGAGATCCTCGTCCAGGACGATGATGGCCAGGTCCGCGTGGCTGGAGACCACCTGACCCTCCTCCAGCAAGAGCCTCAACTCGGGGTGAGGCTTCACCGCTCCCTGGAAGGTCCCCCAGCGGGCAGGCACCTCACCCACGATGACGGGGACCGGCTCGTACACCTTCGTCTCGACGATCGCGGTGTCCACACAGGCCGAGCCGTCGATGATGTACCCGGAAGCGGCCTTCCGCTGCCGACACACGCAATGGCCCGCGGTCAGGACGAGGCGGCGGCCAATGAGGGCCCCGCTGCACACCCCGTGCTCCTCCTCACTGAACTGCACCCGGATCCGAAGCGTGGAGGCGTAGCGGTTGCTCGTATCCACCTTGCCCGCCTTCTCGAACAGGTAGGACTGGCCATGCATCGACGCCGCTGGTTCCTGAGGTTCGCCGGCGCGCTTGCCGCCCTTCTTCGCTTTCTTCAGGGCCGCCGCGCGCTGGGCCTCCTCGCTGCGCGCCCGCCGCATCCTGTAGATGTCCGCGAGCAGGAGCAGCGCGATGGCCAACATGACGAAGGTGAGCCAGTTCCACCGAGAAGACGGCGGCCTGTGCCTCGAACCTTTGATGCCTCGGACCGACATGACCTCCAGAGTAGGCCACCCGGGGGGTGTCCTGCAACGTCGGCCCGCTCAGGCCCGCTCCGTCGGGGAGCTATCGACTCAGCGTGGTGCTGGAGCCGTCCTGAATTCGAGCCCTGGCGCGCCGTCCAAGAGCTGGAACTGGGCACGCCCACTCTGGAGGAGTCCCTTGGCTGCTATTCCCCTCCGCTCCCTCTTGCTCGTCAGCCTGCTCCTGGGCCTGTCGACGGCCTGCTCGGAAGCACTCGAGCCCGATGATGGAGCCGGGCGCCGCGACCTGCTCTTCACCTTCGACGCGAGCACGCAAGACTGGAGCGGCAACTTCACCGACCTGGCCCCGACCCAGGTCGACGCCGTCGGCTTCCTCTTCGAGCAACGGGGGCTCCCTCCGGAGGTGGGTACCCCGGGCGGCGCGCTCTTCATCTCGGGCAGGAACGTGAGCGACGACCTGTTCATGTTCCTCACGCACCCGGTGACCGGACTGAGGCCCGATACCGCCTATACCCTCACCTTCGAGCTGGAGCTGGCCAGCAACGCCCCCACGGGCTGCGTGGGCGTCGGCGGCGCTCCGGGCGAGAGTGTCTTCCTGAAGGTGGGCGCCGCGCTCGCGGAGCCGGACCGGGTGCTGGGCACCACCGGCACCTACCACCTGAACGTGGACAAGGGCGAGCAGTCGACGGGGGGCGCCAACGCCCGGGTGGTGGGCAACATCGCCAACGGCTCGACAGACTGCGCCACCCCGCCCTACCTCCGCATCACCCGCGACAACCGCGACGATCCGTTCCGTATCACCACGGACGCCCAGGGCCAGCTCTGGCTGCTCGTCGGCACGGACTCGGGCTTCGAGAGCACCACCGCGCTCTACTACGACACGATCCGCGTCATCCTGGAGCCGTCCTGAGCGCTCGGGCAGCGGGAAGGGGCCTCCGCCGCTGAACCCCGAGCGTCTTCGGCTCAGGGCGAGCCGCGCACCGGGCTCTCGTGGTGCCCGTGCCCCGGTCCTCCGAAGGTGCCCGGCCAGGGCGCCTCCGCCGGCTGCAGCCCCTCCAATGGGAAGCGCTGGAAGCGCGCGCGGCTGTTCGCGAAGGGCGGATCACACTCGCCGCACGTCTGCGCCCCATCCATCAACACCAGGCTCTCCGGGCCCAGCTCGAAGAGCTGAGGCACCGTGCGCGGCGTGTACGCCAGCGCGCACCGGAACTCCTCCCACCCATCCCTCGCCCGTACCCCCACCAGCGTCGGCGTCACCCCGCTCGCCGCGAAGCCCAGCACCAGCGTCTCCGCTCCCCCGCTCCCCCGCGGCTCCGTCTCCGCCAGCCGCAGCTCCTTCGACACGAAGCTCTCCCCCTCCCCCAGCCGATACGTCCACGCCGGCGCCAGGCCCGGCACCGTGTACCCACTCAGCTCCGTCGAGGCGACGACGCCCGCATCCGGGTTCACCGACGTGCCCGGCGGGCTCGGCACCACCACCTGCCGCGTCGCCACCGCCCGCCCCAGCTCCGGCAGCACCCCCACCTCCGCGCCATCCTGCGTGCGCAGCGCCGCGCTGGCCTGCTCCGGCAGCAGCAGGCCGCGGACGATGCCCAGCTCCCCACCCCCGAAGGGCAGCTGCCGCCGCCACCGCTCGAGGCCGTCCGCCGAGTACGCCAGCACCAGCGTGGGCGCGTCCGGGATCAGCGGCGCCCCCGAGTTCGCCGACGGCGAGAACGTCACATACAGGTCCCCCGCCACATCCGACACCAGCCCGAACGGGTGCGGGTGGTTGCACTGCTCCAGCAGCGGATCCCTCAACTCCGCCGCGGACACCAGCCCCCCCTTCGCGTCCAGCACCACCAGGAAGTACGCCCGGCACAGCGTCGTGTTCTCCGTGCCCGCGGGGTACGCCTCGAAGAGCGCCGCCAGCCGGTCCGAGGCCATCACCGCCAGCCGCGCCATGAAGATCGTCCCGTTGGTCCTCGCCGCCAGGTCCGGCCGCTCATTGGCCATGGTGAAGCTCCACCGCACCGCGCCCGTCGCCTTCTCCAGCAGCGACACCTGCCCCTGCCGCGGGAAGTCCATGCACAGCAGGCGCTCGTTCCAGAGCATGCAGCGCCGAGCTGTCGAGCGCGTGGACACGGGCGTCTCCCCCGCCGAGTCCAGCAGGGGGCTCGCGAAGAAGCCCGTGAGCGTCACGTTCCCATCGGGCCAGATCAGCATGTCGTGCAGGCCCACCGCGAGCTGCTGCGCGTCGTAGGTCCAGTCAGGCTCCAGCACCGTGGGCGGCGGGCGCTCGCACACCAGCTCCCGGCACCGGCCCTCCGCCTGGCACGGCGTGGACGGCGCGCACACGAAGCCATCCGGCAGATCCCTCACCACGCACGCCCCGGCCACGCACACCTCCACGTCATCGCAGCCGCGCTTCGCTCCACAGAAGGTGCCGTCCGGCGCCTTCGCCAGCCCGCAGCCCTTCACCGGATCGCACACGCCCACCTTGCAGGCCCCATCCCCGGGGCACGGCGGCGCCGGCACGGAGCCGCACCCGTCCAGCGGGTTGCACACGTCCGTGGTGCAGGCATTGCCGTCATCACACACCCGCTCGCGGCCCTTGCACCGGCCCGCCGCGCACGTGGCCTCCGTCAGGCACGCGTTGCCCGGATCACACGGGCTGCCATCCGGCAGCTGCGCCTCCACGCACTGCTCCGTCACCACGTCGAAGGTGGAGCTGTGACAGGCCACCGGCGTGGGGCAGGTGGGGATCTCCCGGGCCTCGCCCGTCACCGCCAGCGTCACCATGCCTCCCCCACCCGCCGTGCCCACCAGCGTGGCCGAGTACTGCCCCGGCGCCGAGGGAGCAAAGCGCACGCGCACCTCCACCTCGGCCGTGCCCACCCGCTCCGGCAGCCCCTCCACCGTGAAGGGCGCCTCCACCCGCGTCCAGGTGACCTCCAGCGGCGCGCGGCCGCCATTGAGGACTCGCACCGTCTCCTCTCGGGTCATCCCGACATAGGTAGGCGGGAACGCCACCACCCCCGCCGACAGCCGCAGCCGCCCCTCCACGCTCACCAGCGGCCGCTCGTCATGGCAGCCCGCGCCGAGCGCCGCCACCGTGAGGCCCACGAGGAGCGGGACCCACACTGCTTCCATCGCCGTCTTCGAGCATCCCATCCGTGAACCTCGTCTAGAGGCGTATAGTCCCTGGAGTTGCCGCGCGCGAGGGCCCCCTTCACTCCCCCTTCGCGCGCTTGTTGGCCAGACACTCCTCGTGGCCCGTGGATTCATGATGGCTCACTCTTCCCTCCCCGGAGTCGATATGCCTCTGCCTCGCCTGCTCCTCGTGCTCGCCGCGGTGGGGCTCGTCCTGTACGCGCCCGCCGCCCGCGCGGTGGATCTGCCCCAGCAGATGACCTTCCAGGGGCGCCTGGTACGGGCGGACAGCACGCCGGAGACCGCCCCGCAGAGCCTGCGCTTTGCCCTGTATGCCACCCTCACCGGCGGTGGCCCGCTGTGGGAGGAGAGCCACCCTGTCGTCAACGTCTCCAACGGTTACTACTCGGTGGTGCTCGGCAACACGGTGCCCCTGCCCGCCGCCGTCCTCAATGGACAGGCGCTGTACCTGGGCGTCTCCCTGGTGGGCCAGTCCGAGCTCACCCCGCGGCTGCCCGTCGTCTCCGTGCCCTACGCCCTGCTCGCCAATGACAGCAACCGCCTCCAGGGCCGCCCCGCCGCGGACTTCGCCCTGGCCGCTCACAGCCACACCTCCGTGCCCCTGGCCGAGAACAGCAACAACCTCCAGGGCCGCCCCGCCGCGGACTTCGCCCTGGCCACGCACAGCCACACCTCCGTGCCCCTGGCCGAGAACAGCAACAACCTCCAGGGCCGCCCTGCCTCGGACTTCGCTGATGCCGGCCACGGCCACACCGCGGCCACCACCACCGCCAACGGCTTCATGGCCGCCGCGGACAAGGTGAAGCTCAACAGCCAGCCCTCCAGCTACGGCCCCAGCCTCTCCCTCAACGCCGGCACGCTCAACGCCGCCTTCGCCGGTTCCGGCGGCAACTTCGGAACCCTCAACACCGTCGCGCGCTCCAACCACACCCACCCCGCGCCGGCCACGCCGACGCTGGCGTGCACCTACCGCACGGCCACGGGCAACACCGACGCCGGAAGGAACTCCACCGCCTGGTGCGCCACCACCGAGTTCCTCACGGGAGGCGGGTGCTCGGACCTGGGCGGCGCCACCGCGGGCGAGGGCATCACCTTCAGCCCGACCAACACCACCCCTGCCCCCGTGGACAGCTCCACCCCCACGGGCGGGCCCGGCTACGCGTGTAGGTTGCCGGCTGCCGGCACCTTCGCTGTCCCCACCGCCTACGCCATCTGCTGCCGCATCACCCCCTGAGCGAATTTCCTGCGCCCTTCCGATCAGGACCCGTCATTTCTACAGGCCGGGTGAGGAGCGCCCTGGCCAAGGGCTCGAAATCGTTCGGCCCTGGCAGGGTACGGTTCTGGCAACGCCGCGGCGCATGGACCCCGTCAGCTCCGTTGATTCCATGGGTGTCGCCCGGCCGCCGCGGGCCTTCACCGTGCTCATCCCCCGGGCCCTGCAGCCCACCGTGGATGCGCTGCCCACGGAGGTTCGCCAGCGCCTGCTGGCCGAGCTGTTTCGAGTGGCCGCGCTCACGACCCAGGAGCGCACGGGCCAGGTCCACGGTTACACCTACGCCCTGCGGATGGAAGTCGCAGGCTGCGCGGTGAGCGTGGAGATGGATGATCCACGCTCGCGGCTCATGCTCACCGGGCTCTCCTGGAGGCGGCACCACTCCTGAGCCTCGAGCAGGTGGCTGTCAGAACGCGCCGGGGTGCAGCGTGTGCGTGGGCCCTTGAGGCGTCGCGCCGCCCACGCCCCCACCAATGCTCCCAGGAGCCCTGCCGCCAGGCGAGCCCGCCGCGGGCGCCAGCCCCTGGGCCTCTCCGCGCACAGGACCCTCGCAGTGCCCCGCGCGGCAGCCCTCGAGGCCCTGGCACGGCTTGCCCGCCCCGCACACCTGCTCCACGCATGCCCCCTCCCGGCACACCTGACCGGAGGGGCAGGACATCACCGCCGCGCACGGATCCGTGGAGGACAGACAGGTGCCGGAGCGGCAGAGCTCGCCCTGCTGGCAGTCCGCGTCCACGGAGCAGGCCAGCGCCTGGCATGCGCCCTCCCGGCACACCTGCTGCGCCGGGCAGCGGATCGCCGCGCAGCCCGTGGTGGGGATGCAGCGCCCGTCCGGGCCGCAGCGCTCGTTCTGCTCGCAGTTGGTGTCGAGGGTGCACACCACGCTGCGGCACCCCTGGTCCGTGCGGCACACCGTGCCTTCCGGACACATGACGCCCGCGCAGGTGTCGAACATGCACACGGACTCCACACAGCGCTCCGTGGGGTAGCACGTCCCCGCCCCCTGCGCGCAGACCACCCGCGCACAGCTCCCGCCCCGGCACCGCTGGCCCGCGGGGCAGCTCACTCCCAGGCACGCCACCTCCACGCAGGCCTCGCGCTCGCACACCTGGCCCGGGCTACACGCGGTGCCCCGGCAGGTGGTGGCCAGACACCGGCCCTCCACGCACGCCAGCCCCGCAGGGCACGAGACGTCAGCGCACAGATCCGGCGGCACCAGGGGCTTCGTCTGATCACACGCGCCCAGCGCGAACAACCCCAGCAGCAGCACGATGACACGGGCCAGGCTCATGGCAGGCGCTCCGTCCGGTCCGCGGGCGGCAGGTTCAGCTCCGGCGGCTGGGAGAGGACGATGCCCGCCACCACGCCCGCGGCCACCGCCAGGCCCACTCCGCCCACCACGATGGGCCACTTGGGCATGGCGCGGCGCTCCAGCTCGCGCGGGAGCGGCTCCGGGCGAGGAGGCTCCTGGGCCGCGACCACCGCGGGCGGGGGCTCCTCTGTCGCATTGAAGCGCAGCGGGGCCGTGGCGCTGCCCTTCTCGAAGAGGATGCCCTCCGTCGCGTCGAGCGCCACCGCGTAGGCCTCCACGGCGCGCACCGCGGACGCTGGCGCCACCACCGGCCCCGGCGCCACGCTCCGCGTGGCCTTGAAGTCGGGCTCGCCCGGCTCCCGCACGAAGACGGCCACCTCCAACACCAGCTTCGTCGGGTGCTCCAGCACCGCCTCCACCTGTCCGTCCTGGCGGCGCATCACCTGGAGCTCGGCCCGCGGCTTCTTCCGCATCCTCTTGCGCGCGGCATCATAGGGCTTGCGGATCTTCGGCCCGAGCCCGCGGTTCACCTGGACGCTCGGCTCAATGGACAGCAGCGCCTCGAAGTCGGCCTGCGCCTTCTTGGACAGGCCCATGAAGGCCTCGGACAGCGCCAGCCCCTTCCACGTGCGGATGCGCTCCTCGCGCGTGCCCGGCTCGCGCAGGGCCTCCTGGAAGGCCTTGGCGGCCTCGTCGAACTCCAGTCCATCGAAGAGGCGCTCGGCCCGCACGAGGGCCCGCTCCTCACCCGAGGCCGAGGCCGCACCGAGACACAGCAGGAGCACCAGGAACGTACGCACCAGCCCCCGACTCTACCCCCGAGCTCGGCCGGACGCTCGATCCTGGTTCCGGGCCCGGCCGCCCCATTCGCCCGGCCCGTTGCTGCCCTCCATCCCCAGCCCACCCCTGCTACTTCCATAGGTATTAGGAAGGTAGATCCAGTGGTAGTGATAGCAGGGAGCGCGGACTTGGGGAAAAGTCGGCAAGCTCCTGGTATCCCAGGGGAATCCCCCTCCTGCTACATGTGGACAAGTTGGCGCTTTTCCCCAGTACCCCACACCGCCTGGGCGCGGTGAGCGCTTCTCCACAAGACGCGGGGTGTCATCCACAGGACTCCCACAGGGATGCGGGGCCTACATGGCTGAACCCGGGGTGAGGGTCCTGTCACCCGGGGTGGGGAGCCGGCCGGGAGCCCCCCTTCGAGTAGGCGGGTGCCTGCCCTCGAGCAGGTCCAGGCTATCCTCCGGGCCATGGCCGCACCTGGAAATGGGGCGCCGGTCGGGTCGTCCCAGGGCGAGCGAATCGGCAAGTACCAGATCATCACCCGGCTCTCCGTGGGAGGCATGGCCGAGCTGTTCATCGGCTTCACCTCCGGTCCCGGGGGCTTCCGCAAGTACGTGGCCCTCAAGCGCATCCTCCCGGACGTGCGCAGCAACGAGGCCTTCAAGCGCATGTTCCTGGACGAGGCGCGCATCACGGCCGCCTTCAACCACCCCAACATCGCGCAGGTGTACGAGCTGGGCCAGGAGGAGGACGGGCTGTTCCTGGCCATGGAGTTCATCGCCGGACAGAACCTGGATCAGCTCACCGCCGCCTACGAGCGCCGCGGGGAGCCCATCCCCCTGGGGCTGAGCGTGGCGGTGATGCGCGACGTGAGCCAGGCGCTCCACTACGCGCACACCTTCACGGAGCCGTCGGGCCGGGCCAGCCCCATCATCCACCGCGACGTCGCCCAGAAGAACATCATGGTGACGTACGACGGGGTGGTGAAGCTGCTGGACTTCGGCATCGCCAAGGCGCGCAACAGCCTGGAGCGCACGCGCGCGGGCACGGTGAAGGGGACGGCCGGGTACATGTCCCCGGAGCAGGTGCGGGGCGATCCGCTCGATGGGCGCAGTGATGTGTTCTCCGCGGGCGTGGTGCTCTGGGAGCTCATCACGGGGACCCGGCTCTTCGGGGGCAATACCGAGCGCGAGGAGATGCTCAACATCCTCCAGGCGCCCATCCCCGCGCCGACCCACCCGTCGGAGCCGGTGTCCGAGGAGCTCGCCGCGGTGGTGCTCCAGGCGCTCGAGAGAGAGCCGGAGCAGCGCTTCCAGAGCGGCAGGGACCTGGCGCGGGCGCTGGAGCAGGCGGGCGGCCGGGAGCTGTTCGACGCGGAGCAGCGCGCGTCGGTCATGCGCGAGCTGTTCGAGAAGAAGATGGCCACCACGCAGGCCCTGCTGGAGAGCGCCGATGCGCTGGTGGAGGACGAGCCGCAGGAGGTGGAGCCCGCGAGGCGGGAGCGCGCGAGGGCAGAGCCCGCGAAGAAGCGGGCCGCGCCGGTGCCGCGGAGGAGCGTGGGCGCTGCTCCCCGGGGCGAGAAGGTCCCCGAGGCGCAGGTGGACCCGGAGCTGACACAGCTGAAGAACTCGCCGGGCACCCGGCCGGCGCCTCCCACCGCGAAGGACGCCACCCAGGGTGGCAAGCTGTTGAACGGCGTGCTGTGGGGAGCGGTGCTGTTGAGCCTCATCCTGGGCGGCGGTTACCTGGTGATGACCCTGACGCGAGGGCTGGAAGAGCCGGTCCTGCAGCAGCCTTCCGTCCAGGAGCTCGTCGATCCACGGATCAAGGCCTATCCCGAGTCGGGCCAGCCAGAGCCCCCGGCGGTGGAGAGCGCGGCGGCCGACGCGGGGACCTCGCCGAGCGATGCCGTGGTGGCAGAGGACAAGCCCTCCAGGCCTGGCCGCGTGGCGCAGGGGAAGATGACGCTCATCATCAACCCGGAGGCGCAGGTGTTCCGCGGCAAGCGCTCGTTGGGCAAGACGCCCATGTTCAACCAGCCGATGCCGGCGGGGACGCACCTGCTGCGCATCGTGGGTCCGGACAAGAAGGCGCGGGTGCTGTCGGTGCAGATCGGCGCGGGGAAGACGACGTCACATCGGTTCTCCCTCAGTGACATCCCCGAGGCCCGCTGACGGGCGAGCAGATGGATGCACTGTTCCGGTGCCGTCAGCGGCCTCCTGGTCTAGCTTTCGGCACCCCAACTCCTGTGAGCTCCAATGAGAGGGGGCTCCTACCTCGGACACCGGCTGCAAGATGGCTTCGCTCACCCTCGGCTTCTTGATGGACCCCCTCGAGCACGTGCGAGTGGATCATGACTCCACCTTCGCGCTGATGCTGGAGGCGCAGCGACGTGGCCACACGGTGCGCTACTTCGAGCAAGGCTGGCTGCGCTTCGGCGGGACGAGCACCGAGGCCCGCATGCGCACCGTCACCGTGCGCCGCGAGCCCGGGCGCCACTTCGACCTCCTGGAGGAGTCGGTGAGGCCGATCTCCAGCCTGGACGTCCTCTTCATGCGCAAGGATCCGCCGGTGGACGCGGCCTTCTTGCACGCCACCCAGCTGGTGGAGCTGTGCTCGGGCCGCCCCCCCATCTTCATCAACAGCCCCCAGGGCATGCGCGACGCGAACGAGAAGCTCTTCGCGCTCAACTTCCCGGAGCTGATGCCGGAGACGTGCGTCACCGGCGAGCGCTCCGTGCTGATGGACTTCATCCTCCGGCACCCCGGCGGCACCATCCTCAAGCCCATCGACGGCTTCGGCGGCAAGGGCATCCTCTTCGTCAGCCCGGAGGACCGGAACACCCGCTCCCTCCTGGAGATGCTCACCGACAACGGCCGCGAGGCCATCATCGCCCAGGCCTACGTGCCGCAGAGCCGCCAGGGTGACAAGCGCATCATCCTCGTGGACGGTGAGCCGCTGGGGGCGGTGCTGCGCGTGCCCTCGGAGGATGACCACCGGGGGAACATGGCCGCGGGCGGCACGCCCGTGAAGACGACGCTCACCCAGCGCGAGCGGGACATCTGCGCCCGGTTGAAGCCAAAGCTGCTCGAGCGGGGGCTGCTGCTGGTGGGCATCGACGTGCTCGGCGACTCCCTCACCGAGGTGAACGTGACGAGCCCCACGGGCCTGGTGGAGATCGACGCGCTGGACGGAATCAGCGTGGAGGCGCACGTGCTGGAGCTGGCGGAGCGCCTGGCCGCCAGGCGCTGAGTGTCTCCCGGGAGCGCCTGCCGTGAATGACACGCCCCTGGAGGGAGCTGGCCCGGACGAGACACTCGACTCCATCGGCACGGCGGGTGTCCGGGTGCTGCAGCGCCGAGGTGGCTACCGCTTCACCCTGGACGCGGTGCTGCTGGCGGGGTTCGCCGCCGTGGAGGGTGCGGGCCAGGGGCCCGTGCTGGAGCTCGGCGCGGGCAGCGGCGTGGTGTCCTTCCTGCTCGCGCGGCAGTTCGGCAGGGAGCCCGTGGATGCGCTGGAGCTGCAGCCGGCGGTGTGCGCGCGCATGGTGCGAGCCGTGGCGCTCAACGGGCTGGAGGGCCGGGTGCGCCCGGTGCTCGGAGATCTCCGCGAGGCTCGGACACTGCTGCCCTCGGGGGCCTATGCGCTCGTCGTCTCCAACCCGCCCTTCCGAGCCCGGAGCGCCGGCGTGCGCAGCCCGGACGAGGAGCGCGCCCTGTCCAAGCAGGAGCTGGCGTGCGACGCGGCGGCGGTGGTGGCGGCGGCGCGGCACGCGCTGGCACCCGGAGGTGGAGTGAGCCTGGTGTACCCGGCGGCGCGGCTGGCGGAGGTGCTCGGGCTGCTCACCGCGGCGCGGCTGTTCCCGCGGGCGCTGCGGCTCGTCCATGCCAGGGTGGGAGCTCCCGCCACGCGCTTCCTCGTGCACGCGCTGCGCGACAGTGATCGCGGGCTGAAGGTGCGCCCACCGCTCATCGTCCACGGAGAGGGCCCGGGCGGCTACGCCCCCGAGGTGGCGGCGCTGATGGAGCCGCCCCGCGCCGAGCGCGACGCCGACACCGGGTGACGGGTGATGCAGGCTCACCGGCTTCGGGAATCCCGCGGTGCATTTGGAATGAGTGCCCTTTCCAGCATCGTTTGTCGTAATCTTTCAGACGGGGAGGACGAGCGATGAAGCCTCATCCCGAAGATCAGCCACCTCGCGCCAACGAGCCGATGGATGCGCTCGGGGGCGCTTCTGCGCTGGAGGCCATGGAGGCCATGGATGAGGGGTTCCTCGCGGTCGACTCCTCCCTCCACGTCCGGGCCGTGAACCCGGCAGCCGAGCAGCTCCTGGGTCTCCCACGAGCGGAGCTGCTGGGCCGCTCGCTGGACTCGCTCCTGGGGGAGCCGGCCCCTTCCCTGGCGCTGCTCGAGGGCTGTCGGCGCGCCCTCGCCGAGCAGGTGCCCGCGTGGCTCGTGGAGCACCGCGCCCTGGCCCAGCAGTGGCTGGAGATCCGCCTGCATCCCCGGCGCGGGCAGGTGTGGCTCTTCCTGCGCGACGTCACGCGCGAGCGGAAGGCCGAGGAGCGGCTGAGGGACTTCGAGCAGCAGCAGGCCGTGCTGCGGTACGTGATCGCCAATGTGCCCCACGCCATCTTCTGGAAGAACCGCGAGGGGCGCTTCCTCGGCGGCAACCAGAACTTCCTCAACGACTGCGGGATGGGGACGCTGGAGAACCTCCTCGGCAAGAACGACCATGATCTCTGGAAGCGCGAGGACGCTGACTTCTTCGTGCAGGTCGACCGCCGGGTGATGCAGAGCGGCACGCCGGAGCTGGACATCGAGGAGCCGGTCCTGCGCGCCGATGGCGAGCAGCGCACCCTGCTGACCAGCAAGGTGCCCCTGAGGGACGAGGCCGGCAACGTCACCGGCCTGCTGGGCATCTACGCGGACATCACCGAGCGCAAGCGGATCGAGGTGGAGCTGCAGCGGGCGAAGGAGGCGGCGGAGACGGCCGCGCGCGCCAAGAGCGAGTTCCTCACCGTGATGAGCCACGAGCTGCGCACGCCGCTGACCTTGATCCTGGGTCCGCTGGGGGTGCTGCTCTCCGCTCGCTCCGGCGAGCTGCCCGAGCGCGTCCGGGTGGACCTGGAGCGCATCCACCGCAACGCCGAGCGGCTCTTCCGCCTGGTGGACGACATCCTGGATCACCAGAAGGTGGAGGCGGGCCGGATGCAGGTGGACTGGGAGGCCGTGGAGGTGGGCCGCCTGGCCGCCTCCATCGTGGAGGATGCGCGCTCCGCGGGGGCCTCCCGGCAGCTCGAGGTGCGGTTCGAGGCGGACCCTGGCCTGGACGTAGTGCCCGTGGACCGGCGCAAGTTCGAGAAGATCGTCCTCAACCTCCTGGGCAATGCCCTCAAGTTCACCCCGGAGGGCGGGGTGATCACCGTGACGCTGAGGGCGCTGGGGGCCGGGCTCGAGCTGATGGTGACCAACACGGGGCCCGGCATCCCCAAGTCCAAGCAGGGGATGCTCTTCCAGCGCTTCCAGCAGCTCGACGGCTCGGCCACGCGCAAGCACGAGGGGACCGGCATGGGGCTGGCCATCGTGAAGGAGTTCGCCGAGCTGATGGGCGGCCAGGTGGCCGTGGAGAGCGCGCCCGGTGAGGGTGCGCGCTTCATCGTCCGCCTGCCGGGCAACGCGGAGCGGCCCCTGGCGCGCGTCGCGGACAGCAGGAGCCACGCGCGGCCGGGCCAGGGCTACTTCACGAAGCCCACGCCTCCACCGTCTCCCCCCAGTCACCTGCTCCTGGCGCCCGCCCGGGCGGCGCCGCGACTGCTGATCGCCGAGGACAACGCCGACATGCGGGCGTACCTGGCCGACCTGCTGGTCGGTGAGTACGAGCTCGAGCTGACGTCGACGGGCCAGCAGGCGTGGGAGGCCGTGAAGCGACAGCGGCCGGACGTCATCATCTCGGACGTGATGATGCCCGAGGTGGATGGCTCCGAGCTGGTCTCGCGGCTGAAGGCGAGCGCCCAGTACAAGGACATCCCCATCATCCTGCTGACGGCCAAGGCCAGCCGGGAGGAGATGATCGGCGGCCTGGAGGCCGGAGCGGATGACTACCTGGGCAAGCCCTTCGGTCCAGCGGAGCTCAAGGCCCGGGTGCGCGCGGCCGTGCGCCTGCACGAGACGTGGCTGAAGCTCGAGGCGCGAACGCGCGAGCTGGAGACCACGCTGCGCAAGCTGAGAGAGACGCAGGAGCAGCTGGTGCGCAAGGCGAAGGTGGCCGCGGTGGGCACCCTGGTCGCGGGGCTCTCCCACGAGCTGAACAACCCGATGGCCGCCATCCGCATGAGCGTCGAGCTGATGACCCGGTATGCGCTCAGCAAGGAGAGCCGGAGCATGGCGCTCGAGGTCATCGACCGACAGTCCCTGCGGTGCGCGAGGTTGTTGAAGACGCTGCTCGAGTTCTCGAGCCGCCCACCCGTCGTCGGCGAGCCCTGTGACATCCAGCTCGCGGTGGGGCGGGTGATCGAGCTCTCCCAGCCCCGGCTGCTCCAGCGCGACGTGCGGCTCGAGCAGCGCCTCTCCGGCGCCGAGCTCCTCCGCGTCTACGTGCACGCCACGGAGCTGGAGACCGCCCTGCTCAACGTGGTGAACAACGCGCTGGAGGCCAGTCTGGCAGGGGGCACGGTGACCATCGAGGCCCGGGCCCTGGCACGAGAAGGCGCTGGGGGCGTGGAGGTGACGGTGAGCGACAGGGGGACTGGCATCCCCGCCGAGATGCTGCCGCACGTCACCGAACCCTTCTTCACCACCAAGCCCCCGGGAGAAGGCATCGGGCTCGGGCTGGCGATCACCCACCGGTTCATCGACGCCCACGGAGGGGCCTTGAACATTGACAGCGAGGTCGGTCGCGGAACGACGGTGCGGATGTGGCTGCCCGCGGCGCCCGTGGGCGAGGTGGCCCGCGCGCTCGGGCCGGAGGTCAGCGTGCAATGAGCCTCTTTGATCAATGGGACAAGGAGGACGCGCAGGCCAAAGTCCGGCACGGACACATCCTGGTGGTCGACGACGAGCAGGACGTGCGCGAGGGCCTGGCGAGCCTCCTGTCCCTGGAGGGCTTTGAAGTCACGACGGCCCAGAATGGCACCGTGGCCCTCGAGCGGGCGAAGGCGACGCGGTTCGATCTCGCGCTCACGGATCTGCGGATGCCTGGGCTCAGCGGCGTCGAGACGCTGATGGGGTTGAAGCGGCTCCAACCCGACATGCCGGTGATCGTCGTGACGGGCTACGCCTCCGACGAGGCCACGGCCCGGTGCATGAGCGAGGGGGCGTACGACTACATCACCAAGCCGTTCGACCTGGACCAGCTGCTGCGACTCATCCACGCGGCGGTGGGCGGAGCAACTCCTCCACCTCCATGATGACGGTGGGGAGCGTGGCCGCCCTCTTGGCAGGTTGCCCGGGCGGTTGGCAACCGCGTGAGGTGCCCGCGTGTTTTTCTCGGGCGCGAGCGGGATCCGTAATATGCGCCCGCCATGGCCTCGTCCGTCCTCCTGCTGTGGGTGCTCACCTCGCTGCCGGGCACGCCGGCTCCGCTCGAGTCCCCTCCTCCGGCGCCTGCCTCCGCGCCCCAGGCCGAGCCCACCACGGCTCCGGCCGCCTCCGCTGGGGATGAGCACTTCACTCGAGGCATCGAGGCCCTCAAGGCCCGGGACGCCGCGGCGGCCATCGCCGCGCTCTCCGCTTGCGTGAAGGCCGAGCCCACCCGCGTGGACTGTCGCTGGGAGCTGGGCTGGGCGTACTCGCTGGAGAACAAGTGGATCGAAGCGCTCGAGCAGTGGATCGAGGTCCAGAAGCTGAAGCCGGACCACCCGGACCTGGAGAGCGCGATCAACCAGGCGCGAGCGCAGGCCGGCCTGGAGGAGCGGCTGGCGAAGCCCTCCGAGCCCACGCCGCGCCCTCCTCCGCCCAAGGACGCGAAGGTGCGCATCCGCGCGGCGGGGGACGTGATGCTCGGCACCACGGTGCCCGAGGGCCACCTGCCTCCCGAGGGCGCGGAGGGCGTCATCGCCGCCGTGCGCCTGCTCCTGGAGGACGCGGACCTCACCTTCGTGAACCTCGAGGGCCCGCTGTGCGACAGCGGCGAGACGAAGAAGTGCCGCTCCAGCACCCAGTGCTACGCGTTCCGCTCGCCCACCGCCTATGGCCGGGCGCTGAAGGATGCGGGGGTGGACCTGGCCTCCACCGCCAATAACCACTCGGGCGACTTCGGCGAGGAGTGCCGGCGGGAGACGGAGGCCACGCTCGACGCGCTGGGGATCGCCTGGAGCGGACCGCCGGGCAGCGTGGCCACGCTGGAGCGCAACGGGCTGCGCATCGGCATGGTGGCGTTCCACACCTCCCCGGCCTGCAACCACCTCAACAACCCGCGCGTGGCCAGGGCGCTGGTTCGCTCGGTGGCGGACTCACATGATCTCGTCATCGTCTCGTTCCATGGAGGCGCCGAGGGCGCCAAGGCGCTCCGTGTCCCCTACGGCAAGGAGAAGTTCATGGGCGAGGACCGGGGAGACTTGCGCGAGTTCACCCACGCGGTGGTGGACGCGGGGGCGGACCTGGTGCTGGGCCACGGGCCGCACGTGGCGCGGGCGATGGAGTTCTACAAGGGCCGGCTGATCGCCTACTCGATGGGGAACTTCGCCACCTACGGGCGCTTCACCCTGAGCGGCGCGCAGGGGCTGGGCATGGTGCTGGAGGTGGAGCTGGACCGGACAGGGAAGTTCCTCTCGGGCCGCATCCTCCCCACCCGGCAGCAGGGCGAGGGCATCGCCGTGCCGGATCCCTCGGGCGGAGTCATCTCCTTGGTGCGCAAACTGTCGGCCCAGGACTTCCCGCGCACGCGCGCGAAGGTGGCGGAGGACGGCACGCTCTCGCCCTGAGTTGCTTGGGGCCCCAAGAGTGGGAGCGGAGCGCACCGAGCGCATGTCCGAGGCTTGGGTTACATAGGTTGTCGCCGTGCCCGCTCTCCGTCTCCCGCGCTTCTCTTCGTTCCGGGCCTTCGAACATCCCGGCTACCTCCCGGTCTGGACCGGCTCCCTGGTGTCCAACATCGGCACCTGGATGGAGACGTTGGCGCTGGGCGTGTACGTCACCGAGGTGACGGGCCGCGCCGAGTGGACGGGCGGTGTCGCGGCGCTCTCGTACCTGCCCGGGGTGCTGCTCTCGCCGCTGGGTGGGGCGCTGGCGGACCGCTTTGATCGGCGCAGCTATTTGGCGGTGGGGACGGTGGGGCAGATGGTGCTGGCGGGGCTGCTCACGGTGCTGGCCTTCACCGGCCAGCTCAGCGTGCCGATGGTGGCGATCGCCGCCTTCCTCAACGGCTGCATCAGCCTGCTGATGGGCCCGGCCTTCTCGGCGATGCTCGCCGAGCTCGTCCCTCCGGCGGATCTGCACAGCGCGCTGAGCCTCAGCTCGGCCCAGTTCAACCTGGGGCGCGTCATCGGCCCGCTGCTGGCCACGCTGGTGCTGGCCACGGGCGGCATCGCCTGGGCGCTGGTCATCAACACCCTCTCCTTCATGGCGGTGCTGGTCGCCCTGTCGCGGCTGCGCCAGCCGCGGCGCTCCCGCGTGCCAGGCACCCAGGGCCTGCTGAAGGACCTGGTGGCGGACATCTCTCGCGGCGTGCAGGTGGCATTCAAGGACGCGGGCATCCTGCTGGTGCTGGTGAGCACGCTCGTCATCGCGCTGCTGGTGGCGCCCTTCATCGGCCTGGTGCCGGTGTTCGCCATCCGGGTGTTTGGCCAGGGCGCCTCGGCCACCTCGCTGCTGGTCACCTGCCAGGGGGTGGGGGCGGTGCTGGCGGCGGTGGGGGTGGGCGCGCTGGTGGATGCGTTCGGCCGCAAGCGCGTGTTGTCGAGCGTGATGGTGCTGTTGGGGCCGATCTCGGCGGCGTACTGGCTGTCGCCCAACCTGGTGATGGCGGCGGTGAGCATTCTGCTGCTGGGTGGCAGCTACATGATCTGCCTGACGGGCATCCACACCGTGTGCCAGACGCGGGCGCCGCGGGAGCTGCAGGCGCGCATCAGCAGCCTCTACAGCATGGTGCTCAACGGCGGGTACGCGCTGGGCGTGTGGCTGCAGGGCGCGCTGGCGGATCGGGTGGGCGTACGTTTCATCACCGTGTCCGCCAGCGTGTTCTACCTGGCGCTGGTGCTCTCGCTGCGCCTGCTGCGCCCGCGCAGCTTCGACGCGACGGAGGCGTGAGCCGCGGCGCACAAGTCGTTCGAATCGGCCCCCTTCCGTCCTATGCTCCTTCGAACTGCCGCCGGAGGGCTCGCCCCATGACGGAATTCAAGCGCCGCACGCTGCGGATCAACGGTATCGACACGGTGGTGCTGGAAGCAGGTAAAGGCCCGCCGCTCGTGTACCTGCACGGGGCCGGTACGGTCACGCGGTTCGATTTCGCCACGGCGTGGGCGCGGCGCTTCCGAGTGATCATCCCGTATCACCCGGGCTTCGGCGAGTCGGCCGATGACCCGAACGTCACCGAGATTCACGATTACGTGCTGCACTATCTCGAGCTGTTCGAGGCGCTCGGCCTCAAGCGCGCGAATGTCGTCGGGCAGTCGATGGGCGGCTTCATCGCCACGAAGCTCGCGGTCGAGCACGGCCACCTCGTCAACAAGCTCGCGCTCGTGTGCCCGATCGGCATCCCCGTGCCCGAGCATCCGAGCGTCGACTTTCTCAAGGTGCCGCCCGAGGAGCTGCCGGCGCTGCTCGCGGTCGACCCGCAAACGGTCATCAAGCGTTTGCCGCCCGGGGTTCCCGACGCGGCGTTCATCGCGGAGCGCCTCAAGGAGGCGGCGACGGCGGGCCGCGTGCTCGCCACCGGCTCGTATGACCGCAAGCTGCCGCGCTACCTGCACCGGCTCACGATGCCGACGATGCTCGTCTGGGGCAACGCCGATCGCCTCACGCCGACGCCGCAGCATCGCACCTGGGCAGAGCTGCTGCCGCGCGCGAAGGTGCGGCTGTTCGACGATGCCGGGCATCTCGTGCTCGACGAGGCGCCCGCGGCCGTGAGCGCGATCGCGAGGTTCTTTGGCACGACAGCTCGGGCGAAGCGAGCGGCGCGGCGATAGGTGTTGAACCAGCCCGGCTTCAAGGAGCGGTGGGAGCGTGCCGGCCCTGGCGGGCTGTTACGAGCAATGCTACCGCCAGCTCGCCGCCGCTATGGCGAGGGAGGGGCCAGCTCCGGTGACGGCGCAGAGCGCCACTCCGGTGAGCCGTGTGCGAGAGGCGGCTGTGGAGATGGGCGCTGCTGCTCGCGGCTGAGAGGCGGGCGGGTGGAGGCCCAAGCCCAACCGGCGATCAGCCCCACCTCGGCCACCGCATCCATGAAGTTGAAGGGCATGATGCGACCGCGCGATGCGTAGGTGTCCATCAGATCAGAGGTCCAGGAAAGCGACGAGCCCCCTCATGCGCGCCGCTCCAGTCATTCCGGGCACTTCGCGGGAGCGATTCCGAGCCGGTGCTCCCCTGCACGGATGGCCCCCCGCCAAGCACGCTTCCACGTAACGATTCTGGGGTGGAAGGACCGTTTCCTAACGATTTTTACAATGATGTAGCGCTGTCACGCGCTATAGGTCACCTGCTATCGATTTCTTCAATGCGCTCTGGGGCGTGCAATTGAGTACATACCATGTATGTAAATTACATACATGTGGGCTAAAGGGGTCTGGGAATGCTTTTGTACGCCCCCATCGGATACGCGAGAGCTATCGAGGATTATGACCTCGCGGTCCTACCTCCGCATCAACTCTCTTCCTGCGCGGCGGTCGCGGCTGGAGACGATCTTCAGGAAGCGCGGCACTTCGATCGCGGCCATCACGATCGTATTCTCCCTTCGCGCCGCTGCGAGGTCCTGGCATGTCGAGCGTTGCGCGCGGCGCGATGGCGG
>JAFGNZ010000253.1 GCA_016926755.1 Myxococcaceae bacterium | reverse complement strand
CGTGCGAGATTGGCGAAGCCCTGTGGCCAGCCTGTCCTCCTTCAGCGCCGTGAGGACCCAGCCTACCCGTTGCCGCCAGGCCAACCCTCGAAGGCATCCCATCCTTTTGGAGGGGCCTGGAACCCGAGCGCTTCCAGGCACTCGCGGGCCTGGGGAGTCCAGTCAGGTTCCGAGAGGGTGTCTGGGGGTGCCCCGATCACCGAATCGGCGAGCGCCTGGACCTTGGGAGCTGCAGCTCGGAAGCGCTCCGCATCAGGGCTTCCCCTGGCTCCTCTGCAGAAGGCTGCGAGCGCGACCACGCGGGCGTTGAGTGCCAGCCGCAGCGCTGTGGGCGGCGCCTGCGTGCACCATCGTGCGTAGAGGCGGGGTGAAGCCAGCACGGCGAGGAGGTTGAGCGCCTCAGCGACCAGGGTCGCCTCCTGCTCCCATGAGGACTCAGCCACAGAAGGGTCCTACGCGAGCGTTGAACGGCAGCGTGTGGAACAGCAGCGCCTTCCCGGTCACGGATTCTTTGTCGCTCGCAGGTCCATGCAGGCATCCTTTCGTCACGCGAACCTCCGGAGGCTACGATCATTGCGGCGCAAGCCTCAAGGCAGCCCCCACCTTCACGGCGCACGCATACGCCCGTTCACCGACAAGCTCCTAGAGTAGGGGGAACCGTGCTTGCGTGAGAGCGCCGAGCCACCGATTGAAGCGAGTGCTGCGGCGCCCGCGGGGATGCGTTAGATCCCCGCCTCTGAGTCACGCGAGGGGGATTCACTCATGAACTATCGGATGCTGGGCCGTACAGGGCTGTATGTGTCGGAGCTGTGCTTCGGGGCGATGACGTTCGGCGGCGAGGGCTTCTGGAAGGTGATCGGCACCCAGGGCCAGACCGAGGCCGACACGCTCGTCAGCCGCGCCCTGGAGGCGGGCATCAACTTCTTCGACACCGCGGATGTCTACTCCAACGGCCTCTCCGAGCAGCTGCTCGGCAAGGCGCTGGGCCCGCGGCGCAAGGACGTCGTCCTCGCCACCAAGGTGCGCGGGCGCACCGGCCCAGGCGTCAACGACGTGGGCCTGTCGCGCGGCCACATCATGGACTCGGTGCACGCCAGCCTGAGGCGGCTCGGCACCGACTACATCGATCTCTACCAGCTCCATGGCTATGACATCGTCACGCCCCTGGACGAGACCCTGCGCGCGCTGGATGACCTGGTGCACCAGGGCAAGGTCCGCTACCTGGGCGCCTCCAACCTCGCGGCCTGGCAGCTCATGAAGGCGCTGGGCCTCAGCGAGCACCGCGGGCTGGCGCGCTTCGAGTCCCTGCAGGCCTACTACTCCGTCGCCGGGCGCGACCTGGAGCGCGAGCTGGTGCCGCTGATCAAGGATCAACAGCTGGGGCTGATGGTGTGGAGCCCGCTGGCCGGCGGCTTCCTGAGCGGCAAGTTCCGCCGCGGCGGCCAGGGCCCCGAGGCCGCCCGGCGCAGCACCTTCGACTTCCCGCCCGTGGACAAGGAGCGCGCCTACAACGTCATCGACGTGATGGACGGCATCGCCGAGGCTCACGGCGTCTCCGTGGCCCGGGTGGCCCTGGCGTGGCTGCTGCACCAGCCGCACGTGACGGCGATCATCATCGGCGCGAAGACGCCGGAGCAGCTCGAGGACAACCTCGCGGCGCCCTCCCTGAAGCTCACCGCCGAGCAGCTCGCCGCGCTCACCACCGCCTCCACGCTGCCGCCCGAGTACCCTGGCTGGATGGTGGCTCGCCAGAACGAGGACCGCAGCCCCAAGCCGCAGTAGGGCGCTCGGGCGAGGGCCCCCCGCTGTAACCGTCCCGCGCCTGGCGCGTACTCAGAGGCATGGACCGACGACGCAAGTGGTGGTGGGCAGGCCTGCTGATCATCCCCGTGGCAGCCATCGCCGCAGGCGCGACCAAGCCCGCCGCGCCCACGGAGCAGGCGTCAGGCACCTCGGAGAAGCTCGCCCGGACGGAGGAGGAGTGGAGGAAGCAGCTCACCCGCGAGCAGTTCCGCATCCTGCGCGAGAAGGGCACCGAGCGGGCCTTCAGCGGCAGGTACTGGAACCACCACGAGGCCGGCACCTACCGCTGCGCCGGGTGCGGCCAGCCGCTCTTCTCCTCGGACATCAAGTTCGACTCCGGCACCGGCTGGCCCAGCTTCTGGCAGCCCCTCACCCCATCCGCGGTGGAGCTGCACGAGGACAACAGCCTCTTCATGACTCGGACGGAGGTGGTGTGCTCGCGCTGCGGCGGGCACCTGGGCCACGTCTTCCCGGATGGCCCGGAGCCCACGGGCCTGCGCTACTGCATCAACTCGGCGGCGCTCACCTTCGAGAAGAGGCCCTGAGCCTCAAGTGGCCAGGCCCAGCTCGCGCACCCGGCGGAGGATGGGGCCGGGATCCTTGCCCAGCCGCTTGAGCAGATCCGGGGCCACCGAGTCCACGCTCTTGTGCACCGACAGGAAGTTGTCGTACGTGCGCGTGACGATCAGCATGCCGGAGATGATGACGCGCTGAAGGCTGTTCTGCAGCTCGCTCCCCTCGATGACGAGGTGGGCCACCTCGCAGTAGGCGCGCCCGGCGGCCAGGAACTGGCTGAGGTGGTTGCGCTCCTCGGCGTTGGGGATCTTCGACTTCGAGTCGATCAGCCCCACGTACAGCAGCGGCTTGCCGATCCGCTCGCGGTGGGTGGCCATCTCGGCCAGCACCTTCTGCACGTCCGTCTTGGAGGGCGGGTTGGGGAACCGGGCGAACATGACCCGGTCGATGACCTCCACCTTGAAAAGTGTGCTCACGGTCTCCTCCGCTCCTCACTCCAGCCCGAGCGCCCTGCGCGGGGGGGGCGCCCCAGCCTTCGAGCATTCTGCAATATCACGGACAGGCGCGGAAGGAATGAGACGGTGCACCCAGAGGCACGCTCCCGGCACGCCAGATCGGCTGGCTGCCCCCCGAGCCCCGGGTGGGGGCCCGTTTCACGAGGCTTCGGCCAGGCCTGGCCGGCGATCGTTGGAGCCTCAGGCACTCGAGGGGAGCAGGGCCCGCGCGGGGGCCTCCTGGGTGCTCGGCGCCGTGGGCAGGTGGATGAAGCGGCACAGCTCCTCCCGGAGCTTCTCGAGGGCGGCGCCGCTGGAGACGCCGAAGACGAAGTGGTCGGGGCGGACCACCGCCGCATCCGCCTGGTACTGGGCGAACCAGGCGCTCAGCTTGCCCCCGAGATCCACCACATCTCCGGAGCGAGCCTCCTCGGCCCGCTCGGCGGGGAGGACTCGGAGCCACACCCCTCCCAGCTCCCGCGCCAGCGCCTCGGCCGCCTGCTGCGTCGCCTCCTGCGCGCTCGCCAGGGTGAACACCGCGAAGCCGTGGCCGGCCAGGTCGTCCAGCCGGGCCGTCTCTCCTCCCGGCAGCCCCACCCGCGGCTGGGGGAAGTAGGAGCCCTCGGCCACCTCGCCCTTGCGCCGCTGGCCTCCGGAGATGAGGCCCCGGAGGAGCTCGGGCTTCTGCCGGAACTCGTAGTTGCGCACGAAGCGCCGGGTGCGCGGGATGCGGGACAAGAGCTTCAGCAGGGCGTTGCGCAGGGCGGCGATGAGGCGGTTGCGCGCGAGGAACACCCGGCCCATGGCGATGGTGGCCTTGATCGTCCCCTCGGCGTGCGGCCGGCGCTCCAGCTCGTAGGTCTCCAGCAGCGCGTCCCCCGCGGCGCCGCGGGTGGCCAGCGCCAGCTTCCACGTCAGGTTGATGGCGTCGCGGATGCCGGAGCACAGGCCCTGGCCGGCGAAGGGCGGCATCACGTGGGCGGCATCCCCCAGCAGGAGCACCCGCCCGTCCCTCCAGCGCTCGGCCACCTTGGCCTGGAAGGTGAAGGCCGAGGCGCGCTGGATCTTCACCTTCGTCGGATCGAAGTACGGGGCCAGGAGCTTGTCGACGACCTCCTTGCGCTCCATCAGCTCGGTGCGCTCGGTCTCCTGCAGCAGCAGGTCCAGGCGCAGCTCGTTGTACGGGCCCCGGGTGACGAAGCCGGGCCGCTTCGGATCACACACGTAGTAGGTGTACTCCGGCTCGGAGGTGGGCGTGATGACGGAGATGGCGATCCACGGCTCCTCGTAGGAGGTGCCCTTCATCTCCACCCCCATGAGCGAGCGCACGCTGCTGCGGGCGCCGTCACAGCCCAGCAGGTAGCGGGCGCGCACCTCGCGCACGCGCCCGGTGCGCCGGTCCTTGACTTGGGCGGTGACGAAGTCCGCGTCCTGGGTGAAGGACACCAGCTCGTGGCCCATCCGCAGCTCCACGTGGGGGAAGCGCGCCAGGCCCTTGCGCAGCGCCTCCTCCATCTGGGGCTGGTGGAAGAAGGCCACCGCCGGGTGGCTCAGCCCGAAGTCCAGCTCCCCGAAGGCGATGGTGCTCAGCACGCGCTGAGCGCCGTCGACGTAGTCCATCTTCTTGCAGGGCCAGAGTGTCACGGCCAGCTCGCCGTTGAGCCCGGCGGACTGGAAGTTGCGCTGGGCCTCGTCATCGCAGGAGAAGGCCCGTGGGATGCTGATCATCGTCAGGTCGCGGTCGATGATCAGGGTGCGCAGCCCCTGGAGCCCCAGGTAGTTGGCGGTAATCGCCCCCACGGGGCCGCAACCCACCGTGATGACATCAACGACTTCAGCGGACATCTCGGCCATCCCGGAGCAGAACCTTGTGAGCAGGCAACAGCCGGGAGTCTAGCGCAAGCCCGGCCGTCGTCATGTATCCCTCCGGGTACCTACGGAGGGGGTCCTTGCTCCGCTCCCCCTCATCCGTCCCGGCGAGCCCTGCCCGGACGGAGAGTGACAGCGCGCGTCACGGGCTGCCGACGGCCGGCGCGCGCTCCTCGGAGGGCGCCGTCTTCGTGATGTATCCCACCACGCTCGTGTGCTCGTCCCGGCCGAAGTACACGTCGAACGCGTTCACGCCCTTCACGAAGATGCCGGCCCGCTTCAACTCCTCATGCATGCGCGGCAGGTTGTGGAAGGTGATGGAGGGGAAGACATGGTGCGTCAGGTGGTAGTTGATGTTGAGCGGGGAGATGAGCACGCGCTCGAGCAGGCGGGCTGACACGTCCCGCGACTCGCGCGTCTCCATCAGGGTGTTGGTCGTCTCCAGCGGGTGCTCGCCCAGCGAGCGCAGCCGGAAGATGGCCATCAGCATGGTGGACTGGGGCACCAGCCACAGCAGCAGGTAGTAGAGCCAGCCGCCCGTCAGCGTCAGCGTGGTGACCAGCGCGCCGATGAAGAGCCAGTAGCGCACGTGCTCCGCCGCGGAGATCTTCGGCTGGGACTGGCCCGTGAGCCGGCTGAGGTACGTCCACGCCTTGAAGGCCTTGAGGTGATCCAGGATGTACACGCCGAGGACATCTCCCAGGAAGACGGCCGCCGCCTTCAGCGGCGTCCGGGGGAAGTGCCACGCCGGCTGGGCCTGCATGATGACCCAGTAGGGATCCTGGTTCGTGTTGACGTAGCGGTGGTGCTCGCCGTGCTGGTAGCGGTAGCCCTGCGTGGTGATGTTGCAGGGGAAGGAGCAGAACAGGTCCGTGATGATGTCATTGAGCGTGCGGTTGGGCACGATGTGGTAGTGGCTGCCCTCGTGCATCAGCACCAGCAGCGCGTGCTGGCGCGTGGCGATGAGGAAGGCGGCGATGGGCCAGGCCCACCACCGGTCCACCACGACGACGAAGGCGACGCAGGCCGCGATGACGATCCACTGCCGCGCCAGGGCCCACAGCGCCACCGCGGGTCTGATTCGCGACAGCTCGCGCGTGAGGGCGGCCAGCGCCTTGCGGTCCACCGGCCGGTTGTAGCGCTGATCGGACTCGAACTCTGGTTCCAGGGCCACCGCGGCCGCGTGCGTTTCCATCGGAGTGCTCCTTACGGTTTTCCGAGACTGCCGTTCGTCATGGATAGAAGGTTGGCGGGCCCGCGCGAGTGCCGGGCCGCGGGCCTACTGGGGCCGAGCGCTCCACAGCTCCACGTCGCCCACGTAGCTGTCCCACTGGCGCAGGGTGGCCTCCACGCACACGCGCAGCAGCGCCAGGAAGCGCCGCAGCTGCACCTCGGTGCGCAGGTACTTGGACAGCAGCGTCAGGTTGCCCTGCCAGTGCCCATCATCCCCGCCGTCAAACTCGATGTGCGAGCTCAGGAAGCGCGTGGCCCTGGCCGGCTCCTTCACGCCCCACGAGGCCACCAGCGCGTTCATCTTGTCCACGAAGAGCTGGCCCAGGTGGCCGCTGACGCCCTCGGCCGCCAGCGGCGCCGCCAGCATCAGCACCGGATCATTGTAGAAGGCGACGGCGCTCTCCTGCGTGCACATGAACTCGCGGGTGGGCAGGTTGGGCTGCGCCACCTCCTTCACGTACGTGGTGTCCTCGCCCATGTGCTCCAGATCCCTCTCGATGATGATCTCGTGGTTGATCTCACCGGTGAGGTGGTGGATGAAGTGGCTGCGCAGCTCCGTCTCGTTGGAGGCGGCCACGCACCGGCCCAGCAGGCGCGTCGTCCACCGGACGAACATGTGCAGCTGGGTGAGCGTGAACACGTACTGCTCGCGCGTGAGCGTACCGGCGTCCACCGCCTGGAAGAAGCGGCCCTGCCCCACCTTGTCCAGGAAGAGCTGGTTGATGGTGTCGAGGATCTCCCCCACCAGGAAGGTGGGCTCCAGGGGCTGGCCGGCCTTCGAGGCCTCCTCGGAGGCGTGGTAGAGCATCAAGTCCAGCCGCTGCGCCTTGGCGCGGAAGGCGCCCGTGCCCGCCAGGTCCATCCGGGGCACCGCCTGCAGCGGGGTGATGCCGTAGCGGCGCGCCAGGGGCGTCTCGTCATCCGCCATGAGGAAGGCGGCGGTGCTCCGGCCCCAGCCGCGCGCCTGGCGAAGGGCGGCGTACAGCAGCACGGCCTGGGTGCCCGCGGGGGCGGTGGGCGCCACGTACACCCGGGTGAGCCAGACGGCCTGCTCCAGCACGCCCGAGGCCAGGCGCGTGCGCTGCTGGAAGTCGGAGCCCTCCGCGTGCAGCACGGTGGCGAAGGCCACGCACTGGCCCGAGGCGCGATCCACCAGCGCCACGTCATTGCCCTGGGCCCCGGTGAGGCTCTCGGGGGAGAAGAGCTCCGCCACCCGCGCGGCGGCGTTGGCGGCCAGCGGCGCCAGCAGCGAGGGCTGGGCGCTCGGCACCTGGTCGATCACCGCATCCAGCGTGGCGGTGATCCTCTGGGTCGTCACCTGGGGCCGCGGGCGGGCGTGCCAGAGAGAGGAGGTCTGCGAGGCAGGGGCAGTCATGGTGCGCTCCGGGAGACGGGCGGAGGAGCCGAGCCATCCGGTGTGCCGGAGGTGGCAAGGCTCCCGCCTGTCTTAAAGGGGGTTGGGTCCGTGTTGCCTATTATCCCCGAGATTCCGGTGTACTTTTCAACGGAGCTGCGAACTTTTGACGCTCACACACGCCCGGAACGTTCACGAGAAGCAGGGAGAGGTAAGCGCACCCCACACCTATGCCGTGTAAGTGGGGCTTCTCGACACCCCAGGGCCGGGGGGCGCCGAGCGGCGCGCTACTTCTTGAAGACGACCCGCGCGCCCCCGGAGCTGGAGACGTTGCGCTGGGAGGGGCTGCTGTCCACGTGGACGGTGCTGCCGCCGGACAGGTCCGCCTCGATGCGCTGGGAGGGGTTGGCGTTCACCGTGGCCCCGCCGCTGGCCTCCACGTCCAGCGCCTCGAGGATCAGCTCCTGGCCGTGCACCTCGGCGCCGCCGCTGGCTTCCATCTGGGCCGTGTCCGCGCGCCCCTTCAGCGTCACCTCGGCGCCGCCGCTGGACTCCACCCGGAGCTGCTTCGCGTCCAGGTTGCGCACGGACAGCTCGCTGCCCCCGCTGGCCTGTGCGGTGAAGGTGTCCGTGGCCGCGACCTCCGCGTCCACCTTGGCGCCGCCGCTGGACGCCACGCTCGTCAGCTTGGGGCTGGAGATGGTGAGCCGCACCCCCGAGCCGCGGCGAGGCCACGCGCTCCTGTCCACCCGCACCACCAGCTTGCCGTCCTCCACCTCGGTGCGCACCAGGCCCACCAGCGCCTCGTCTCCGGAGACACGCACGGACTTGGGGCCCACCGTCACCTGGGCCTTGAAGCCGTGGCCCACCGCCACGCCGTCGAAGTCCGGCACCTCGCGGCGCTCCTCGCGCGAGCCACCGGGGCCCGCCGCCTGCGCGAAGGCACAGGCGGACACGAACAGGGCGGGGATGACGAGGGCAATTCGAAGGGTCTGCATGGCGACACTCTCCCTGGGAAGGATGAAGGCCCGAGGCATCGGGGCCAGGCGCGGTACGCACGGGCCCCAGCGCCATTGCAGGCCCCGCGGGGGGGAGTGGCTACGGCTGGGCGGGCTCGTCCAGGTTGATCTTCCGGGCGGTGAGCTCGCCCGCCTTGATCTCCACCGAGACACGGTGGCTCTGGCCGTCCTCCCTCACCAGCTTCAGCGACAGTTTGCCCGCGGGGATGTTGACCTTGAAGAGCGGCGTCTGCCCCAGGTAGCGCTTGCCCAGGTACGCCTTGGCGTACGGCTCGGTGACGAGGGTGAGCTGCCCCGTGCCAGCGGATGCCGGGGGTGGCGAGGGCTCGTCCTCGACCTTGGTGCGCTTCGTCTGAGAGCGGGGCCCCTTCTTTGCAACGGGAGCCGGCTCCGCTGGCTCGTCCAGCACGACGGCGAGGCTCTTGGGGGGAGTCCCGCTTGCGGGTTCCTCGGCTGCCGCCGACTCGTCAGCGGGCGTGGGGGACGCTGCCTCCTCCTGGACGGGCTTGGGAGGCACGGCCACGGCGGGAGCTGGAGCGGCCGGAGCCGGGGTGGGCTTGGGCGTCGGGGCCTTGGCGGGGGTGGGGACCGCGGGCCTGCCGGTCTGGCCCTCGGGAGTGAGCGGCTGCAGACGGCCCAGGTCCTCGGAGGGCGGCGGCGGATCGATCAGGCTGATCAGTCGGCCGCCATCCAATCCAAGTGCGATCACCACGCCGAGCGCGCCCAGCAGCAGCACCCCCACGGCCAGGCCGATCATCAGCAGCCCGCTGCGCTGCCGCTCCGGGGCGTCCTCCGGGGCGTCCTCCGGTGGAGGCGAAGTCGTGATGATGCCCGTCTTGTCCTCGGCGTCGGGGAGGAGGGTCTCGTTGGTGTCGTAGGCCGGCGCCTCCTCCTCCTCCTCCTCGAGATGCGACGGGCGGGTCAGGGAGGTGATGACGTCGGGCTTGGGGAGGACTTCGTTCGCGGGCTCGGGCGGAGACTCCGGCGCGCGGCGCCGCAGGGCGCGCACGCTGGGGCTGCTGGTGCGCGACGGGAAGCGCTCGCCGCCAGCCGGGCGCGGGCGGGGCAGCAGGGTGGTCACCTCTTGGGAGCCCTCGTCCGGCGAGCCCTCGTCCTGGGGCGGGCCTTGGAGCCATGCAGGGGGATCAGTCGAGGGAATCGTCCCCATGAGGTCCATGCGCACGGGGCGCTCCCTCGTCCCGCTCCGGGGGACCTGCTCGAGGGAGGTGCGCACCGCCGCCTGGGATTCCTCCTGCGCGTTTGCCTCGTCGGGAGCAGGCCCCCTCGTCGAGAGCGGCGCGACGCGCGTGGTGCCCGCGCTCCGAGCGGCAGTGCGCTCGTGGACTGGCTCGTCGCCCGGGTTCGTGCGGCCGGTGAGCTCGTCGCCCGGGTTCGTGCGGCCAGTGAGCTCGTCGCCGCCGGGGCCCGTGCGGCCGGTGAGCTCGTCGCCGCCGGGGCCCGTGCGGCCGGTGAGCTCGTCGCCG
>JAFGNZ010000038.1 GCA_016926755.1 Myxococcaceae bacterium | reverse complement strand
CGATCGCCGCCGCCAGATCGTCACCCGTGATGGTGCCCGTCTTCTTGTCCAGCTCCGCGATCGCGCTCTTGGCGCTCACGTCGCCGATGTTCTTCATCTGCGTCAGCAGGGCCTTCATCTGGTCCTGCGGGATGCCCGTCTGGCCCTTGGCCTTCGCCTCGGCGGCGGCCTTGCGGTACAGGTCCATCACCTGCTTGGCCTCCGGCGACAGCTTGCTGTCGTTGGTCTTGGCCCACTTCTCGAACTCGGCGAACTCCTTGCCGGCCGCCTGGCCATCCAGGTCCGCCGTGCCCTTGTCGATCGCCGCCGCCATGTCCTCGCCGGAGATGGGGCCGGTCTTCTTGTCCAGCTCCGCCAGCGCGCTCTTGGCGCTGGTGTCGCCGACCTTCTTCATCTCCTGGATCATGGACTTCCACTCAGCCAGCGGGATGCCAGATCCGCCCTTGGCCTTCGCGCCCTCGGCGTGCTTCTGGTAGATGCCCATGACCTCCTTGGCCTCGGGGGAGAGCTTGGCCTGGTTGGCCTGGGCCCAGTCCCTGAAGGCCTCGAACTCCTTGCCCGCGGACTGACCGTCGAGGTCGCCGGTGCCCTTCTGGATGGCGCGGGCCAGCTCGTCGCCGGAGATGGGGCCGGGCTTCTTGTCCAGCTCGGCCAGCGCCTTGGTGGCGCTGGAGTCCTTCACGTTCCGCATCTCGGTCAGCATCTTGCTGAACTCGCCCTGCGGGATGCCCGTCTGGCCCTTGGCCTGCGAGGCCTTGGCGTACTTCTCGTAGATGCCCATGACCTCCTTGGCCTCGGGCGACAGCTTGGCGCCGTTGTTCTTGGCGAAGTTCTGGAACTCGGCGAACTCCGAGCCGGCCGCCTGGTTGTCCAGGTCCTGCACGCCCTTGGCGATCGCGTCCGCCATGTCGTTGCCGGAGATGCGGCCCGGCTTCGTCTTCAGCTCATCCACGGCCTTGTGCGCGGTGAGATCGTGCTTGAGCAGGTGGGGCTTGGGATCGAACCGGGTCTCACCCGTCTGGGTGCGCGGCGTGGCCACTTTCTGCATCTCGGCCAGCATCTGCTTGTGAGCTGCGTCGGGAATTCCCGTCTTGCCCTGGGCCATCGTCGCCCGCGCCGTCTTCTCGTAGATGGCGAACACCTTCTGGGCCTCGGGGGAGAGGCGCGCCTGGTTCTGGCCCACCCACTTGGCCATGTCCGCGTACTCCAGGCCGGCGGCCTGGCCGTCGTGATCCTGGGTGCCGGTGGCGATGGCGTTCATCATCGCCTGGCCAGAGACCTGGGTGCTCTTCTGGGCATCCAGCTGCTTGATCGCCGCGGCCATGCTCGAGTCCTGCGGCGTCGCGACGGGGAGGATTCCGGGGGTTACGGGGTAATTGACTTTCATGATCGGCTCTTTCGTGCGCCGGCTTTCCGGGGAAAGGCGGCGGAAACGAGGAGGCTGCGTGCCACCATCGTCCGATTATCGCTGGGGAAATCGTGACGTTTCTGTGGAGCCAAAAGCATTCATTTACCCACATCCCGCAGCCGCATCAAACAGGGGGATGCGTCTCAGGCTTTGAGAAAAACGGGCGGATCTGCGGCGTGCATGCTCCATGACACGGAGCGACATGGATGGGCCGCCATGATCCGCGCCAGCCGGGAGGGTCTGCCTCCCGGTGGAGAAATGATCAGGGGAGCATCCGGTCCCGTACCCACTCCACGAGCTGCTGGTAGCCCCCGAGGAACTGCCGCAGCGTGTGGACCGACGCCCCATAGCTGGCGAACTCCTCGGGGCGCATCCCCTCCTCCTCGTAGGCCTTGCGGAAGTCCGGCAGCTTCCGGCGGAGCGTGTCGACGAGCTCGGGAGCGACCGGCTCGGCCAGCGTCTGGCGCGGCGTGATGTCCGAGCCGTTGAACTGCTTCCACCACCCATAGGGGATGCTCTGGATCGCCCCCGCGCCGATGAGCTCCGACCAGTGCAGGTGATGGCGGTAAGCGGCCGCGAGCAGCGTGCTCCGGAACCTGCGCTGGAGAAAGAGCTCGCGCGCCCTCTTGAAGACCGCGATCCCCGCCCAGTTCAGAGAGCCGGGATCGATCATCACGGAGTCCCGCTCGGCCACCCGCTTCATGTGGTCATCGACCCGCCCCACCATGATCGTCACGTACGGGTGCAGCCGCTCCAGGGGCGCCCCGGCCCGAAGCGCCCGCTCCATTCCCCGCTCGAGCGCCTGCGCCGTCTCGAGGGCCTGCGGCACGCTGAAGCTCACGGTCGCGTTGACGTTGATGCCGCGCGCCGTGAGCTCCTCCATCGCCGCGATGCCCTCCCTCGTCGAGGGGCACTTGATCGCGATGTTGGGCGCGAGCGTCGCGAGCGATACGCCGTGCTCCACCATCCTCTCCGTGGACCGGTAGATCTTCGGGCTCACCTGCACGCAGAGGTAGCCCTGTCGCCCCCTCGTCTCCCGGTGGATGGGAGCCAGGAGGCCAGCCGCCTCCTTCGCCACGACCTCGATGAGCCTCCACGCCGCGTCGTCCTCGGTGTCCGCCGGGTGCTCGCGCAGGAGCCGCTCCAGCACGGGGATCCACCGCGCCTTGTCGGCGGTCACGGCGGCGCCGACGATGACCGGGTTCGACGTGGCGCCGACCGCGCCGTTCTCGATGGCCTCGGCCAGCTCGGAGAGCGCGCAGGAGTCATTCCAGAACTCGGTCCCAAGCGCGACGGTCTGCTGCATCCGGGATGAGGACACGGCTCCTCCTTCACCAGTTCAAGGGAGCGCCCCTGAGGCTCAGACGCCCGCGGTCTCCCGGATATAGCGCCGGCCCCGGATCGCGTACTCGAGCGGGTTCGCCTTCGCGGGATCCTGCTCGGCCTCCACGATCCACCAGCCCGAGTACCCGAGCGTGGCCAGGTGCTCGAAGATCGGCCTGTAGTCGATCCCTCCATCCCCCGGCACCGTGAAGGCGCCCGCGCGGACGGCCGCCTCGAAGCTGAGCCGCTTCGCGCGCACCTCCTCCACCACCGCCGGGCGGATGTTCTTCAGGTGGACGTGCGCGACTCGCGGCCCATGGGCGCGCAGCACCTCGAGCGGATCAGCCCCGGCGAAGGCCAGGTGGCCCGTATCGAGCAGGAGCGAGAGCACCTTCGTCCGCGCCATCAGCCGATCCACGTCGCGCTGATCCTGGATCACCGTGCCCATGTGGGGGTGGTAGGCCACCTTCATCTCCAAGGCGGCGGCCCGCTCGGCGAGCCTGTCGAGCCCCTCGTAGACGCGCTTCCAGGCGTCCTCGTCGAGCAGCTCCACGCCGGACGCGAAGCGCAGCGGCCGCGAGCCGTCCGAGTGGATGGCGTGCGTGCACTCGGCGACGATGGCGACGCAGCTCCCAGCGGTCCGGAGCCGGGCCAGGTGGGCATCGAAGGACACCTGCTCGTCGGCGTAGGGCCTGGAGGCCAGGAACGTGCTGTGCCACCCGGAGGCGAGCCGCAGCCCGTACCGCTCGAGCAGCGCCCGCACCGCGGCGCCGCCCTGGGGGAACCGGTGGCCCAGCTCCGTGCCCACGTAGCCGGCCTCGCGCATCTCACTCAGGCACTGCTCCAGCGAGATCGATGCCCCGAGATCCCGGAAGTCATCGTTGCACCAGTTGATGGGCTGGGCGCCCACCTCTACCGCGAGGCCCTTACGCATGGCTCGTCCTCCGAAAGCGCTGCGTCAGTAATAGAACCGCTGCTTCTTCTTCGCGTCCTCGTAGGCCGTGCGCTTCTCCCGCACCGAGGCGGAGGCGCTCTCCTCTGCGATGGGCACGTCCCACCAGGAGGTGCCGGGCAGACCGGAGCTCGTCTCCAGCGGGACGTAGATGAGGCAGCTCGTCTCCACGGCCTTCGCCTCGCTGAGCGCGCGAGAGAGCTCGGCGGCGGTCGTCGCGGTGAAGGTCCGAGCCCCCAGGCTCCGGGCGTTCTGGACGAAGTCGACGGCGAGCGGCTCGCCTTCGAGGCGCCCGCCCCGCCTGGCGCGGAACTCGTTGCCGAAGCCCCGGCTCCCCGAGCCTCGCTGCAGGTTGTGAATGCACTGGTAGCCGTGGTTGTCCAGGAGGATGACCGTGATCTTCGTCCCCTCCTGGATCGACGTCAGCAGCTCCTGGCTCAGCATGAGGTAGCTGCCGTCCCCCAGCAGCGCGTAGACCTCACGCTCGGGGCGCGCCAGCTTGACGCCCAGCGCTCCGGCCACCTCGTAGCCCATGCACGAGTAGCCGTACTCGGAGTGGTAGTCGTCCGCCTCCTTCGCGCGCCAGAGCTTGTGGATGTCGCCCGGGATGCCGCCCGCCGCGTGCACCACCGTGGAGCCCGGCCCCGCCTCGTCGTTGAGGACGCGGATGACCTCCGCCTGCGTGAGCCGCCCGTCCGGCGAGCGCGTCAGCTCCTCCCGAACCCTGGCCCACTCCTCCCGGGCCGTGGAGAGCTCCGCCCCATACGCGGGCGAGACGCGCCACCCCGCCAGCGCCCCCGTGAGCTCTTCGAGCACCCGCCTCGCATCGCCGACGAGCGGCAGCGCCCCATGCTTGGCCGCATCGAACGCGTTCACGTTGATCGCGATGAAGCGCACCCCCTCGTCCTGGAACTGCGTCTTCGAGGCCGTCGTGAAGTCCGACAGCCGCGTGCCCACCGTGAGGACCACGTCCGCGTCGCGCGCGATCCGGTTGGCGGCGCCCGTCCCCGTGACGCCGACGGCCCCCAGGCACGCCCCGTGCGCGTCCGGCAGCGCGCCCATGCCGGCCTGCGTGACACCCACGGGGATCCCCGTCGCGTCAGCGAAGCGCCGGAGCGCCTCCTCGGCCGCGGCGTAGTGGACACCACCGCCCGCGATGCAGAAGGGGCGCCGGGCCCGCCGCAGGAGCGCCACGGCCTCCTCCAGGCGCTCCCGGGCACACGGCCGCCGCTCGATGACGTGCACCCGCTCCTGGAGGAAGTGCGCCGGACAGTCGAAGGCCTCCGCCTGCACGTCCTGGGGCAGGCACAGCGTCACCGCCCCCGTCTCGGCGGGATCGGCCAGCACGCGCAGGGCCTCCGGCAGCGCGTACAGGATCTGCTCGGGCCGCTGGATGCGATCCCAGTACCGCGACACGGGCCGGAAGCAGTCGTTGACGCTCACGTCCATCGACTGGGGAGACTCGAGCTGCTGCAGCACCGGCTGGGGCGCGCGGCTGGCGAAGATGTCCCCGGGCAGCAGCAGCACGGGCAGGCGGTTGATGGTGGCCGTGGCCGCCCCCGTCACCATGTTGGTGGCCCCCGGCCCGATGGAGCTCGTGCAGGCGAAGGTGGCCAGCCGCCGCCGGGCCTTCGCGTAGGCGATGGCCGTGTGGACCATGCCCTGCTCGTTCTTGGGCTGGAAGTAGGGCAGCCCGCCCTCGTGCTCCTCGAGCGCCTGGCCCAGCCCCGTCACGTTGCCGTGGCCGAAGATGCCAAAGACGCCCCGAAAGAAGCGGTGCGCCTCGCCATCCCGAGAGACGCGCTGTGCGTCGAGGAACCGGACGATCGCCTGCGCCAGGGTGATGCGGACGCTCTTCGCCATGTCATCGCTCCCCGGCGCTTCCCGGCCGCCAGCCCTGCTGTCGGGCATCGAGCACCCACCGGTGCTCCTCGGTGAACTCGAACCCGCGGTAGGGGTTGCCCGGCAGGTGCCGCACCACCCACAGGTAGAACATGCCGTACCCCGGCGCGGACACTTGCGGGTGATCCACCCCGCCCAGGATCTTCACCGTGTCGTACTGCCGCACCTTGTGGACCGCCTCGCCCAGCTCGGCGTGCCCGTAGCCCTGCGGGAGCGTGAAGCGGTAGTGGTAGAGCTCCGTCTGGGCGTGGTGGTGCGGCGGGTAGCTGGACCAGCGCCCCGGGTAGTTGATCACCTCGCCCACCACGAGCGCCGCCTCGGGCCGGTTCGTGGTGTCGAAGGCCAGGCGCACCGTGCGCACCGCCGCCTCCTGCGCCAGCCCCTTGCCGCGCAGCTCGTCCTGGATGTCCTGAGGGAAGAAGATGCGAGGCGCGAACGCGGCGGTGTTCTTCGCGCGCGCCACGGCCCACTCCACCTCTTCGCTGGTGGGCTCGATGCGGACGGAGGCCCCGGCCGGCACGTGCACCACCGTGGGCGCCTCCTCGAAGAGCGAGGCCCGCGCGACGCTCGCCCGGACCCCCTCCACCTCCACCTCGGCCCGGCCGGAGAACAGGATCCAGGCCGTCTCCTTGTCGGCGCGCACGCGGACGGGCTCGCCGCGCCCCAGCCGGTGGATCCCGAAGTCGATCCCCGTGTCCAGCTCGGGCTCCCCCTCCCGCGTCACCCAGGTGAGGCCTCGCGGGAAGCCGCCTCGGTGACGCGTGATGAGGGCAGCACTCGCCTGGGTGCTGTCGGCCATGGCCCCTCCCCTGCATGGTTGAGCGCTTCCGGTCCACCGGAAGCTACCATGCCCGGAGAAGGCCGGAGCGCCGCCTACGGGGCGCGTGTTGCCTGGCAGCCACAACCGCAGTCGTCGAAGAACGCCTCCTCGCCCGGCTCGCAGAAGAACCGCAGCGTCGCGCACTGCTCGGGATCCTGGGACACATAGCGCCGGCTGGGATCCTCGTAGTTGCAGCTGCTCCCCGACTGCTGGCACCCGCAGCCGCAGTCACTGAAGAACGGCGTGGAGCCCGCGGGGCACTGGAAGAGGATCGCCGCGCACTGCTCGGGATCCCGCGAGATGTAGTCCATCGTCGGATCGCCGTAGTCGCACTGGGGCTTGCCGCTGCCGCCGGTGCCGCTCGTGACGGGGCTGACGCAGACGCCGCCGCAGTCGAAGCCGCTCTGCGTCGGATCGCACGTGTCATTGGGATCATCCACGCAGGTGAGCCCCTCTGGACACTGGACGGCGGCGATGCCTCCGCAGAACTGTCCGCCCGCCTGGGCCTGCTTCTTGGGTTTCTTCGCGGCGGCCTCGGTGACGGCCTCCTCGCGAGCCGCCTCGGCCGTGTTGGAACAAGCCACCTGCCCGACAGAACCCAGGACCAGCAGCCCCAGGAGCAGCAATCGGCTGGACATGTGAGTCTCCTCTCTTGAGCAGAGAGATCGCCCCGCCAGGGACCGTCGGGAAGGGAACACTCAGGCAGCGAGCCCCCCCTCCGAAGGCTCCAGGCCCGTCCTTGCAAGAGGACTGAAGCGCGCTGTTCGCGCGGCCTTGCGCTGTCCGGCGCAGAACGGCCCCCGCGGGTGTCGGGAAGCGGGCAGCAATCGCGGGGCGAGGGGTCGGCAGCTCGCAAGCCCGTACCTATCTTGAATTTCGAGTCTTCTACCGGAGCGCTGCCGTCATGAACGGGCTTGCCGAGCCACTGCCGATCCAGCCCATCCCCGAGCGCGCAGCCCAGCGCCGGGTTGTCTTCGATCACACGATCGAGGGGCTCTTCCTCGTGGCGCTGCGCGGTCGGCTGCAGGTGACGACGGAGTCGAGCCTGCGCCGCGCCGGGTTGGATCTCTCGAAGAAGCTCCAGCCGGCCTATCCCTTCGAGACGTGGAAGCAGTGCCTGGAGATCATCGCCATGGATCTCTACCCGCACGTGTCCCGCCCCGAGGCCTGGAGGCAGCTCGGGCACAAGAGCGTGGAGGGCATGGTGCGCACGGTGATGGGCCGCACGATGGTGCGGGTGGCGCGGCTGCTGGGGCCGCTGCGCGCGCTGCGGCGGCTGAACCACAACCTCCAGAGCGCGGACAACTACGTGAAGGCGCGCATCGCCGAGCACTCCCCCACCTGTGTGGAGGTGTGGATCAACGAGGTGATGGAGCAGCCCAGCTACTACCAGGGCATCCTCGAGGCGTGCGTCGCCATGGCGGGCGGGCAGGGCGCGCGGGTGGAGCTGCTCGCGCGCGAGGAGGGCGGCGCCAGCTACCGCGTGCAGTGGGATCGGTAGTCCGCCCGCTCAGCGCCGGGCGCGCCCGCGGTTCCAGGTGCCGGAGCGGCCTCCGGACTTGTGCTCGAGCCGCACCTGCTCGATCACCATGCCGCGGTCCACGCTCTTGCACATATCGTAGACGGTGAGGGCCGCCGCGCAGGCCGCGGTGAGGGCCTCCATCTCCACGCCGGTGCGATCCACCGTGCGCACCTCCACGCGCACCTCCAGCCCCGCCTCGAAGGGGGCCAGCGCCACCTCCACCCCGGAGAGCGCGATGGGGTGGCAGAGCGGCACCACGTCCGGGGTGCGCTTGGCGGCCATGATCCCGGCCAGCCGCGCCGCGGCCAGCACATCCCCCTTCTCCACCTTCCCCTGCTGGATGCGCTGGAGCGTGGCGGGGAGCATCCTCAGCCGCGCGGTGGCCACCGCCACGCGGCCCGTCTTCCGCTTGCCACCCACGTCCACCATCTTCACCGCTTCACCCCCTGGGCCACGGCGCCCAGCAGATCCTCGACGATGTCCTCGGGCTCCTCCAGGCCCACGGAGACGCGGAGGAGGCTCTCGCGGATGCCCGCCGCCTCACGCTCCTCGGGCGTCATCCTCCGCGCGCTCGCGCTGGCCGCGTGCATCACCAGCGTGCACACGTCCCCGAGCGAAGGCCCCGGCCGCGCCACCTTCAGCGCCTCCAGGACGCGGAAGCACTCCGGCCGGCCCGCGCCCTTGATCTCGAAGGCCACCATGGGGCCGAAGCCGCCCTCCAGCACCTCGCGGGCCACCGCGTGGTGGGGGTGCGAGGGCAGGCCCGGGTAGTGGACGCGCTCCAGCAGCGGGGACTCGGCCAGGCGCCGGGCCACGTGCGCGGCGTGCTCGAAGTGGGCCTTCATGCGCACCGGCAGCGTGCGCAGGCCGCGCTGGGTGAGCCACGCCTCGAAGGGGCCCAGCACATCCCCGGCCAGCAGGCGCAGGGAGCGCAGCGGCGCCATCCGCTCCCGCGAGCCGCTCACCGTGCCGGCCAGCGCGTCGCTGTGCCCGTTGAGCCACTTCGTCGCGGACTGCACGGCGTAGTCCGCCCCGAGCGAGAGCGCGCGCTGCCCGTACGGGGACGGGAAGGTGGCGTCCACCGCGAGCGCCGCCCCCACCTGCCGGCAGGCCTTCGCCAGGGCGCGGATGTCCGGCACGGAGAGCAGCGGGTTGGTGATGCTCTCGGCCAGCACCAGCCTCGGCCGCAGCTCGGCGATGCGCTCGGGGGCCCGGGGATCCGTGAGCAGCAGCGGGTGCAGCTCCACGCCGGCGCGGGCGCAGAGCGTCTTGAAGAGCAGGCGCGTCACCCCGTAGCCGTCCGCGGGCATCACCACCCGCTCGCCGGCCTTGAGGTACTGCGCGTCGAAGACGGCCCGGAGCGCCGCCATGCCGCTGGCGTAGGAGACGCAGTCCTCGGCCCCCTCCAGCGCCGCCACGGCCTCCTCCAGCAGCGCGGTGTTCTGCGCGCTGATGCGCGAGTAGACGTAGTCCTTGCCGTCCAGCGCCCCGTCCAGCTCCTCGCTGCTGTCGAACCACCCCACCGTGGACATGTGGATCGGCGGCACCAGCGGCTGGGACTTGCTGCCCACCAGCCGGCTCCCCGCATGCACCGCCACCGTCTTCTGCCCCAGCCGCTTCGTGCTCATGCCCGTCGCCTCGTGAGAGGAGCGCCCGCCGTCACTCGCCCTGCTCGATCAGCCAGCGCTCGGCCTCGATGGCGGCCATGCAGCCGGTGCCGGCCGCGGTGACGGCCTGCCGGTAGACGCTGTCCTGCACGTCCCCGCAGGCGAACACGCCGGGGATGTTGGTGCGGGTGCTGCCCGGCTCCGTCTTGAGGTAGCCGTTCTGGTGCGTCTCCAGCACGCCCTGGAACAGGTGTGTGGTGGGCACGTGGCCGATGGCGACGAAGAGGCCCGTGGCGGGGAGCATCTGGGTGTCGCTCGTCTTCACGTTGCGCACCACCGCCCCCGTCATCCCCTTCTCGCTGCCCACCACCTCCTCCACCACGGTGTTCCACATGACGGAGATCTTCGGGTTGTTCAGCACGCGCTCCTGCATGATCTTCGAGGCGCGCAGGGTGTCCCGGCGGTGCAGCAGGGTGACCTTGTTGACGATCTTCGCCAGGTAGGTGGCCTCCTCCATGGCCGTGTCGCCGCCGCCCACCACCAGCACGTCCTGCTTCTTGTAGAAGGCCCCATCACAGGTGGCGCACGCGGACACGCCGCGGTTCTTGTAGAGATCCTCGCCCTTGACGTTGAGCCACTTGGCCGACGCGCCCGTGGAGATGATCACCGTCTCCGAGCGGTAGCTGACGCTCTCGCCCTGGATGAGGAAGGGGCGCGAGGAGAAGTCCACCTTGACGACGTTCTCCATGTGGATGCGGGTGCCGAAGCGCTCGGCCTGCTTCTGGAAGCGCTCCATCAGCTCCGGGCCGGTGATGGCCTCGGGGAAGCCGGGGTAGTTCTCCACGTCCGTGGTGATCATCAGCTGGCCGCCGGGCACGCGCTGGGGATCCTCGAGCGTGGGGCCGCCAGCGAACAGCACCGGCTCCAGGTTGGCTCGAGCGGCGTAGATGGCCGCGGTGTAGCCCGCGGGCCCAGAGCCGATAATGGTCACCTTGTTGATCTTCTCGTCCGCCACGGCTGTAGCTCCTTCGGAAGGGGGCCGGAAAGTACCAGAGCGCCTCGGGCGCGTGGTACGAAGCTGTCCTTATGGATGCCTCCCTCCTCAAGAAGGTTGCGCTCTTCGAGGGCTTGACCCAGGGCCAGTTGGCCAAGGTGGCCTCCATTGCCCAGCCCCGGCAATACGACGGGGGGGCGTTCCTCTTCCGGGAGGGAGACACGGGTCAGGAGATGTACGTCATCATGGAAGGCCGGGTGCGCATCTCCAAGAATGTGCCGGGCATTGGCGAGGAGGCGCTCGCCATCCTGGAAAAGGGCCAGTATTTCGGAGAGATGGCCGTCATTGACGGCAGCCCGCGCTCCGCGGACGCCATCGCCCACACGCCCTGTACGGTGTGGGCCATTGACCGCGCCAAGTTGGAACAGCTCATGTTCACGGACAAGGACCTGGCGTACGTCCTGCTGTGGACGTTCGTCCGCACGCTCTCCGAGCGG
>JAFGNZ010000252.1 GCA_016926755.1 Myxococcaceae bacterium | reverse complement strand
GAGCACTCTTGAGCCGTCCGCCTGGAGCCTATGGGGTGCCTCCTATGCGCCCTCTTCGCTCTGCCTTATTCGCCGACAAGCTCCTAGAGGGCGATCCCAGGCTGGTGGTGGGCCCTGGGCCCTGGCCGAATGTCCCCGCGGTGCTCGCGAGCATGGACAGTGTGCCGGACGACCTGGTGCTGTCGATGCTCAAAGCCTTGATGGACCTCCCAGGGGCGGCGGATTCCTGTGGTGCGGATGGTCTTCCGCTCCCCCATGCATCCGAGTATTGCGTCGGAGTCTATCGGACGCCGGAGGATTGGCGCGTGACGTGGCCCATCCAGAAGGTGAAGGATGCACACCGTTCATGCGTTCCTCCTTTCGGAGGGGTTGAAGACGCGGACTTCGGGCGAGGATTACCGGTGTTTGGCTACGCTCATAATCACCCGTGCGGACTCTTCGCGAGCAGTCGAGACCTGGGGAATTTTCCCACGAAGAAAATGTCCTCGGGAGACTGGGTTATGGTGGGTTATGGAACAACTCCCAGCGGCGAGCCGGCACTTGATTCCATCGGAGAGCGGATTCCAGCCTGGGCCTGGCTCGCCACGGGGCATCGTGATGCGCCGCGCTTCTACAAGTGGAATCGCGCGGGCGAGGTGTTCAGGTGGAGTGAGGACAAGAAACAGTGGGAATTTCAGGCGGGCTGTCAGCCGCAGTTGTCCAGGAGCATTTTCCCTGACACCGCTCTCCCGCCGAAGTGCTCTCCTGAATTGAACGTTTGGTATTAGGTCGTGGTTCCCTTGAGATGATCCATGCTGAAACTTCATCACTTCATTCTGCTCATCGCGCTCTCAGTGGATGGAGGGACCGCCCAACCTCTACCCAGCCCGGTAGCGCCAGATGCAGGGACTGCCGCTGCTGACTCAGCCCGTGCGCAGGAGCGGGATGGGGGGGCTGGCGAGCCCAGGCCTGCCATCCCGGAGGGCACTCCGTGGCCCGAGAAGCCGCAGTTGCTGGCCAGACTGGACGGGCGCGCCATCATCGCGGCTCGTTCCGCGATACGCAATCTCATGGAACTCTTCGCGAAGAGCGATCCGCGATATGCAGGACATTGCAACTATTCGCCCAAAGCCATGGATGTCGTCATTTTCGAGGCGGAGGGTATGTATGTTGTTCGCATCAATCCCCGCCTGGACAGGTGTGGCCGGTTGGATCCCGGTTTCAACGATGTCACCGATCCTGAGTTGTATGCGGTATCACCGGAAGGAGAGATCCTGATAGACTATCCATACAAGCATGAAATTCCTCTCGTCCTCCCCAAGCCCCTCATCGTTGATGGCATCCGCTGGCCCGAGGAGACGCGGTTTCTGACCATGTTGGACGGGCGTGCCGTCATCGCGGCCCATGCCTCGGTGCAGGATCTCCTGGGCCGCTTCGCGCTAAAGGGCAAAAGATTCTCCGACCGTTGCGACGCCACGCCCAAGGCCATGGATGTCCTCATCTTCGAGGGGGAAGGCATGTATATCGTTCGCATCAATCCCCGCGTGGACAGGTGCGAAGGGTCAGACCCCAGCTTCAACGCGGGTCTCGGGTCTGCGCTCTATGCGGTATCACCAGATGGCAAGGTCCTGACGCGCGTCCCCAGCGCACCGTAGCCCCGAGGTTACAGGGGAACCATGACAGGCCCGTCAATCACGGGGGCACTCCCGGTGCTGGAGATGAGATTGAAGGCGCTTGGCCAGCGTGTGGAGCGCCGCGAGCCACAGCCGTGCCTCGTTGTGCGTCAGCCTCGAGCGGCGCAAGGGCGCGAACAAGTCCCGCAGCCCCGTGCGGCCGGGGTGCTCGTCCACCAGGAAGCCTCCCGCCTTCAGCGTCGCCTCCAGCGTCTCCTCCACCCGGGTCAGCTCCGCGTCCGAGGCCGCGACTGGCAGCGGGGCCGGTGGGGGAGGGGACGCCGCCAGCGAGGCCATCCGCACCTCGTAGGCGTACAGCAGCACCGCCTGGGCCAGGTTGATGGATGGCTGGGAGGGATCCGTCGGCACCGCGGACAGATCATGGCAGCGCTCCACCTCCGCGTTCGTGAGCCCGCTGCGCTCGTCTCCGAAGACGACCGCCACCGGCCCCTGCGCCGCCCGCGCCACCAGCTCCTCGCCCACGGCCCGTGGCGACAGGCGCCGCTTGCCCTCCACCTTGCGTGAGCTCGTCCCCACCACCCACACGCAGTCGGCCACCGCCTCGTCCAGCGTGTCCGCCCGCCGCACCCCGTCCAGCACGTCCTCCGCGTGGACCGCCAGCCGCCGCGCCGGCCCGAGCTCCTCCGCCTCCGGGCGTACCCAGGTCCACTCGGACAGGCCACAGTTCTTCATCGCCCGCGCGGCGGCGCCGAGGTTCTCCGCGTTGCGCGGGCGCATCAGGACGAAACGGATCGGGAGCACCATGGGTCCTCCACCTTAGCGCCTACCCGGCCGGCCCCGTTGACCGCAGCCAGCATGGGGCCTAGCGTCCGCCGTCGATCGCTGCCCGCTCGGGTCCGCGGGCCTCCGTGGCTCCCGAGACACCGTGTGGGCCCCGAGACGCGCGGGGAGCGCCATCGGGCCGTGGGCAGGCGACCGCACTTCCCCTTGCTCGCTGCGCCGGGCCTCCGGCACGCGGCGTGTAAAGTCGATGCCATCCTTTGGAGGAAACATGGGTCCGCAGTCAGTCGTGACGCCGAGTCCGCTCCGCTCCACCCGTGCGCGGTGGCTGGCGGCGATGCTGCTGGTGGGCACCTCGCTCGCCGCCTGTCAGGAAGAGAAGACCGGGCCGCAGCCGCCCACCCCCATCCCAGGCGCCCCCGCGTCCGGCTCGGGCCAGGAGCCGAAGAGCCAGGGCCAGGCCCCCCAGGCCAGCGTGGAGCCCCCCAAGCCCGAGTCCTTCACCCCCGTCATCAGGGAGATGGGCCCCGAGGGCGTCGTCCCCGACAAGGTGGTGTTCGAGTTCCCCCGCAACGTCCAGTACTCCGACGAGGCGGGGAAGAAGGGCACCGTCGTCACGATCTCTCCAGAGGTGGGCGGCAGCCTGGAGCACTACCGCAACAGCTCCGCGCTCTCCTTCACCCCGGGCGGCGGTTTCAGCCTCGGGACGACGTACACCGTCACCCTGGAGTCCGTGGAGACGCCCTCCGGCCTGGTGAAGGCCCCCTCCCCGGAGGCGTGGCGCTACCGCTTCACCACCCCGAGCTTCTCCTTCCTCCGCATGGCCCCGGCCCAGGTGGACACCGTCAAGGGCCAGGTGACGGTGGAGCTGCACTTCTCCGGTCCGGTGGATGCCAACTCCGTGCGCCGGTACGCCAGCTTCCAGGTGGAGGGCAAGCCCCTCTCGGGCGTGAAGCTGAGCACCCACGCCACCCAGCGCCACATCGTCACCGCGCTGCTGACGAGCTCGCAGCTCAGGCCCGGCGCCACCGTGCGCTTCGCCCTCAAGTCGGGGCTGACGTCCCCCAAGGGTGGCGGTGCGGCCCCCGCGGGTGAGGGCACCTTCCAGCTGCACGGCGGCAAGCGCCTGGACATCACCGGCGTCACCGTCAGCGAGGGCAACACCGGCTTCTATATGGAGGTGAGCTGCCGGGACGTGGAGATGAACGCTCCCCCCGCTCCCCCCGAGGGCGAGTGGGATCCCTACTACTACGAGCGCGACAACCTGGGCTGCGAGCTCGATGACAGCGTGGCCGCGGACGCCATCCGCTTCACCCCGCAGGTGAAGTTCTCCCTCTCCCCGTCGCGCCGCGGCTTCCGCATCTTCGGGGACTTCAAGCGCGGCACCTACACGATGAGGATCAACGCGGGCACGCTCTCGCAGGGCGGCGGCCGCCTGCTGTCCGACTTCCAGAACCGCTACTCGATCAGCGCGCGCAAGCCGCAGGTGTCCTTCACCTCCGCCGGCCGCTACCTGCCGCGCAGCGCCTGGCGCAACCTGCCCCTCAGCCACCTCAACGTGGACTCGGTGGACCTCACCCTCCGCCACGTGCCCCCCGAGAACCTCGTCTTCTGGATGAGCAATGACGGGCAGGAGGCCGCCGACGAGCGCACCTCCAACGTCCTCTTCAGCAAGACGATCCCCCTCAATGGCACCGATGACGTCCTCACCAGCGCCTACCTGGACGTGGGCAGCATGGTGCCCGCCACCACTCGGGGCGTGGTGGAGGTGTTGGCCAGGCGGGATGACGCCCAGGCCGCCGCGCGCATCCTGCTGACGGACCTGAGCCTGGTGGCCAAGCGCGGCGGCACGGGCAAGGGGCAGGAGGAGGTGCTCGTGTGGGCGCTCGGGATGGAGTCCACCGAGCCGCTGTCCGGCGTGGAGGTGTCGCTGGTGAAGAAGAGCGGCCAGGCGGTGGCCCGCTGCACCACCAGCGGCGCGGACGGGTGCAAGCTCCAGGTGCCCGCGCAGACGGTGGACACCGCCGCGCCCTTCGCCCTCATCGCGCGCAAGGGCGAGGATCTGACGTACCTGAAGTACAGCGAGCTGAAGACGGAGATCGCCAACTCGGACGTGCAGGGCGAGCCGTACCGCGCCGAGGCCCCGTACCGCGCCTCGATCTACTCGGACCGCGGCGTGTACCGGCCGGGGGACACCGCCCACGTGGCGGCGGTGCTGCGCGATCAGGAGAACAAGGCGCCCCCGGCGGGCATGCCGGTGGAGCTGCGCGTGGTGGATCCGCGCGAGCGCGAGTTCAAGAAGGTGACGCTGAAGACGAACGAGGCGGGCCTGGTGGCGCTGGAGCTGCCCTTCGCGGCCTTCCAGGACACGGGGAGCTACAAGGTGGCGCTGCGCGTGGCGGACCGGGACGTGGCCAGCTACGGCGTCCAGGTGGAGGAGTTCGTCCCCGAGCGCATGAAGGTGACGGCCGCCGTGGACAAGCCCGGCTACCTGCAGGGCGCGGGGGTGCCGGTGAAGGTGGAGGCGGCGTACCTGTTCGGCGGCTCGGCCGAGGGCAGCCCGGTGGAGCTGACGTGCCGGCTGGAGCCCTCCGACTTCCGGCCCAAGGAGAACGCGAACTTCACCTATGGCGTGTGGCGGCGGAAGGCCACCGAGGCCAAGGCCGTCACCCTGGGCCAGGTGAAGGGCGAGGTGAACGACAAGGGGCAGACGCTCGTCGAGTGCCCGGCGAAGGAGACGGCGGGCGGCTTCAAGGGCCCGGCGCGGCTGGTGGCGCAGGCCAGCGTCTTCGAGGCGGGCAGCGGCCGCTCCACGGTGGGCGACGTCACCGTGCCCATGCACCCCGAGGCCTTCTACGTGGGCCTCCAGGCCGGCGTGAAGAAGGTGTCCGCGGGCAAGCCCTTCACCATCACGGGCGTGGTGGTGGACTGGGAGGGCCGGCTCATCACCGACGCCAAGGCCCTCAAGCCGCTGGAGGTGGAGTACCTCCGGCTGGAGGAGGAGTACGGCTACTACTATGACGAGGACGAGGGCTATGAGCGCTACCAGCGCTACCAGCGCCCCGTGCGCGAGGGCCGCGCCACCGCGAAGGTGGAGGGCGGGAAGTTCCAGCTCCAGGTGACGCCCGCCCAGGACGCCTCCGGCTTCATCGTCCGCGTGCGCTCCGGCGGGGCGCAGACGGACCTGCAGCTCGAGGGCAACGGCCGCTACTACTGGTACGGCGACGGGGAGGCGCGCGTGGACCAGACGCCGCGCCCGCTCAAGCCCGCGTCGCTTGCCCTGGAGCTGCCGCGCACCAGCAAGGTGAACGAGGCGATCGCCGTGAAGTTCAAGGCGCCCTACCGCGGCCGGGTGCTGTTCACCGCGGAGACGGACCAGGTGATCGCCGCCGAGTGGAAGGCGGTGGAGCCGGGCGAGGCGACGTGGACCTTCACGCCGAAGGCCTTCGCGCCCAACGTCTACGTGAGCGCCTTCCTGGTGAAGGATCCGCACCTGGAGTCCGCCGAGGCCTTCATGCCGGATCGCGCCTTCGGCGTGGGCAACATCGCCCTGGAGCCCACGGACTTCACCCAGGTGCTGAAGCTGGACGTGCCCAAGGAGGTCCGCTCCAACAGCACCCTCACGGTGAACCTGGAGCTGGGCGCGCAGGAGGGGCCCACCTTCGCCACGGTGGCGGTGGTGGACGAGGGCATCCTCTCGCTCACCCGCTTCCAGAGCCCGGATCCGCTCAAGGAGCTGTTCGCCAAGCGCGCGCTGGGCGTGGAGACGTTCGAGACGATCGGCTGGACGCTGCTGGTGCCCCCGGGTGGCAACTCGCGCACCACGGGCGGTGACGAGGAGGGCGCGGCGGGCCGCGTGCAGCCGGTGAAGCCCGTGGCCCTGTGGAGCGGCGTGGTGCCCGTGCCGGCCAGCGGCAAGGTGAGCATCCCCTTCCAGCTCCCCATGTACCGCGGCGCGGTGCGGGTGATGGCCGTCACCACGGATCCCAAGCGCGTGGGCCACGCCAGCGCCCAGGTGGTGGTGAGGGATCCGCTGGTGCTGCAGACGACGCTGCCGCGCTTCCTCACGCAGGACGACGAGATCCAGATCCCCGTGTTCCTCACCAACCTCTCCGGCGGCTCGCAGGAGGTGAAGGTGACGCTCACCGCGGAGAACCTGCCGGTGCCCGGGCTGGCGATGCCGGCGGCCTCCATGGGCTCGCCGCTGCAGATGCTGGGCAAGAGCGAGGGCCGCGTGAAGCTGGAGAACGGGAAGGCGGCCACGCTCGTCTTCCAGGCCAGGGCGGTGATGGCGGTAGGCGCCGCGCGCCTCAAGGTGACGGCCGAGGGGGGAGGCCACACGGCCTTCGAGCAGCTCGACGTGCCCCTGCTGCCGGCCGGGCCTCGCGAGCGCCTGGTGCAGCGGATTCCTCTAGAGGAGGGCCGCACGGACCTGGCGAGGTACCTCCAGGGCTGGGTGCCCACCACCGAGCGCTCGACGTTCTGGGTCACCACCAACCCGTATGCCGAGTCCCTGCAGCACCTGAGCTACCTCATCCGCTACCCGCACGGCTGCATCGAGCAGACGACGTCCTCCACGCGTCCGCTGCTCTTCGTCTCGCAGCTGATCGACAGCGTGGATCCGACGCTGACGGGGGACAAGAAGGTGGAGGACATGGTGATGGCGGGCGTCAACCGCGTGCTCTCCATGCAGACGCCCTCGGGCGGCTTCGCCTACTGGCCGGGCGACACCCACCCCGTGGCCTGGGGCACCGCCTACGCCACGCACATGCTGCTGGACGCGCAGAAGCTCAAGTACCCCGTCCCGCAGGACCGCCTGGACAACGCCCTGGACTGGCTGGGTCGCGAGCTCACCCGCACGGAGGGCGGCGCCGTCCAGGAGGGCTACCATGGCGGGTCGGCCGAGCCGTACATGCACTACGTGCTGGCCATGGCCGGCAAGGGCCGCAAGGCGCGGGTGCAGAACCTCATCGACGCGATGGCGAAGAAGAAGACGCTCGACGGTGAGGATCGCGAGCAGGAGCACATGCTCAAGGCCGCGCTCTACCTGGCGGGGGATCGGCGCTACGAGCGGGAGCTGAAGAGCCCGGACCTCTCGCCCATCACCGACGAGCGGCGCAACTCCTGGTCCTTCTACTCGGATCGCCGCCGCCGCGGGATGATGCTGAGCACCTTCCAGGATCTGTTCGGCGCGGATCCGGCGGGCGAGCCGCTGGCGCAGCAGGTGGCCCAGTCGCTCATCGGACGCTCGAGCGGCTGGTACACCACGCAGGAGCTGGTTTGGAGCATCACGGGCCTGGGCAAGCGCGTCACCGGCGCGGCCTCCAGCTTCACGCCGCCCACGCTCATGGTGGACGGCAAGGAGGTGGCGTCGCAGGTGAGGGACTCGAAGTCGGCGCGAGCCTCGGATCGGACGTGGGCGCTGGCCCGCGCCAGCGAGCGCAAGGGCCTCACGCTGGAGCTGAAGGACAAGAGCGAGGGCAAGCTCTACCTCATCCTCAATAGCGACGGCGTGCGCTCGGGCAGCCAGGTCAGGACGGGTGGGGAGGGGCTGACGATCAGCCGCACCTACCGGAAGCTCGACGGCGCGACCATCAGCCCGGGCGAGGCCGTGGGCCTGGCGGACCTGATCTACGTGGAGGTGGAGATCAGGAACCATACCGGCGAGCGGATCCAGAACATCGCCCTGGTGGATCGGCTGCCGGCCGGCTGGGAGATCGAGAACGCTCGGCTGGGGCGCGGCGGCAGCGTGGAGTGGGTGGACGCCGAGTCGCTGTGGGCCCCGGACTACGTGAACATCCGGGACGACCGGATGGAGGTCTTCGGCAGCCTGCAGTCGGGCGAGTCGAAGAAGGTCGTCTACGCGGTGCGCGCGGTGACGGCGGGCAAGTTCACCCTGCCCCCGGTGGAGGCGGAGGCGATGTACGATCCCCGCATCTGGGCGCGCGAGGGCGGTCAGCAGGTGGTGGTGTCCGGCCCTTGGAAGGACTACCTGCTGTAACCCACCCCATGCGCCTGCCACGCATCACGAAGAGACGGCTCGCCGTGGGGCTGCTGCTCCTCCTAGCCCTGAGTGGGGCGGGGCTGGCGGCGGCGTGGTGGGTGCCGCTGCCGGAGCGGCTGTCGGCGACGCACTCGGTCGTCATCGAGTACCAGGACGGCACGCCGGCGCACGTCTTCCTCGCGCCGGACGAGCGGTGGCGGGTGCTCACGCGCTCCCAGGACATCGACCCGGCCTACCTCCGGGCCTTGTTCGCGCTGGAGGACAAGCGCTTCGCGTGGCACCCGGGCGTGGATCCGCTGGCGGTGGCGCGCGCGGTGGTGTCCAACGTGGTGAAGGGGCGCCGCGTGTCCGGCGCCTCCACGCTCACCATGCAGCTCGTGCGCGTGCTGGAGCCCCGGCCGCGCACGCTCACCTCGAAGATCATCGAGTCCTTCCGGGCAGTGCAGCTCGAGCTGCGCCTGTCCAAGGAGGACATCCTGGCGGCCTACCTCCAGTTCGTCCCCTACGGGCGCAACGTGGAGGGGGTGGAGGCGGCGGCGCTGGCGTACTTCGGGCACCGGGCCACGCACCTGAGCCCGGCGGAGATCGCCACGCTGCTGGCGGTGCCGCAGAACCCCAACCGGCGCTTCCCCACGCCGGAGAACGCGGAGCGGCTGAAGGCGGCGAGGGATGAGGTGGCGCGGCGGCTGCTGGAGGAGGGGGCGCTGCCGCTGGGGCCGTCCGGGGCCGCGGTCTCCTCCGAGGAGGTGCTGGCCGAGGTGCGGAGGACGCCCGTGCCGCGGGGGCTGACGCCCTTCCCGCGGGAGGCGCCGCACGCGGCGGTGTGGTTGCGGGCACAGCGGCCGGAGCTCTCGCGGCTGCGCACCACGCTGGATGCGGGCACCCAGCGGCTGGCCGAGCGGCTCATGCGAGACGCGGCGGGGGAGCTGGGGAGCCAGGGCATCCGCAACGGGGTGGCGGTGGTGGTGGATCACGAGCACGCGGAGGTGCGCGCGCTGGTGGGCAGCTTCGACTTCTTCGACGCGCGGCACGGCGGGCAGATCATCGGCTTCGACACGCCGCGCTCGCCTGGCTCGGCGCTCAAGCCGCTGCTCTACGCGATGGGGATCGATCGCGGGGTGGCGCTGCCCGAGCACCTGGTCTCGGACATCCCCGAGGCCTACGGCGGCTACATGCCGCGCAACTTCGACGGGCGCTTCATGGGGCTGGTGCGGTTGGAGCACGCGCTGTCCCAGTCGCTCAACATCCCCTTCGTGAACCTGCTGCGGAGCCTCGGCGTGGAGCGCTTCCTGGGCACGCTGCGGCTGGCCCACGTCGAGAGCCTGCGGCCCGAGCCCGGCTACTACGGCCTGTCCGCGGCGGTGGGAGGCCTGGAGGTGACGCCGCTGGAGCTGGCCGGGGTGTACGTGGCGCTCGCGCGGAATGGCGGCTCACGCCCGCTGAAGGTGCTGGAGGATGGCAAGCCTCCGCCGGAGCCTCGTGAGCTGTTCTCCCCGGGAGCGGCGTGGCTCACCCGGCGGGCGCTGTCGCTGAAGGATCGGCCGGACTTTCCAGCGAGGCGCTGGCTCACGGGCATGCCGGCGCAGGTGCACTGGAAGACGGGGACGAGCTTCGGGCACCGGGACGCGTGGGCGGCGGGCTCGGGGCCGCGGCACACGGCGGTGGTGTGGCTGGGCAACTTCGACAGCACGCCCAGCGTGCACCTGGTGGGCGCGGACGCGGCCGGGCCGCTGCTCTTCGATCTGCTGGAGGCGGTGGGGAAGCGCGGGCGCGCGTCGGTGAAGGAGGACACGCTGCCTCCGCCGGATCTGGCGCGGGTGGAGGTGTGCGCGTACTCGGGGCACCTGCCCACGGACGCGTGCAAGGAGCGCCGGGAGGTGTTCGCGCGGCGCTCGGCGGTGCCCACGCAGCCCTGTCCGTACCACCAGCGGGTGGAGGTGGACGCGAGGACGGGGCTCGCATTGAGCCCGGTGTGTCGGGCGGGCCGGGAGGTGGAGTCGCGCGTGTACCTGACGTGGCCCTCGGGCATCCGGCGCTGGTTGACGGAGCAGCACCGCAGCCTGCCCACGCCTCCCGCGTACGCGCCCGGGTGCGAGCCGGGCGGGGCCGGGCAGGCGCCGGCGATCCTCTCGCCCGCCGAGGGGCAGGTCGCGCTCCTGATCCCCGGCGTCTCCGCGGAGCAGCAGGAGGTGCCGCTGGAGGCCGAGGCCGCGCACGATCGGGAGCTGACGTGGTTCGTGAACGGGAAGTTCCTGGGCAGGGCCCGCCCGGACGAGCGGCTGTGGTGGACGCCCGCGCCGGGCACGCACGAGATCCTCGTCACGGATGACCGGGGCCTCACCTCCCGCAGGCGGCTGGTGGTCCGCGAGCGCCCGTGAGCCTCAGCTCTTCTCTCGCAGGAGGAAGGTGGCGCGGCGGGCATCGGGCTCGGTGGCGGTGAGCGCGAAGCGCGGGCTGTTCGGCCCTCGGATGAGCTCCGCCGACGCATCCAGGAACCCGCGCATGAAGCTCGGATCGATGCCGGGGTGGCCACCCAGGGCGGGCAGGAACTCGGGCAGGATCTCCAGGACGATCTCGAGATCGCCATTGGGCAGCTCGTGAGCCTGGGATGCCAGGAAGTTGCAGCCCGTCCTCAGCGAGCGCGCCATCTGCCCGAGCGCCCGCTGCCAGCCCAGCTTGCGCAGCCCCGAGAACAACGCCTTGCCTATCGTCGTGTGGACGTAGCCGTCCGCCGTCTTCCGCCCCGTGGCGTACAGGGCCTCGTTGCGAGGCTGCTCCGGGTAGAGCAGCTGCGCGCAGGCTTGGACGACGTCGTACCAGACGGAGAGGGGGTAGGCGACGAGCAGGGGACGGCTCAGGTCCAACCCCGCGGCCTCGATGCGCCGCACGGCATCCGGATCGAGCTTGCCCCGCATGGCGTGCATCACCAGCGCCTCCAACAGCTGACTGAAGATGACCGGCTCGTTCTGGGAAGTCGCGGACATGGTTACCTCGGATGCTCAGGTCGCGGGATCCAGCCTGTCAAGCAGGGCTGACGCCTCACCCCTGTAAAGACACGGGGCCATGTGGACCCGCCGACACGGCACGTGCGGGCCAGCGGCCACGAGCCAGGGCCTCCCAGGTGGCCGGAGGGCTGGTCCGTTTCCTGCTGTAGCCCCTGGGAAACCTACCCCCTCCGTGTCCATGCGCCCTCAACTCCTCCTCGCCGCCGTCCTCCTCGCGCTCTGGCCCCTGTCGGCCCGTGCGCACCTCGATCTCGTCTTCCTCCTTGACACCACCGGCTCCATGTCCGGGGAGATCCGTGAAGCCAAGGAGCGCGTCCGCGAGCTCACGGAGGCCCTGCGCACGGCGCGCCCCAACGAGCGCGTCCGCGTGGGCGTGGTGGCCTACAAGGACAAGGGAGACGCCTACCTGACGCGGGTGTCCCCGCTGAGCGAGGACGTGGAGGTGAGCTACAGCTTCCTCGGCACGCTCACGGCGGACGGCGGCGGGGACACGCCCGAGGATGTGCTCGCCGGCATCACCGCCGCGCTGCGAGAGCTGTCCTGGGACATGGGGCCGGACACCGAGCGGCAGGTGTTCATCATCGCCGACGCGCCGCCCCACCTGGACTACCCGGATCGGCCGAAGCCCGAGGCCCTCATCGAAGAGGCCGTGGGCAAGCGCATCGTCATCAACGCCATCGGCTGCCGCTCGCTGGACAGTGAGGGCGTCAAGCTCTTCCGGAAGCTCGCCTATGCCACCGAGGGCAGCTACCAGCACATCGGCCGGGTGCGGGCGGGGGAGAAGGGGCTGGCCCGCGCGATGCTGACCGCCCTGGCGCCGACGAAGAGCGAGGATCCCTCCCGCTTCCCCGCGCTGGCCGTGATGCCCCTGGCCCCGGGTGAACGCCTCACGCAGGGGGGCCTGCAGGTGGTGCCCTTCCGCGAGGGGAGCGGCGCCTCCGCCCGCTGTGGCCTCCAGGTGGAGCTCCCGCCGGGCCTCTCCCTGGCGCAGCCGCCGGTGGCTCGCCACGGAGACGATGCGCTCCACCTGCAGCTCTCCCTTACGCAAGGCCAGGGGGGCACCCAGCGCTACGCCCTCGCTGAGTGCGTGCCTGCCTCCATGCCCCTCCGCGTCACCTTCTGATCCCCGCCTCGCCCTTCCACGCCTGACCGAGCCACCGCCATGAATCCCGCTCGTTGCCTCCTCTTTCTCCTCTCGCTGCTCCTCCTCTCTCTCCCCGCTCGTGCGCAGGACGACCGCAAGGCCGGCCTCTTCACCGAGGCCCGACAGCTCCCGCTCGTGAGCCAGTCCCTGCACGTGGACGTGCGGGGCGAGGACGCGGAGGTCCGCCTCGTCCAGGTGTTCCACAACGACGGCCCGGAGCTGGGCCAGGCGGACTACCAGCTCCACCTGCCCGAGGGCGCCACGGTGATGTCCTTCGGCTTCTGGCAGGGGGACCGCTTTCTGGCCTCCGAGCTGAAGGAGAAGGGCGAGGCGGAGGCGGCGCACGCCAAGGCCGCGGAGGAGGGCCGGGCGACGGCGATCCTCAAGACGGAGGCCGGTGTGCAGCGCTTCTCGGTGTACCCGGTGGAGGCGGGCTCCACGCAGCGGGTGGAGGTGACACTGCGGGTGCCCGTGGCGCGGGAGATGGGGCGCAGCCAGGTGGCGCTGGCGGTGGACCGCTTCCTGGGGCAGGGCAGGGCAGTCTCCACGGTGGTGGTGGACGTGCAGACGGAGGAGCCGTTGGCGGACGTGGGGGTGGAGGGGGCGCGGTTCGCGCAGTTCGGCCGCTCCGAGCGCGGCACGCGGCTGGCCTTCACCACCGACAAGCCCGTCGAGGTGTGGTGGAGTGAGCGCGGAGCCCCGCTGTCCTACGGCGCGGACGCCGTGCGCCTGGAGGACGGCGGCCACGCGGTGGCCCTGCGCATCTCCCTCAATGACGCTGGGGCGTGGCGCGCTCCTTACAAGGAGCTGCACCTGTACGTGGACGCGTCCTTCTCCATGCGGCGGCGCCGGGCGGCGCTCGAGGCGCTGGTGGATCGCCTGCAGGATCAGTCCTCCGCGCCGGTGCGCCTGTTCGCGGTGGGCAGCACCGTCCGGGAGCAGCGGATGTCGGGAGACGCGGTGACGGCGGTGCAGGCGCTCCTGGATGGCACGGTGGGCCACGCCACGCACGGCGCCACCTTTGCTCGGGCGATGGACGCCGCGCACTGCCCCGCACCGGAGGTGCTCTGCGTGGGCGTGACGGATCTGCAGCTCGCGGGCTTGGAGCAGATCCTTCCGCTGATGCCCTCCTTCATCTTCCTTGCCGACGCGCACGAGCGTGCCCACCTGGAAGGCCAGGTGCCGCTGTCCGCCCGGATCTTCGATCCCGAGGTGGAGGCCATGGCGAAGCTGCGCGCCCAGGCCGACGAGCTGGTGCTGCCGGTGCTCGAGGTGACGGGGCTGACGCAGGACGGCAGCGGCGTGGAGCCGATGGGGAGCTCGAGCCGGCGCGTGGCCGAGGGCGGCCTGCTGCGCCTCTTCTTCCGGAGCACCTCCGAGGCTCCGCTGGAGGTGGCGGCGCACATCGCGGGCCGACAGGTGGGCCAGCAGGTGCCGCTGACCCTCCGCGCTCCGGAGTCCCCAGAGGGCCGCGCGGTGCGCAGAGGCTACTTCGAGCGCCAGCTCGAGACGTGGATGGCCGCGTACAAGCGATCGCCGGACTCGGAGCTGAAGAAGATGATCATCGAGGCGAGCCTGAAGGAGGGCATCCCCACGGCCTTCACGGCGTTGCAGGTCTCCTCGCCCGAGCTGAGCCTGGACTCCATCAAGCCGGGCGATCCGCTGCTCACCGCTCGGGTGGAGCCGGGGCTGGAGGAGGTGACGGCCTGGTACCCGTTCGGCGAGGCCCGGCGCCTGGTGTACGACGCGCGGGAAGGCGTGTTCCTGGATCGCTTCCTCGTGCCGCGCGGGTGGACGGACCGGCTCTACGCGGTGGAGGTGTTCAAGCGCTACTCCGATGGTCGCGTCCGGCAGGAGCGGGCGTGGTACCGGCTGGATGACGCGGGCCCAGCGGTCGCGGTGGAGGCGGACACCGGGCGCGGGGTGCTGCGGGTGACGTCGGCGGAGGCGGGGCAGGAGCTCGGCGGCGTGCGGCTGGAGGGCGCCGACGGGTGGACGCGGACGCTCAGCGCGCTGGCGGGCGAGTGGATGATGCCGCTGGCGGAGCTGCCTGGGGCCTTCACGGTGGTGGCGCGGGACCGGGCGGGCAACACGGTTCACCTGGCCTTCACCTGGGAAGGCGGCGCCCTGCGAGCGATGGTGGAGGATGAGGCGCCGGCGGGGGTGTCCCGGCTCGCGCCCGACAGCGAGCTGCCGGCAATGTGGGTGGAGGGCCAGGGGCTGCGGCTCGCGGGGACGGAGGTGCGGCTCACGGTGGCGGGGCGGGCGCTGAGCTTCCCGCACGCCGAGGTGCCGCTCGGCTCGCTGGCGCTGTCGGCGGTGCTGCCGCTGGAGGGCGGAGCCGTGCTCTTCGGCACGCAGGGCGGGGAGCTCGTCCACCTGAGCTGTCCCGGGGAGACGGGGCGCTGCACGGCGCGCAGGGTGGGTTCCTTCCCCAGCCACCCGGTGACGGGGCTCGTGAAGCAGGCGGACGGCGCGGTGCTGGTGGGCGTGCTGGGTGAGGGGCTGCATGAGCTGCGAGGGGAGAGGCTGGAGCGCAGCAAGCTGGACGTGGGCAGCGTGTACGTGACGGGCCTCGCCTTCGACGGGCGCGACGTGGTGGTGGGCACGGCGTACAACGGGCTGTGGCGGGTGACGGGCGGGCGCGCGGTGCGCACGCGGTTCCCGCACTCGCACGTGCTCTCGCTCGCGCCGGGAGCGGGCGGGGTGGAGGTGCTGAGCGGCAGCGGGCGCTTCCTGCAGAAGGGGCGTGACCGGTACGTGGCGCTGGCTCCGCAGCCCCTCCCCACGGGCTCGAGGGCGATGATGGCCGCGGCCCGCTTCGAGGGAGAGGTGTACCTGGGGAGCTTCGACTCCGGGCTGTGGCGCTGGGTGGATGGGAAGGCCGAGCCCGTGCCGCTGGAGCTCGGCGCGCGCGAGGCGCAGGTGAACGCGCTGGCGGCCCATGACGGGGCGCTCTGGGTGGGCACCGAGGCGGGGCTGCTGCGCCTGAGCCGCTCGGGCAAGGGGCTGCGCGTCGAGCGGATCCACGAGGCGAGCGTGCACGATCTCGCGGTGGGGCCGGAGGGGCTGGCGGTGGCGACGAGCCGCGGGCTGCTGGTGGCCTCCGAGGGGACGCAGGTGCGCCGGGTGGATCTCCAGTCCGGGGTGGAGGCGGGCAAGTTCTTCGCGGTGGCGTGGCAGGGGAAGACGCTGTGGGCGGGAGGGATGGATGGCCTGTACCGCTTCGAGGATCAGCGAGGCGTGCAGCTCGGCGCGGCCGAGGGCTACCGCGGTGGCTGGGTGACGGCGCTGCTGCCGCGGGGGGACTCGGTGTGGGTGGGCACCTACGCCAACGGGGTGTACGCGGTGAGGGACGGCCGGGCGTCTCAGGTGCCGGGGCTGGAGGGCCAGTGGGTGCCGCTGCGGGCCCTGAAGGCCGTGGGAGACGAGATCTGGGTGGGGGGCCTGGGCATGCCCTCGGTGCGGGTGGGCGCGGACGGGAGCAGGCGCGCGGTGCACCTGCCCACGCGAGACGTGAACGACGTGATGGCGGTCAAGGGCGGCACGCTGCTGCTGACCACCGATGGCGCGATGCTGCTGCCCGGGCCGAGCCTGTCGTGCTGCTCATGGGCGTCCTCGCCGTGATGCTCGGGGCATTCGGCCTCATGCGCGGGCTCTCTCTTCCTTGCATGCGGGCCTCAGCGTGCCTCCCACCCCTTGGGGCCGCGCACGTAGCGCTGCCCGGCCGGGAGGGGGCCGTAGAAGAGCACATCGAAGAAGCCCACCACGCCCTCGCCGTCGAAGACGCCGATCTCCCCCTTCTCGGGGATCGTCAACCCCAGCTCCGAGGCGGTGAAGCGCTGGCGCTCCCCCGGAGAGAGCGTCACGTCCGGGAGCACCGTGCCCGTGGGCCGGCTCACCAGGCTGGCCAGGCTCACGCGCAGGTTCGTGGTCAGCGTCTTCCCCTTCAGGGACACGGGCGCACGGCCCCGGTTGCCCAGGACGAGGAAGCCCTCGCGCGGGTCGAACTCCTCGAGGACGAGGCCGGGCTCGCGCTCGGCGTACCGCTTCAGCTCCTCCAGCACGAACTTGCGCCGCTCGGTGACATAGCGCCGCAGGAAGGCGGCGCCCGCGCGGAACCGCTCGTAGCTCATGTACGGATCATTGCGCATGTGCGGATCCACCAGCGCGTGCAACTCCTCGATATACGGGTGCATCGCCTCCGGCTTGAAGAACTCGTCCAGGGCCTTGTGGAGGTGGGCCACCAGCCGCGCGTGCAGCCTGGGGTTCAGCACCACGCGGGTGCCCAGGTTGGAGAACACTGGCAGGTAGCCCGGGTATTCGTCCTTGCGCCGCTCATACATGATCTGCGTCCACCCGTCGGTGAGCGTGAAGGGGAAGAGCGGGTGTTTCACGACGGGCCGAGCCTGGTCGACGGGGATCGGGTACCACCAGCGCGCGTCCACGTTGTTGAGATCCCACGGCACGTACACCCAGCGCTGTGTCTTCTCGTCGTGGATGAAGTAGCTCTCCGAGTCCTCCACGTAGTCGTTGGACATCAGCGCGTCCATCACCATGGAGCGCAGCAGCCACTCCACCTCCAGGTGCTCCTCCAGGGTGCTCGCGAAGCGGGGCTCGGGGGTGTGGTTGATGAGCTCCAGCATCGCGTGCAGCTCGGTGTCCGGCTCGCGCTCGTTCGTCTTCTTGGCCCAGTTGCCCTGGTAGGGCACCTTCCACGTCTTGAACTCGCAGTCCTTCCAGCCGCACCGGTAGAGGGTGGCGTCGTCATCGGCGAAGTCGTGGGCGGCGAGGAAGGACTTGTTCACCTGCTCGATGTCGAGGAACGGCCCCTCGTACTGGCCGTTCACCTTCACGCGGACGAACTTCGCCCGCGGGGCGGGCACGCGCATGGCGGCCAGCACGTCATAGGAGATCTTCTCCACCAGCAGCGTGGCATCGGCGTACTCGGCCACCAGGTTGAGCGAGGTGCGGCCCTCGAAACGCGCGCCCTTGGGGAAGCTCACGTTCCAGCTCTTCTTCGGGAAGGTGCGCGCTGAGGCACCCCGCAGGCGGACCTTCACGTTGTAGGTGACGCCGCCCGCCTTGAAGCGGGCGTCCTGCTCTGGAGTCAACGGATCGGCGTAGAACTTCTCCAGCACCTCGGGGGGCATGATCAGCTCGTACTCCGGCACGGACGTCTGCACCGGCGGCAGCACGAAGGGTCGCTCCCGCTCGGGAACGAGCGGAGGGGGTGGCGGCGGTGGAGGAGGCGGCGGCGGTGGAGGAGGCGGCCGTGGCGGCGGCGGCGGTGGAGGCGGTGGCGGTGGTGGGACGGGCGGATCGGTCGTCGGAGGAGGATCGCCAGTCTCCACGGCAGGCGTATCACCGGTGAGCGGAGGTCCATCGCCCGTGTCGACAATCTGGCAGGCGCCCAGGAGCATCAAGAGCGCAGGCAGGCAGAGTCGCGAGAGTCTCATGGAGCGATCGGTCAGCAAGGGGCATGCCCTGGTGTGCGAGGCCTTCGCCGGTTGCTCCTGAGAGGGGAGTGAGCGCAGGGGGGCTGAGAATGCGAGCGGGCCCTCACACCTGGGGCAGCCTCGTGTCCTCCCGGGCGAATCCGGCGGGATGTCTGCGACACGATTTTCCCTCCCTGGAAGGAGCCGGGCGCTGCCTCGCGGGGGGAGTGGGAGCGTGGCGCTCGGAAGCCTGCCTGCTCTTCGGTAGGGGGAACGGCGGAGCAGGTGGGCAGCAGCGGCGGCAGCGGCCCGGTTCTGCCCCTATCTTTGGAAGAAGGATCTGCCTTCGACAGTGAGGGAGCCTCCATGGAGTCCTGGAACCAGACATCGACCGACGCAGTGCGCTCGCACGCGACCCAAGAGGTGAATCGGCGCATCGACGAGCGGGTGGAGCGCTGCGTGCGTCACATGGCGCAGCAGGATCGGGCGGAGATCTCCCGCTACCTCGTGAAGCTGGAGCGGGAGTGGGACATCAACCGGGCGGTGACGGTGGTGGGGGCGCTGCTGGCGCTGCTGGGGCTGGGGGCGGCCCGGATGGATGGAGGCCGCTGGCGGATCCTCGGCGGGGTGGCCGTGGGGCTGTTGCTCCAGCACGGCCTGTTCGGCTTCGGGCCCCTGGGCGAGCTGGTGCGCGCGGTGGGTGGAGTACGGACGCGCCGGGAGATCGATCTGGAGAAGTTCGCCCTCAAGGCGCTCCGGGGCGACTTCGAGCGCATCCCCAAGGCCGATGGAGGGCCCCTGGCCCGCGCCAACGCGGCGCTCGTGGCCGCTCAGTCCTGAGCGCCGGGGCACGCGGCGCGGCGAGCGCTCACGCGGACGGGGCGGGGGTGGCGCCTAGCTCGGCCTTCACCTTCTTGCGCTCGAGCATCCGCAGCTGCCGCCGCTCGCGCCGGTGCTGCCGGGCGTGCTCCAGGGCGTCCATCCCGCGGATGAGCGGCTCCCTCCAGGCGGAGTGCTTCTTGCGGATGAAGCCCCGGTCGTTGCGGCCCCACTTCTCGCGCGCCACCAGCTTCGCGTCGTAGCCGAAGAGCGCCTCGTAGAAGGCCTCCCACTGCTCGCCGCTGTATTTGCATACGAACTGGCGGAGCGAGCTCTCCTCCAGCCCGCGCAGGCGCATGGTGCGCAGCATCTGCTCCACCTCGTCCACGAAGGGCCTGCGCTCGTCCTCCACCGGGCTATCCACCACCACGTAGAAGCCGATGGCGCACACCAGCGCCCCCGCGAGCAGGAAGGAGGCGTGCCCGAGCAGCCCGTAGTGGTAGATGCCATACCCCGCGCCGCCCAGCATGAGCAGCCACATCAGCCAGGTGAGGAGCGGGGCCTGGAAGATGAACTGCCGGAAGCGCAGGAAGAGCGTCCCCTTCTGGAACAGCCCACGCACGATGAACGAGGCCATCCACGTGGTGGCGGAGAACGCGGACACGGCGGCCCCCACGAGCGGACTCAGCCGCCACCCGGCGAGCCCCGAGGCCAACGCGCTCAGGGCGAGGAAGCCCAGCACCAGCCGCCGGCGCCTCCGCCCCCAGCGCGCCTGGTTGAACCCCTGCACGCAGCGCTCCAGGAGGTTGGCGTGCTCTTCCCGTGGAGAGAAGGAGGCCGCGCCCTCGATCCCGAGGAAGCCCTCGAGCTCGCGGATGAGCTCGCCCATGCTCTGGAACCGCTCCTCGGGCGCCTTCGCCAGCATCCGCAGCACCATGTCCGAGAGGGCCTGGGGCACCCGCCGGACGCGCTCCTCCGGCGGGACGGGCGGCTCCAGGACGTGCATGCCCATGAGTGCAGGCAGCGACTCGGAGATGAAGGGCGGGCGGCCCGTGAGCAGGTGATAGAACGTGCACCCCAGCGAGTAGATGTCCGCGCGGGCATCCACCTGCGAGGAGTTCTCCACCTGCTCTGGAGACATGTACGCCGGCGTCCCCATGGTGGACTCCATGGGCCCGGTGGCCATGGGGTTCGAGGACGAGTGCTCCTCGGTCGCCGCGTCATCGGAGTCCGGTCGCGGCGGGGCCCGGCGGGCGCGCTTGACCAGGCCCAGATCCGCCACCTTCACGATGCCGTTGTGGTTGAGCAGCAGGTTCTCCGGCTTGATGTCCCGGTGAACCATGCCCCGATCATGGGCGAACTTGAGCCCTCGCGCAGCCTGCAGCACGTAGCCGGCGGCCACCTCCGGATCCAGCCGGCCCTCGCGGTTGACGAGCGACTGCAGGCTCTCGGCGTCCACATACTCCATGCTGAAGAAGTGGACCTTCTTCTCCGAGCCGCAGTCGTAGATCTGCACGATGTTGTGGTGGACGAGCTGGGCCGCGGCGAAGGCCTCCTGGGTGAAGCGGTAGACGAACTGCGGATCCTCGGCGTAGCTCGGCCGGAGGATCTTGAGGGCCACGTCCCGATCGAGCGAGAGCTGGCGCGCCAGCCACACCGTCCCCATGCTGCCGGCGCCAAGCTTCCGGAGGAGCTGGTAGCCCCCCACCTTCCTGCCCTCTTGGAGAGAGTTCGTGTCCGAGAGGTGGGGTGAGGTTTCGTCCTCCTGCTCGGTGATCGCCGCCAGGGCCGGGAGCGTGGAGCTCCAAGCAGGCAAGGTGCTCCGGGAGTTCGTCCCCTCGGGGGAGCCGGCTCCCTGGCGCGGCGCCGGCGGCCGACGGGACGCGAGCGCCTTCCTGGAGGCGGTGACAGGGGGAGGGGACGGCGTCTCCGCCTTCTCTTGAGCAACCGGAAGGCTGCGGTCGGTCACCACCTCGTCCACGGCCTCCGGAGTGCCACGGCCGGTCACCCCCTCGTCCACGGGGGGCGCGGCGGCAGGGGTCACCGCGGAGAGCTGCACCAGCACCGTGCGCTCGTCGGGAGGGATCCGCGGCGGCCTCTCCGCCTGCGGGAGGGGCCCTGCCAGGTTGATGCGGGTCGTGGGGAGGATGTCCTCATCCTGCGGCGCCTGATCCTCCGAGGCTTGCGAGGCGGGAGTGGGAGTCGGGGCGCTCTTCGCGCTGGCCCTGCGCTCTGGCGGCTCCGCGGCAGACAGGGCCTTGCGCTCGCTGGTCCGGTTGCGGGAGTCCGGCCGCCCAGGGGCCGGCTCCGGGAACGGGACGATGAGGGTCGTCCTGTCCACGGCTGCGGCCTTGCTCCGCTCCGGCTCGCCCAGGAGCGCCGAGAGATCCGTACGCTCGCTCGGCGAGGTGCGCTCGGTCACCTCGGGCCGCCCACCGGGCTGGAACGTGCGGCGGCAGGAGGTGCACCTCAGGGAATGCCTTCCCGCCGCTGCCACGAGCTCGTGGCCGTGCTGGCAATGTGGGCATTGGACCATCATGGGTGCGCTTTGCAGCTTACACGCAGGAGCCTGTGCCGGGCCGCTGGCTCAAGACAAGCAGAAGCGCAGGCTGATCCCGCGGCGGGATCCCGCTTCTGGAGCCGGGGCGCCCGGCGCGCCCCGGATTTCAAGAAATCCTGGTTTTACTTATAGCCCTGGCCGAGCGCCTCCCCCCACGTAGCCATTGGGGGCCATTCTGGGAGGCCGTACGTCCCCCTCGCCGCGCTGGTCGAAGAAGCCGTTGAGGCCGGCGATGCCGATGGAGAAGTTGGTCACCCAGCCGGGATCGGGCTTGCCGGCCTCGGCGCCGATGTCCACCGGCCTCGCGAAGTGCAGGCGCATGAGCAATGGCCCCAGGGAGAGGTTGAAGCCCAGGGCGAAGTCCAGCGTCCGGTGATCCCACATCCGCCGCCCCGAGTTGCCCACGCCGCCCACATCCAGGCCGGCGATGGCCTCCAGGTCGCTGAGGAAGGCGACCCGGACGATCTCATTGAGCGGCACCTGCAGCTCCAGCGTGGAGTAGGCGAAGTGGCGGCCGAGCAGCCAGTCCTCGTCGCCGAAGTTCACACCGCGCAGCGTGTCGAAGCTGGAGAGGAAGTAGGAGCGGGCGTAGCGGCCGCCGAAGGTGGTGCCGCCGGCGGCGCGGATGAAGATGTTGCTGCGGCCGTAGATGGGGAAGTAGCGCTCCAGATCCAGCCGGAGGTTGCTGTAGGCCTCGTCATTGAAGGGCTGCACCCCCACCGAGGCCTCCAGCAGCGCCGAGCTGCCGGAGAGCGGGCCGGTGGCGTAGTGGTAGCGGATGGTGTTGTAGCCGATCTGGCCGGTCAGCTCCGTCTGGAAGCGCATCTCGTCGTTGGCGGCGAGCCACGGGGTGTACAGGTCCTGTCCCGAGTTGTTGAACGAGGGGTTGTTCAGGCGGAACGCGGCGTACGAGTCGATGAAGTACGAGGTGCCGCCCACCGTCAGATCTCCCTGCAGGTAGAGGAAGGTGCTGAGCGGGTAGCGCAGGCTGCCCAGCGCGCCGAAGTAGCGCTCTCCGGAGAAGAAGGAGACGCCCTGCCCCGCGAAGCTCTCGTCCAGCCGGAAGCGCAGGGACTGGAACAGGCCCATGCCCCACGTCGTGCGCTTCTCCTGGTTGACGTAGAGCAGCACGCCGTCGGTCAGCTCGAACGAGCCGTAGATGGCCAGGTTGAGCAGCAGCGCGTGGTTCTTCAGCCGGTCGCTGGCCATGGCGAAGACCTGGCCGAAGAAGCCGCCGCTCCCCGCGCCAGCGAAGCCGAAGATGGGGCCCACCTCCAGGTTCTGCCGCGCGAAGGAGCGGTACGGCTCGGCGTTGGTCAGCGGCCGGAACGCCAGCGGCGGGGGAGGCTCGGCCGGCGGCGAGGGATCCGTGGGCAGGCTCAGCATCTTCGGCGCGCGCAGCAGCGAGGGCCGCCGCTCGCCGGACTGGTGGAACAGCACCCACATGCTGCCCTCGGGGCCAGGGCCCGGCTCGAAGACGCCGGTGGTGAGATCCGTGCGCCGCACGATGGAGCCGTCCGGCAGCAGCTCGTGCAGGTCCGAGCTGCTCTTGTTCCAGGTCACGAAGAAGATGCGGCCGTCTGGCAGGGCCGCCGGATCCGAGTGGTCTCGCGCCTCGCTGGTGAGGCGCTCGGGCGCGCTCGGCGCGTCCGGCTTCACGCGGAAGAGGTTGTAGAGGCGGTGCGAGGTGGCGTCCGAGGTGTAGATGATGCCACTGGGGCCCCAGGTGATCTGCCGCTCGGCGAAGATGTCGTCGGTGAGCTTCCGGGGTTTGGCGTCCTCGCCCTCTTCCAGGTTGAGCGTGTACACGTCCCGGATGCCCGCATCGTTGATGCCGATGAAGGCCAGCCACTTGCCGTCCGGCGAGAAGGCCACCGCGGGGATCCCCAGCAGCCCGTGCTGGCCGACCCGGTATGCGGTGCGCTCTCCCAGATCCAGATCCACGTTGAAGCTCGTCTGGCGCTGGTAGCCGGTGCGGATGGCGTCGCGCCGCACCAGCTCGTCGCTCGTGCGCTGCTCGGAGGTGTACGTGTAGCCCTGCACGTAGATCACGTCCCGCGCGTTCACCTCCGCCACGTAGGCCAGCCGGTCCTTGGCCAGCGCGAAGTTGCGCCCGAAGATGGGGTGCAGGGACTCGGCTCCGGGCACTCCGTCACCCACCACCTTGAGCTGGCTGCCCGGCGCCTGCGGATCCGCCAGGTACAGCCGGCTCTCGCCCGTCTCCGGGTTGATGGTGCGGTACATGATCACCCGCCCGTCTGGCGCGCTGTTCATCGCGGTGGTGATGCCGGCGCGCTCCTCCATCAGCTCCAGCGCCGGCGCCGACTGCTCCGAGCTCAGGTACTCCTTGAAGGCGCGCCGCTTCATCCAGTTCTCGAAGCGGGAGGAGATCTTCTTCGGATCATCTCCGGTGAGCTTCTGCAGCAGGTCCTCGAACTTGAGGGACGGGGAGTCCTTGGCGCCCCCGCCGATCAGCCGGGGAGACTCGTTCAGCACCCGCTGGATGAAGCCCTCGCCGTACTCCGCCTCCAGGAAGGCCACGCGCACCTGGCCCACCTTGTAGATCCACAGGTAGCCGTACGGCCCGGGAGAGAAGAAGTCGAGGAAGGCGTAGCCCCTCATCAGATCCGGGTTCACCATCAGATCCCGCACGAGCATCTCCGCCTCGGGATCCAGGCCGCGCTTGGCGTAGAACTCGGCCAGGCCTTCGATGAACCACAGCGGCATGGCCTGGAGCGGATCCCCGAACGTCTTGTTCGTCTCCGACACGGTGCGGACCTTCTGGATGGTGAACTGGTGCGCCAGCTCGTGGGTGCTGATCTCCTCGAAGAGGCGGTGATCCCCCAGGTACGGCAGGGAGAGCTTCAGATCCTCCGTGCTGGTGACGCCGAGCGTCCCCTCCGACACGGCGAAGATGTTGGTCTGCAGGAACTCCTGGTAGCTGTTGTAGAGGATGTAGGGGAAGGTCTCGGTGGGGACGTACTGGAACTTCTCCACCAGGTAGCGGTACGCCTCCTCGATGACCGGAGCGGCGCGCTCGGCGACCTGGCGCTCACGCTCGTAGAAGTAGAAGCGCACGCCGCCGGTGGCCGCCCCCAGGGAGGTGGCGTACTTGGGGCCCGCATCCGTGGCGCCCAGCGCGAGCCCGGACCCGCCGTCCGCGCCCGTGCCCCCGTCGAGGGCCGTGGCCGCGAGCAGCTCCGTGACGGGGAGCGTCGTCCCCGAGGCCATCATGCCGCCGTCAGGGGCGGGCGTCCCCCCGTCAGGGGCTCCCGTCGCCACCTGCACCCCATCCGCGGGTGGGCTGCTGATCTCCTGCCGTGTCTCCGGGGGCGGCGCGGTGCCCGGCCGTGAGGTGACGCTCACGTCCGGGGGCGCGGTGGGCGCCGAGGGGATGGGGCCCCCTGGGACTCCCGGGGGCAGGGGATCCGTCTTGGCGGGGCGGTCCGCCTCACCCTTGGCGGCGGGGCCGACGAGGATGTCCACGTGCCGCCACTCGAAGTCGAAGGTGTTGACGGCGCTCCTGTCGGCGCGGCGGGGATAGACGAAGACCTGGGCAAGCGCGGCGCCTGGGAGCAACAGCAGCACGAGCGCGGCGGCAATGGCGGTGCGTCGGTTCACGGATACGACCTCGGGGCCTTGAGGGACGAGCGACGGAGCGTACGTAGGTATGGAGGCTCGCTCTGGGGAGTGGGAGGCACAAGTCTAACGTGGGGTTCTGCTCAGCTCTGCACGTCCGGGGGCGCCGCGAGTCACCCACCCGGTAGGACTTTCGTCCCGGCGTGCCTCCCGGTATGGAAGGGGCTATGATCCGCCCCCTTGTAGTGTTCACTGGTGCCCTGCTGCTGCTGGCAGGGTGTGAAAAGAACGAGTCCGAGGTCCGCAAGGACTGTGAGCTGGAGAAGCTGGACCTGTCCTCATGCGATCGGTCTGGCCTGGGTGCCATCCAGGCCGACGGCATCTGGAACATGGAGCTCACCTTCAGCGACGGCGAGAGGACCCCCGGTGTCACCCGCTACATCGGGACGGCGGAGATCTCCGGGCTGCCCATCTCCGAGAAGCGCGTGGAGCCGGAGCTCTTCCTGCTGACCAGCGAGACGCAGGTGGAGACCTCCGTGGGCCCGCTCCCGCGCAAGTACCTCTTCGCGGGCTGCCGCTCGTCCTCGCCAACACAGGTGGAGGGCCAGTTCCGCCGCTGCACCAACGGCACCCTGGATCTGGAGGGGACGTTCCAGTCGACGCGCATCGTCCGCCGCGCGGGAGAGGCCGAGAGCTCCGGGGTGCAGCTCGTCTCGGAGACCGCCCTGCCGCGCTCGGACCCGCAGGAGGTCGCCCCTACCAATGGCGTGCCGGTGGATGTCTTCGTGGCGGGAGGCTACGCCTACATCTCGGCGCTCGAGGAGGGCCTCTACATCTATGACATCTCGAACCCCGCGGCTCCGCGCCGGGCCCTGCAGCTCAAGCCTTCCGAGGGCGACGCCTGGCACCAGGCGGTGGTCCGCGACCAGACGCTCTACCTCGCCAGCACCAAGCGTGGGGTGCTGCTCTACGACGTGTCGAATCCGGAGGCGCCGCTGTCGCTCAAGTCCTTCCCGGCGGAGGCCGTGGACGTGCGCGCGCTGGCCTTCGACGGGAGCTGGCTGTACGCGGCCTCGCCCCAGCCGAACGCCGAGGTGATCGTCTTCGACGCGACCCACGCGCGGGAGCTCACGGTGGCCAAGCGCTACTTCGTCGAGCAGTCCAACCCGGGCGTGGGGGATCGGCCGTATGACGTCCTGGCCCAGAACGGCCGGCTGTACGTGAGCCACTGGTCCTATGGACTGGCGGTCTCGGACGTGACCGACCCGACCAAGCCGAAGCTGCTGGGGCGCTACGTGTACGACAACGCCACCACCCGTACGGCGGCCGTGGGCACCTTCGGCAGCCGCACGCTGGCCTTCGAGGCGGGAGAGTTCTGGGGAGCCTCCCTGCGGGTGCTGGACGTCACCGCGGCGGACAACATCACCCAGGTGGCGCAGTTCAAGCTCCGCCCGGAGATCTCCATCCGCGCGCTGGCGCTCTCGGGCACGAAGCTCTACCTGGCGCACTACCAGGACGGCCTGCGCGTCCTCGACGTGTCCAACCCCAATGAGCCGCTCCAGACGGGCTACTACAACACCTGGCGGGAGACGGACTCCTACCGCGGGGGCTCGTTCTACGAGGGGCTCAGCGATGTCTCGGTCGCGGGAGACGGCTACATCTACACGACGGAGACGTCCCGCGGGCTGCTCATCTTCCGCGAGCAGCCCTGAGCCGGGGAGGCGGCCTGGGGCCTCACCTCATGGCAGGACGGTGGAGGCGCCGGGCCGGTCGAAGGCCTGTCGGCGGGCCTCCCTGAGCTCCAGGCTGGCGATGTACAGGGCCAGGCGGGCGGGATGGACGTCCCTGCGGCCCACGGCCTCGGCCACGAAGGCAATCCGGGTGCGGGCGTTCTCGACGAGCAGCACCGTCTGCCCGCTCCCGGCGTCCGAGGCGTTCTGGAGGACGTCCGTCAGGGCAATGTCCACCTGAGCCAGCGCGTCCCCCACGTCCAGCTCGCCCACGGCGAGCGCCTGGTCGGCGGCGAGCATCCACGTCACCGCGCGCTCCAGCAGCTCCAGGCGCTCCTCGCGCAGGCGCTCCAGCTCCTGGGCGCGCTCCTCCATGCCGGTGAGCTCCTGCTGGAGGCGCTCGGTGCTGGCTGTGCTCTCCTCCTGCAGGGCTTCAAGCTGGGTCTGGAGCTCCTCGACCTGGGCGCGCAGCCGCGCCACCTCGCTCTGGGGCTGCGGCGCGGCCTCGGCAGCGGTGGCCTCGGCAGCGATGGCCTCGGCAGCGGGAGTGACGTCCGTACCGGCACCGCCGATCCCGGGAGCCGCCAGGTCCTCCCCTGTGCCCAGGGGATCTTCGACGACGGGAACGGTGATGGGTGACTCCGGCGTGCCGATCTCGAGCGTGGGCATCTGGATCTCATCCGACTGCCCCTGGCCCACATCGGTGGCCTCCCGCTCTTCCAGGGCCCGCTCCCAGGCCTCCCGCAGCTCGACGGCGGCGGGATCCTGGGTGTCGGCGTCCGGGGGCAGGGGAGGAGTGACCTGGGGCGTCTGCCCGAGCCACAGGCCGAGGGAGATGGCGAGCCATGGAGTCATCGCCCAGGAAGCTGTTCATCACGGGACGCCGCGGCACTGGGGCGAGCGGCCGGGCGCCCGCTCTCCCGCTGAGGCGGGCGCGGCCCCGGGCGAGCCTCAGAGGTTGATGCGCAGGCCGCCGCCCACCTGCACGGTGGGGGCGGGCAGCAGGGGCCGGCCGTTGACCTGGAACGGCCCGGAGTCCAGAGCGAAGCGGAACTCGCCGCCCTTGTTGCCGTAGTTGGCGGCGACGTAGGCCTCGATGCTCAGGTACGAGAGCGCGCGGTGGAGCACGTCCAGCCGGCTGGTGAAGGACATGTCCGAGAGGTTGCCGAGGTTGGACAGGATGAAGGACGTCTTCTCCCAGGAGCCCGGCCCCACGAGCACGGCATAGAAGGCGCCGTAGTGCTTGCCCACGTAGAACGGCTGATAGGCGCCCTGGGCGATCAGGTAGGGGTAGGCGTAGGCCTCGGAGTAGCCCGTCGAGTTGTAGAAGTACTCGACGCCCACGGTGGCGGTGTCGCTCTCGTTGTAGGCGAAGGTGTAGGTGGCGCCGCCGGAGATCTGCGGGGTGAGGCCGTCCGGGAAGTAGCTCTCCACGGGCAGCTTGCGCAGATCCTCCAGGGTGCGGATCTCGATGCCCTGGGACTGCTCGAGCAACTCCAGGAGCGACACGCCCTGGGGCAGCCGGTAGAGCGGGGTGTCCGAGCCCGACTTGAGGGCCGCCTCGGCGTAGACATCCAGCGGCCCGAGCGCGGAGGAGAGATCGAGCCCGAAGCGGGGCTTGCGCTCGCGCTGGAGCACGGCGCTGGCACCCAGCTCCGCCTCGCCCAGCACCACCTCGGCGCGGACGGCGCCGCCGATGCGGCCCAGCGTGGAGGCGGGCCCGGCGTTGTCCAGCATGGCGATGCCGTAGAAGTTCCACCCCGTGGCCTCCCAGGGGACGTGGAGCTTGAGCATGGAGGCGCCGGTGCGCGCGTCGAAGACGGCCAGCGGATCCTTGCGCTGGGGGGACAGGAAGTCGGTGGGGTTCCAGAAGCGCGAGGTGCCCCACTTGACGTGCTGCTTGCCGGCGGTGACGAACACGGTGCGCTCGATGTCGAAGCGCAGCCAGGCCTGGTCCAGCAGGACGCGGGGGTTGGGCCGAGAGGCGCCCGGCGTGGAGGTGCCATCGGCCTGAGCGGCGCCGAAGCCCGCCGTGCTCTGGGAGCCCAGGGTGGGATCGAAGCTCAGCCGGCCCACCACCATGCCGCGCAGCCTGTCGGTGGGGCGAGCGTCGAAGTAGCCATCCACCAGCGTGGGGGCGGAGAAGGAGGTGCTGCCAAAGGAGACGCCCTCATTCCCCTGGGCGACGGCGCGCAGGTAGAACTGGCCGCCGATCTTCAGCGGATCCTCGGCGTGCTCCTCGGAGCCGAAGGCCTCCTGCAGCGAGGGGCCGCTGAGCGCCTGCTCGTCCCGCGTCTCCTCGCGGCCGGCCTGCTCCACGGCGGGGGGCTGCGCGGGCGGGGCGCTGGGGTTGACCGCGCCGGGCGCCTGGGGCGTGGCCTCCAAGGCCGCCTCGCCCGCGGACGGGCTGCCGAACAGGCTGTCCTCGCTCGGGCGGGAGGAGGGTGGGGGGCTCTCGGAGGGAGCCTGGGGACTCTGCTGGGCGGAGGGGGGCGCCTCCTGCTGCCCGCCGCCGAACAGGGAGTCCTCGTCCGGCCGCGACTGGGCGGCCGCCGGGAGTGACGTCAGCGCCGCGGCGAGCACCGCGGCCGTGGCGAGCGAGCGGGGGCTCATCGGCTCTTACTCTCGAGCCACGCCTTGGTGAAGATGTTGGCCTCCAGCGACCGCAGATCCACGCTCTTGATGAGGACGATGGTGGAGTTGGCCTTCTCCACCTCGTCGTAGATGCGGATCTCCTGTGGGTACCAGACGTCCGTGCCCTTGGACTCGCTGAAGAGCTTCTGCCACTTCGGATAGTAGAGCGTGCGCATCAGCCGGCCGGAGAGCGCGAACTCCTGGCGCTTGAGGATGTTGTCGGTGTCCTTGTCCACCCACAGCTTGATGACGGGGTAGGCCACGTCGATGCCAGGCCTGGCCTTGAGCGCCAGCTTGTGCACCTTGAACTTGCCCAGCCCCTCCTCGCCCTCATACGTGGGCACATACTCCTCGGCCAGGCGCGACTCGTCGAAGTCGGCGCGGCGGCTGTCGGTGCCGGCGATGCGCTCGCGCTCGGTGCGCCGCTCCCACTTGCCCACGTTGGGATCGTAGCTCCAGAGGTTCTTGTCCAGCCGCAGGTAGCCCTTGCCGGCCTCGCCCTTGGGCTTGGTGAAGAGGATCATCAGCTTGTCGTCCGCGTCGCGCCGGTAGATGAGCGCCTCGCGCACGGTGTCCGCCTTGTCCTTCTCCTTCTGCTCCAGGTACAGCAGCGACTTGTAGTCGCCGCCGTTGCGCTGCCGGTCGTCGATCTCCTGCAGCAGCTTCGTCATGCCGGCCGCGTCCAGCGCGAGCGCCGGCGGGGCGGACAGCAGCACCGCGGCCAGCGCGGCGGACAGCAGGTTTCGAGGCGTCATGGGGCTCACCCGATGTGGTGCATGGCCGTCACGGGCTTCATCCGCGCGGCGAGGAAGGAGGGAATGAGGCTCACCACCATGGCGCACAGCGTGATGAGCGTCACGGCGAGCGTCACGGAGCCGGGCTCCACCTTGAGGAACCAGTTCTCCGTCAGCAGCATCACCTGGACGACTTCTGGGGCCCGTACCTCCTGGGCGTTGATGAAGAGGCACAGGGCCGAGGCGAACGCGGCGCCCGTGAGCGTCGCGGTGAGGCTGAGCATCAGCGCCTCCGTGAGGAACATCACCAGCACGCGCCGCCGCTGCATGCCGATGGCGCGCAGCGTGCCGATCTCCCGCGTGCGCTCGCGGATGGCGATCCACAGCGTGTTCATGATGCCCACGGCGATGATGACCAGCAGCACGAAGCCCAGGAAGCCGGTGAGGAAGCTGAGCGCCTGGACCACCCACCGCACGAAGGAGATCTCGTCCTCCCAGTTGGTGATGTCCAGCTTCTGCCCCGTCCAGCTCTCGCGGTTGACCACCTCGAACTTCATCCAGAAGGCGCGCGGATCATTGTCCATCAGCGTGTAGCCGGCCTCCGCCAGCTTCTCGCGCAGCCGCTGCTGCACCGCGGGGATGTCCTTCATGTCCTTGAGGTACAGGTAGACGGCGCCCGTGGTGTCATCCTTGAGCTGGTAGAGATCCCTCAGGCTCTTGCTGGGCACGAAGGTGTTCCACGAGCTCATCATCCCCACGTTGGCGGCGATGGCCACCACGCGCACGTCCAGCGTGTTGTTGGTGCCGCGTATGGTGGGCGCGGAGATGGTCATCGTGTCGCCCACGCGCACCTCCAGCTTCTTGGCCTGCTCCTCGAAGATGAGGATGGTGCCCGGCTGGTTCAGGTCGTCCAGCCTGCCCTCGCGCACCTGGATGATCTTGCGGAAGCCGGGCTCGCCCTCCACGTCGATGCCACTGATGCCCACGTGGACGGAGCTGGTGTCCGAGATGAGCTTGGCCCAGCCGCGCCCGCGCTGGGACACGTAGTCCAGCTCGGGGAGCTCCTTCTTGAGGGTCTCGATGAGCTTCGGGTAGCCGGTGACCACCGGCGCGGACTGGCCGGCCGTCACCTTGTAGAAGCCGCCCACGTTCACGTGGCCGCTCATCAGCGTGGTGGCTGACTCGAGCATGGTGGCCTTCATCCCATTGGTGACGCTCATCAGCACGATGAGCACCGCGGTGACGCCGGCGATGGCGCCGCCCAGCAGCAGGGTGCGCCGCCGGTGCGCCAGCAGGTTGCGAAAGGCGATCAGGAGGATCTGGAGCATGGCTTCACTCGTCGGTCTGCATCGCCGTGACCGGCGACACGCGCGTGGCCAGGAAGGCGGGGTACAGGGTGGAGAACAGGGACACGCCCACCACCAGCGCGAAGGCGGTGATGAGGTTGTTGGCGCCCAGGGTGGGCAGCAGCCGCGGGCCGCTGAAGAAGAAGTACAGCTCCTCGGTGCCCGCCGGGATGCCGACGTTGCCCAGCCAGGAGATGAGCGCGCTGCCGGCCCCCGCGCCCAGCCCGCCGAACGCCAGGCCCAGCACCACCGTCTCCAGCAGGATCATGGACAGGATGAAGCTGCGCTGCGCGCCGATGGCCCGCATGGTGCCCACCTCGCGCACGCGCTGGAGCGTGGCCATCATCACCGCGTTGTTGATGATGGCCAGCACCACCACGAAGAGGATGACGATGACGCCCCAGAGCACCATCTTCATCATCAGCACGAACTGGCCGATGATCCCCACGGCCTGCTGCCAGCTCACCACGCGCAGCTTCAGGTCCTTGAGCTCCTGGGTCCGCGCCAGCTCCGCCAGGGTGGCGTTCAGCTCCTCCGGATCCTTGAGGATGATGGCGGCGCTGAGCACCATGCCGTCCTCCAGCTCCTTCTGGGAGTAGACGCGCTTGAGCATGTCCTCGCTGCGCAGGGCGGCGGTGTTGGCGCTGACCTGCTCGTCATCATTGATCAGGCCCGGGGTGGCCTCGGCCACCAGGGTGGGGGAGGACTCCTCGCCGAAGAGGGCCTCCTCGGCGTCCTCGCGCTTCACCTCGGCCGCGCCGCTCTTCTGCTTGAGCTGGGCGATCTCCGCCTTGGCCTCCTCGGTGAGGTAGCCGTACAGCTCGCGGAAGGATACCAGATCCATCAGGTTCACCGCGCCGGCCAGCGGCGACTTCTCCAGCCCGCTGAACTGGTAGGTGCCGTAGATGGGCACGCTCACGCTCTGCACGTAGCCGGTGCGCGAGAAGGCGGTGATGGTCAGCTTGTCCCCCAGCTTGATGCGGTACAGATCCAGCAACGGCACCAGCTGCTCGTAGAACTGCTTGTAGCGCAGGTCGAAGTTCTCGTCGTTCACCGTCAGGAAGGAGCTCAGCAGCCTGGACAGATCCGTCTCCTGGCTCTTGAGGATGTCCTGGAGCCGCGCCGTGGCCTGCTTCGTCTTGATGGGGTCGAGCTGGAAGACGATCTCGCGCGTCTGTGTCGAGGTCTCCTTCACGTAGCGCTGGAGCAGCGGATCCAGCGCGATCGTCTTCTTGTTCATGTCGCGCGCCTCCTTGATGAGGTCCATCCGGCGCGCCGACTTGAGCTTGAGGAACTCCTCGTAGAAGAACTTGGACAGCAGCATGCCGCGCTTGCCCGGCGGCACCGCCTCGCCGTCCACGATCTGCATGCGGTCGAAGGTCTTCTGGAAGGACGCCAGATCCGTGCCCACGTAGCGGATGTAGAGCAGGTCTCCGTCCGCCACCTGGGGCGCCAGCTGGTTCTCCAGGAACTCCAGCGAGCCGAGCGGATCCTTGTCGAAGTCGGCCCAGAAGGCCTCCGAGCGCGCCCGCTCCAGCGCCGCCGCGTCGGCCGGGTCCACCTGGTCCTCGCGGATCAGCTCGCGGCGCGTCGCCAGCTCCGACTGGAGCAGCTCGGCCAGCTGGCGCACGTGCTGCTTGAGGCTGTCAATCTGCCCGCGCCGCTCCGCCGTCTCGCCCTCCGCGGTGTTCTTCCGGTACAGCGCCCTGAGCCGCGCCAGCGTCAGATCCACCGTGTTGCCGGAGGTGATGAGCGCGCCGCTGGTGCCCATGGGCACCACCGTCTGCACGTTGGGGTGCTTCTCCAGCGCGGCCTTGATGGGGGCGAAGCTGTCCAGGGCGGCGATGTCCGTCTCTCCGCCCATGGCGCCGAACAGCGCCAGCTCCTCCTTGGACTTGTCCGAGTACACCTGGAGGTGGCCGGCGATCGAGCCGATGATCGAGCGGCTCATCGACGAGTCGATGCTGTCCAGCAGCGCCCCGCCCGTCACCACCAGGAAGGTGGCGAAGAAGATGACGCCGCCGATGATGAGGTTGACCCAGCTCTTGAACAGGTTGCGGAAGGCCACCTGCAGGAGCAGCTTCAGGGTAATCATCAGTGGCCTCCCGCTGCGAGCGCGACGCCCGCCTCGGCCGGCGTGACGCGGTCGAGCACCTTGCCGTCCGCCAGCCGCACCACCGCGTTGGCGTGCGTCATCACCTTCGCGTCGTGGGTGGAGAAGATGAAGGTGGTGCCGCGCTCGCGGTTCATCGCCTTCATCAGGTCGATGATCTGCTGGCCCGTCACCGAGTCCAGGTTCGCCGTGGGCTCATCCGCCAGGACGATCTGCGGCTGGGTCACCAGGGCGCGGGCCACGGCCACGCGCTGGCGCTGGCCGCCGGACAGCTCGTTGGGCCGGTGCTTCGCGTGGTTGGCCAGGCCCACCTGCTCCAGCAGCGCCATCACGCGCTCGCGCCGCTGCGAGGCGTTGAGCTTCTTCTGCAGCAGCAGGGGGAACTCCACGTTCTGGAAGACGCTGAGCACCGAGACCAGGTTGAAGCTCTGGAAGATGAACCCGATGGTGTGCAGCCGCAGGTCCGTCAGCTTGCGCTCGGACAGCTGCTTCGTGTCCTTGCCGGCCACCCGCACCACGCCGGAGGTGGCCGTGTCCACGCAGCCGATGAGGTTGAGCAGCGTCGTCTTCCCGCTACCGGACGGGCCGGCGATGGAGATGAACTCCCCCGGGTGCACCTGGAGCGTCACGCCTCGCAGGGCCGGCACCACCACCTTCCCGAGGTGGTAGTCCTTGGTGACTTCATTGATGGAGACGATGGGCTCTGCGGAGAGGGACATGTCGGGGAGGTCCTTTCACGACTCGCGGTAGGGGAGATCGCGGAGCTGCGGATCGAAGAGCCGCCTCACACCGTCGCTGGATCCACGCGCGTCCATGACTCCCCCGGGGAGCGGCGCACCGCGCTCGCGATGGACCGCTCAGGTTCGCGGCATCTATCGAGTTCCGGACCGTTCTGCAATGCGGAAGGGGAAGAAGGCGCCCGCCCGCCGTGCCGCTGCCGTGGCAGCGAGGGGACAGCGCTGTCTCACTTTCAGCTCACGCGGGAAAAGTAGAAGCCCGCGGTCCAGGAGGGACCGCGGGCCTCGGGCCCGTACGGGAGGTGGGTGGCCCTCTGGGAAGGGCGCCACCCGGCCAGGGGGCTCAGCGGTCGCCGCTGGTGCTGTCCTGGTCGGCGTTCACGTCCGAGTCCATCTCGGAGCCGGTGTCCTGGGGGATGTCCGTGTCCAGATTGCCGCTGCCGCCGGTGCCCTCACCGGACGGAGGCAGGGTGGTGTCCGGCGGCTGGTTGATGCTCGAGTCGGGCGACATCACGTCCTTCCCGCTGCCTCCCATGCCTTCGGCCTTCTGGATGCTCGTGGCGACGTTGTCGGTCTTCCGCACCTCGAAGGAGGCGCGGATCTCCTCGCCCGGCTTGATGTCCTGGGGGCGCTTGATGGCCGGATCCATGAACTGCGTGTTCTTGTCGATCTTCAGCGGCACGATGGCGCCCGCGTGCTCGAGGTAGATCATCTTCTTCTCGCTCTTCACCACGCGGCCCGTGAGCTGGGTGCCGCTCAGCTGCGGGTCCATCCCCATCTGGCCGGTCTGGCCCGAGCCGCCGATGTCCTGCCCCGCGGCTCCGGACTGGCTCTGCGTCTGTTGCTCCTTCTTCTTTCCTTCATCGCCCGCCAGCGCCACTCCAGAGCCCATCAGCGCCACGGACAGGAACAGCCCAAACAGCTTCTTCATGGAAGTCTCCCCTGAGGTTGGTGAGTGCGGTGGGAGCGGTGCGGCTCCTCCGCTAGGAAGAAGCTAGGTGCGCTCGTGGAACGGAACAGCGCATCCGGGGGAGCGCCGCGTGCATGCTCGCTGGGCGGCCGGCACCGCGGCGCCTCGTTGTCGCCTCGGGCCTGACAGCCGTCTTGAACATGGAGGGAGTTTTCTCCTAGCGTCCCTGCGCTCGCATCGCGCCGCCCGCTCGGGCGGCGCCCTGACAGGAGACCCTCCCCACGATGCCTCCCCCCAAGCAGCAGGAAGCCGCACCCGTCGAGCCGCTCCCCGTTCCCTCTTTTCCGGCCATCGAGTCCTTCATCGAGCGCGCCTCCGCCGAGGAGATCCAGGCGCTCTTCAACCCCATCAAGCAGGGCCTGGAGGCCCTCAAGGGCCCCAAGGTGGATCAGGGCAAGAAGGTCCAGGCCGCCCTGGCCAGCGCCGAAGAGCTGCTCGGCATCCTCTTGGAGACCCGCGAGCGCCTGATCGAGGAATCCAAGGGAAGCAAGGGGCGCCGCTAGCCTCGCAAGGGTCTGGATTTGCTGGGCTCGGATTTTGAGGATTCTGGAATCTCGGGGCCTGAGGCAACCCAGGCCCGTGATCGGCGATAATTTCAGTGAGAGCGCCGGGCTGGCCGGGCTCGAACCTTTCGAAGTTCTGCACGCAGAAGGAGAGCAAAATGAAGGTCGACGGATTGATGGGGCCTCGGTTGTCCACCAACCTCTCGGTGGGTCGGCAGACCCCGGACACCAGCTTCGGCGCGCGCGTTCAGGCGGGCGTGAACAACGCGGCGGGCGCGGTGTCCACGGGCCTGGGCCTGGCCACTGGCGCCTTCGGCGGCGGCATCGTCTCGGCGGCGGTCTCCTCGCTGAGCCTCACCGCGTCGGGCGCGGCGGGCTCTGCCTCCACTCCGTACACGGCGATCCTGCCGGGCGCGGGCGGCGGCGGCAGCGCGGGCTCGGGGGCCGTGGCCACCGTGGGCGTGCCCTCCGTGAGCACCACCGTGGGCGCTCCGGGCACCGCGGGCATCCCGGGCGTGGGCACCGGCTCCGCTGGCGGCCCCAACTTCCTGGGCGGCAACAACGGCGCTCCGGGCACCGAGTTCAACGGTGAGCTGGCCAGCATGTTCCAGGAGCAGAAGAACCTCCTGAAGCTGCAGTCGGCCATGCAGACCGAGTCCCAGAAGTACCAGGCGGTCTCCAACGTGATGAAGCAGCGTCACGAGACGGCGAAGAACGCCATCAGCAACATCCGCTAATCCGCGCTAAGCTGTTGGCGGGCGAGCTCGATCCAGGGCGAGGGGCGGCTCTCATGCCGCCCTTCTTCCTTCCGGGCCCTTGCAAAGGAGAGCGCGGTTCATGGCGGAGTCTGCTTCGGAGATTGCTGGCAGCCTGGTTCCCGTCGCCAAGCAGCAGGCGATGATCCTGCTGGAGGCTGGCTACATCTGGCTGGACATGGGCCGGTTCGACAAGGCCAAGGACATCTTCACCGGGGCCGCGGCCCTGATGCCCAAGAGCGATGTGCCGCAGCTGGCGCTCGGCGCGCTGGAGTTCGCCCAGGGGCGCCACGACAAGGCCCTGCAGGCCTACCGAGCGGCCCAGCGGCTGGCCCCGAGCTCCTCCTTGCCGCGCGCTCACGCTGGAGAAGCGCTACTGTTCATGGGCAAGGTCCCGGAAGCAATGAAGGAACTGAAGGCGGCGATGGAGCTGGAGCCCGAGGGCGATGGGGCCCGGCTTGCGCGCGCCCTGGTAGAAGCCAAGGATGCGGGGGCGCTGCCTCCGCCCAAGAAGTAGCGCGTCGAGCGCTGGAGAGACCGAGGAGGATTGGCGATGTCTGTCGGTGGAGTCGGACGTGGGGGTGGCAAGGGCCGGGCGGGTGGCGCGAGAGGTGCGTCCGGCAAGGCCCCCGTGGGCGGTTCAGGCTTTGGGGCCAAGGTGGACAAGGCCGAGTCCCTCGTGGGCCCCTCGGGGCTGGTGGGCTCTTCCAATGTCCAGGGGGCCCAGCCCTTGGACCCCATCGCGGCACAGGCGATGGCCATTGCCAAGCAGCTCAAGCAAGGAGGCTTCAAGAACAAGGAGGAGGCGACGCGTCAACTCGTCGCCGAGGTCCTCAAGGAGAAGCTCCACATGAAGTCCTCCGCGCTTTCAGGCAAGATCGCGGACGCACTTCAGGAGGACCCCCGGCTCAACCAGGTCCTCGAGCGGCTGTGGTCGAAGGCCGAGTGAGCAGCCTTGGGTTTTGGCGACGACAAGAAGGCGATTCTCGAAAAGTACGGCCCCTACGTGCGGTCGCTGGCGGCGACTGTCCGTAAGCAGTTCAACGCCCAACTCGAGATCGAGGAGCTGGTCGCCTACGGCCAGATTGGCCTGCTGGAGGCCGCGGACCGGTTTGATCCCAAGGTAGGGACCAATTTCCTTACATTTGCCCACTATCGCATTAAAGGTGCCATCTTCGACGGACTGAGGAAGATGGGGGTGTTGCGCGGGGCGGATGCCCGGGCGGCCTTCGTGGGCGAGCGCGCTTCCGCGTACCTTGGAAATCTTTCGGATCGCGAGCAGGGCGCAGGCAACCGCGCGGGGTCATTCGACGATGATGTCAATGACATCTCCAACGCGGTCGCGGGCCTGGCGATGGTGTTCGCCACCAGCCTGGAAGGGGCGGACGCGGCGGGGTATTCGGACGAGTCTCTGCCGGCGGATCAGCGGCTGGAGATGGAGCAGCTGAAGCGGCGGGTGAGGGCGGCGATCGAGAAGCTCCCGGAGAAGGAGCGGCAGCTGCTGCAGGGGTATTACTTCCACGGGAAGACCCTGGAAGAGGCGGGGTCGGAGATCGGGCAGTCGAAGAGCTGGGCGTCGCGGCTTCATGCGCGGGCCATCGAGCGGCTCAAGGAACTCTTGGACGACGAGGAAGCTCCCGCTTCCTCCGATGATGCAAGGAGGCAGTCACATGGCGGGTCCGATGGCAGGCGTCTCGGCCGCACAGATCGCGCAGCAGAAGCTGCAGGATCAGGGCGCGCAGCAGGTGAACAAGCAGGGAGCCTCGAAGTTCGACGGGGTTCTCGCTAACAAGGCCCAGGCGGCCGGCGGGGCCGAGCAGGTCCAGTCGACGCAGGCGGCCCAGGCGGCTCAGCAGGTCCAGCAGACGCAGAAGGCGGACCAGGTCCGCAGCGTCGAGCACGTCAACAAGGCGGAGAAGGCGGCCCTCAACAAGGTCAACGGCGCCCACAGCGAGCAGGTGACGACCCGCGCCGCGGCGCCCGTGGACGCCAAGCCGGAGACGAGCAAGGCCAGCAACATGGTGACCAGCGTCGTCACCTCGCTGGAGAAGGGGCAGCTCAACCTGGAGAAGCTCATCAACGCCGGCGTGAGCGGCAAGCAGTTCTCCAACGGCGAGCTGCTGTCGCTCCAGGCCTCCATGTACAAGTACACCCAGGAGCTGGACCTGACGAGCAAGGTCGTCGAGAAGGCCACCAACGGCCTCAAGGACGTCGTCAAGACCCAGGTGTAGTTCCGGCTGGCTGCCTCCCCGGCGGCGCCCCCAAGGGCGATCCCTCAGAAGAGGGGTCGCCCTTCCATGTTTTCCGGGGCCCTTGTTGGAACGGGACGGCCGCGCCGCTAAGCTAGGCCCGCACATGACTCGCCGACCGTACGCGCTCGTCCTCCCGCTCCTGTCCCTGCTGCTGGCGACAGGCTGCTCCATCGAACTGCAGCACGCCCTGACGGAGCAGGACGCCAACGACATCTACGTCCTGCTGAGCAAGAACGGCATCAGCGCCACGAAGGTGGCCTCGGGGGAGGGGGATGAGATGTCCTTCACCATCACGGTGCCCAAGGCGGACGCGGCCCAGGCGGCGGAGCTGCTGCGCGCCAACTCGCTGCCGCGCCCGCTGGAGAAGGGCTTCAACCACTTCGCCAAGGGCAGCATGGTCCCCACGGCCGCCGAGGAGCGCGCGATGATGCTCAAGGCGGTGGGCGGCGAGGTGTCCAACGCGCTGAACAAGATCGACGGCGTGCTGGAGTCCAACGTCATCGTCAACATCCCGGAGAACAACGATCTCACCCAGCCGGAGAACAAGCCGCTGCCCTCCGCCTCGGTGATGATCCGCTACCGGCCCAACCTGGAGGGCAAGGCGCCCGTCACCGAGAAGGACGTGCAGCACTTCGTCGCCTCGGCGGTGCAGGAGCTCAAGCCGGACCGGGTCATCGTGCTGCTGACGCCCGGGCTGCCGCCCTCGGCGGAGACCAACCCGGAGAGCCGCCTCCAGGACGTCTTCGGCATGCAGATGACGGCGGCCAGCGCCGGCACGTTCCGCATCATGCTCGCGGTGGTGGCCGTCTTCGTCCTGGGCATGATCGGCCTGTCGGCCTGGGTCCTCATGCGCGGCGGCTCTGGCGGCATCTCGGGGCGGGCCCGCCCGCGGCAGGGCTGAGGCTTGCGCCCACCCCGAGTCCCCTGGCATCGAACCCCAGGGCCCTGAGGCCCGCGAGGTGACCGTTGGACCAATTCTTCACCTCGCTCAACAAACGCCAGGCGATGTTGCTGCTGACCGCCGTCACCTTTGGCGGTCAGGAGGGCGTCGCGGCGCTCGAGCACCTCGCCGACGACGAGGGAGAGGTCCTCCGGCACCGCGCGCAGGAGATCATCCAGATCCCGCGCGAGAAGCGGCTGCCCCTGCTGGTTCAGGAGATCAAGCGGCTGGTGAAGGACCGGCGCGGCCAGCTCTGGAGCGCGGAGCCGGAGAAGCTGGCCGCGCTGATCCTGCGGGAGCGCGGCGCGCTGGCGGAGGTGGTGCTGCGCGCCCTGCCCTCGGTGCTGGCCGAGGCGGTGCGCGCCCACCTGCCCCAGAGGTCGGTGAAGCTCACCCGCGAGGTCCGCCCGCAGGTGCTGGACATCATCCGCTGGAAGCTGGAGGAGCGGCTGTCGCGCAGCGCGGGGGGCCAGGTGAGCTTCAAGTTCACCGACGTGCTCCAGCTGCCACCGCGCGAGCTGTACACCGTGTGTGATCGGCTCGGCGCGCGGGTGCTGGGGCCGGCGCTGGCGGGGCTGCCGGAGGAGCAGCGCGAGGCCATCTTCACGCAGTTGCCGCCGGACATGAGGCAGCTGGCCGCCAAGGCCGTCCAGGCCAACGCCCCGCGCAAGCTGCCCGAGGAGGATGCCAAGGAGCAGCTCGGGGTACATGACGGCCTGAAGAACCTGGCGTTCGCCATCCGCAGCGCGGGCGCCCAGCGCCTGGCACGCGCCTGCGTGGCGCAGTCCGCGGAGTTCGCCGCGCGCATGCTCGAGCGGCACCGCGGAGAGTTCGGCAGCCTGCTGGCCAAGTGGGTCCGGGACGAGCGCTCCAAGCCCGTCTCCCGCACGACGGATGGTGGCCGCGCCGACATCGTGGCGGATCTGGAGCGGCTCGCCGCTCGCGGCCTCATCGAGCGCCCGGTGCGGCTCACTCCGCAGCGCCCGGCGCTGAACCCGCCGCCGGGCCGCGGCGCGCCTCCCAACCGCGAGGTGCCTCCCGCCCGGATCCCCCCGCAGCCCGAGGCGCGCCCGAGCAGCGTCCTGGTGCCCGCTCCCCGGCGTGATGCGATGGCCGAGCGCGAGGCGCGGCGTGCGGGCGCCGTGGGGGGCGCCAACTTCTCGGATCCCGGCGCGCGCAGGGATCCCCGGGATCCCATGGCCGAGCGCGCGGCTCGCCGCGCCGGCGCGCTCTCCTCCCGGGAGCCTCTGGGGGGTGACGAGCCGCCCGAGGCCTCGCGCAAGCACCGCCAGCAGCCGCGCGAGTCCGTGGAGGCGAGCCTCCGGGAGCTGCTGGGTGACGAGTCGCCCGAGGCCTCGCGCAAGCACCGCCAGCAGCCGCGCGAGTCCGTGGCCATGAGCCCCCGGGAGTCCCTCGTCCGGCGGGAGTCGCCCATCGCCCCGGATCCTGGCGGAGCCCGGATCGGCCCGCCTCCCACACGAGAGCCCTCTCGGGCGGGCTCCCGGCAGCCTCCGCCGGAGATGCCCGAGCTGTCCCGCGGCGGCTCCCGACAGCCTCCTCCGGAGGCGCCCGAGCTGTCCCGCGGCGGCTCCCG
>JAFGNZ010000251.1 GCA_016926755.1 Myxococcaceae bacterium | reverse complement strand
GTGTCGGGCCCACCCCCACGGGCCAGTTGCTCATCGCGGTGACGGACAATGGGGTGGGCATTCCACCTGAGAACCTGCCGCGCCTCTGCTCCCAGGGCTTCACCAACCCGGACACGCGCAGAGAGGCGGTCGGGGTGCTCGACCGGCCCTTTGTGCCCGCATGTGACATATGTGCAACACGGATGGAGGAAGCCGCTAACCCTCCGTAAAGACGTACTAAAAAAGTGGAGGCGGCGGCAATCGAACCCGTCGCACGGATCCGAGCACGGGGCTGGTGCCGCCGCGGAGTGTCCGTTTCTGGGACGGCGCTTTCCGCAAACGGGCAGCGCCGCCGGACGCACGGCAGCAATCTCAAGTGATTCCAGGGGTTTTGCAGTAGTGTTCGGCGTTGGCACGAGCTTCGCTGAGGCGCTGGAGCGTGGACATTCCTCGGACTCGCAAACCCAACCGCAAGCCCCTCCTCTTCGGAGGCCTCGGGGCAGTCGTGCTCGTGGGCATCACGGTGGGGCTCTCCCAGCTGCGCGCCGCCGCCCCCACGGTGGAGCGTGGCAGCGTGTGGCTGGACACGGTGAAGCGCGGGCCCATGCTCCGCCAGGTGAAGGGCGCGGGCACGCTCGTCCCCGAGTACATCCGCTGGCTCACCGCCGACACCGCGGGCCGCGTCGAGCGCATCCACGTGCGCCCGGGCGCGCCCGTGCAGCCGGACACCCTGCTGATGGAGCTGTCCAACCCGGACGTGCAGCTGCAGGCCCTCGAGGCCGAGCGCCAGCTGGCCAGCGCCGAGGCCCAGCTCATCTCCCTGCGCACGGAGCTGGAGACGCAGCGCATCTCCCAGGAGGCGGTGATCGCCACCCTGGACGCCGAGGCCGCCAACGCCGGCCGCATGGCCACCGCCACCGTGGCGCTGCTGGATCGCGCCTACGTGCCCTCGCTGGAGGCGCAGCAGACGCGCGAGAAGGCCGGGGAGCTGAAGCTCCGCCTGGAGCTGGAGCGCAAGCGGCTGGGGGTGCTCCAGGCCAGCACGCGCGAGCAGCTCGCGGCGCAGCAGGGCCAGATCGAGCGCCTGAAAGCGGTGGCCCGGTTCCGACGTACCCAGGTGGAGTCCATGCAGGTGAAGGCCGGGGAGGAGGGGGTGCTGACGGAGCTGCCGCTGGAGCTGGGGCAGTGGGTGACGCCGGGCATGGTGCTGGCCAAGGTCGTCAAGCCCGAGCGGCTGAAGGCGGAGCTGCGCATCGCCGAGACGCAGGCGCGAGACATCCAGGTGGGCCAGCGCGCGCAGGTGGACACGCGCAACGGCGTGGTGGAGGGCACGGTGTCACGGGTGGCGCCGGCGGCGAGCCAGGGCACGGTGCGGGTGGAGGTGACGCTGCCAGCCGAGCTGCCCAAGGGCGCGCGGCCGGATCTCACGGTGGAGGGGACGGTGGAGTTGGAGCGGCTGGGCAATGTGCTGTCCGTGGGCCGGCCCGCGGGCGCGCAGCCGAACTCCACGGTCTCTCTCTTCCGGCTGCTGCCGGGCAGCGACGAGGCGGTGCGAATCCCCGTGCAGCTGGGGCGGGGCTCGGTGAACGCCATTGAGGTGGTGCAGGGCCTTAGCGAGGGGGATCAGGTGGTCCTCTCTGACATGACCGCGTGGGACGCGGTGGATCGGGTACGAGTGAGATGAGCACGATGGCTCCAAGCAGCACGAAGGCGGACGGCGAGGCGGCGGCGGCGGTGGTGGCGAACGCGGCGGAGGCGGTGCCCCAGAAGGCGCTCATCCAGCTGGAGGGGGTGACGAAGGTCTTCGAGACGGAGGAGGTGGAGACGCACGCCCTGGCGGACGTCCACCTCTCGGTGCGGCCGGGCGAGTGGCTGTCCATCGTGGGCCCCTCCGGCTCGGGGAAGACGACGCTGCTGGCCGTGCTGGGGCTGCTGGACACCTCCACCAAGGGCACCTACCTGCTGGACGGCAAGTCCGTGTTGGATCTGTCGCCCACGGAGCGGGCGCTGGTGCGCAACCGGCACATCGGCTTCATCTTCCAGAGCTTCAACCTGATCGGCGATCTGTCCGTCTTCGAGAACGTGGAGCTGCCGCTCACCTACCGGGGCATGCCGGCCGACGAGCGCCGGGCGCGGGTGGAGAAGGCGCTGGAGCGGGTGGGGATGAGCCACCGGGCGCGGCACATGCCGGGGCAGCTCTCGGGCGGTCAGCAGCAGCGCGTGGCGGTGGCGCGCGCCGTCGCGGGCGATCCGCTCATCCTCCTGGCGGACGAGCCCACCGGTAACCTGGACTCGAAGAATGGCGAGTCCGTGATGCAGCTGCTGTCCGAGCTGCACCAGGGTGGCGCGACGCTGATCATGGTGACGCACGATCCGGCGCAGGCCCGGCTGGGCACGCGCACGGTGAGCTTGTTCGACGGGCGCGTCGTCCAGGACGAGCGCCTGCGCTGAGTGAAGTCCGCCATGTCCCAGCCCCTCATCTCCCTGCGCGACGTCGAGAAGTCCTACCCCATCGCGGGCGGCCGGACGTGGGTGCTGCGCCGCATCCACCTGGACGTGCGGCCCGGCGAGTTCATCACGCTGATGGGCCCCTCCGGCGCGGGCAAGTCCACGCTGCTGTCCATCCTGGGCATGCTCGACGCCGAGTGGACCGGCGAGTACTCCCTGGAAGGCCGGGCCGTGCACGTGATGAAGCCCAGGGATCGCGCGGAGCTGGCCAAGCGCACCGTCGGCTTCGTCTTCCAGCAGTACCACCTGCTGGACGGGCTCACCGTGGCGGAGAACCTGGAGGTGCCGCTCTCGTACCGCGATCTCAAGCGCTCCGAGCGCGAGGCGCTGGTGGCGGACATGCTGGACCGCTTCCAGCTCGTGGGGAAGAAGGACCTGTACCCCAACCAGCTCTCCGGCGGGCAGCAGCAGATCGTCGGCATCGCCCGCGCCCTCATCGCCAGCCCCAAGGTGCTGCTGGCGGACGAGCCCACGGGAAACCTGCACTCCACGCAGGCCAAGCAGATCATGGAGATGTTCCAGGCCCTCAACCGCGAGGGCACCACCGTGGTGCAGGTGACGCACTCCGAGGCGAACGCCGCCTACGGCAACCGCGTCATCCAGCTGGCCGACGGCTGGATCCAGGAGCCCCGCTGAGGGGGCTGGCTCCCCGCCTGCCCCCCAGGCCTGCGAGGTGGCCATGCGCCGCGTCGATCACATTCCCCCCTCCTCGCAAGGCTTCTGGCAGAGTCTCCTTTCCCCGGGTCGCCGCCGTGTCCGAACTCGCTCCCATCGCTCCCTCTCCTGACAGCGCCCCCCGACCCGAAGCCGATTCGCGGCCGCGCATCCTCATCGCCGACGATCAGGCCGACGTGCTGGAGGCGCTGCGCCTGCTGCTCAAGCGGGACGGCTATGCGGTGCTGACGGCCCAGTCCCCGGCCGGCGTGATGGCCACGCTGGAGGCCGAGGACGTGGACGTGCTGCTGATGGATCTCAACTACGCGCGGGACACCACCTCCGGGCGCGAGGGGCTGGATCTGCTCGCGCGCGTGCGCCAGCTGGACGCGGCGCTGCCGGTGCTGGTGATGACGGCGTGGGGCAGCGTGGAGGGCGCGGTGGAGGCCATGCGCGCCGGCGCCCGCGACTACGTGCAGAAGCCGTGGGACAACATGCGGCTGCTGGCCACGCTGCGCACGCAGCTGGAGCTGCGGCGGGCGCTGCGCCGCTCCCGGCGGCTGGAGGAGGAGAACACCCACCTGCGCAAGGGCGGCGAGCGGCCCTCCTTCATCGCCGAGTCCCGCCCGATGCAGGCGGTGCACCGGCTGGTGGAGCGCGTGGCGCCCTCGGGGGCCAACGTCCTCATCACCGGCGAGCACGGCACGGGCAAGGAGGTGGTGGCGCGCTGGCTCCACGCCGCCTCCGGCCGCCCGGACAGCCCCTTCGTCGCCGTCAACTCGGGAGGCCTGTCCGAGGGCGTCTTCGAGAGCGAGCTGTTCGGCCACGTGAAGGGCGCCTTCACGGACGCGAAGACGGACCGCATCGGCTGCTTCGAGCTGGCGGATGGCGGGATCCTCTTCCTGGACGAGATCGGCAACATGCCGCTCACGCAGCAGGCCAAGCTGCTGCGCGTGCTGCAGACGGGCGAGCTGCACCCGGTGGGCTCCTCCAAGGTGCGCCGGGTGTCGGTGCGCGTCGTCTCGGCGACGAACGTGGATCTGGCCAGGGCCGTGGCCGAGGGGCGCTTCCGCGAGGATCTCCTCTACCGGCTCAACACGGTGGAGGTGCAACTGCCGCCGCTGAGGGATCGCCGCGAGGACATCCCGGCGCTCGCCGCGCACTTCCTGGCCGAGCAGGGCCGGCGCTATGGTCGCCCGGGAGTGCGCCTCTCACAGGGGGCGCTGGAGGCGCTGATGGCCTACGCCTGGCCGGGCAACGTGCGAGAGCTGGAGCACACCGTGGAGCGCGCGCTGCTCATGGCCGCCGGGGACGAGGTGACGCCGGAGGATCTGCTGCTGCGCCGCGTCAGCCGCGAGGGCCCCTCCCGGCTGGAGGAGATGAAGCTGGAGGAGGTGGAGCGCTACCTCATCGAGCGCGCCCTCACCCGGCACGAGGGCAACGTGAGCGACGCGGCCAAGGCGCTGGGGCTGTCGCGTAGCGCGCTGTACCGCCGGATGCAGTACTACGGCATCAAGGGCGCGCGGTGAGCCGCCCCTGGAGATCGCTGCCGCACGATCTCCACGTCTTCCTGCTGGCGCTGCTGGCGGGGCTCCCGGGTTCGATCGCCGTGCTGGCGCTGCTGTGGACGGGGGACTTCAGCGCGAAGGTGCAGTGGACGCTCTCCGTGGGGGTGCTGGCGGTGCACCTGGGCGCCGCGCTGGCCGTGCGCGAGCGCGTCTCCCGGCCGCTGCAGACGGTGGCCAACCTGCTGGCCGCCCTGCGCGAGGGGGACTACTCGGTGCGCGGGCGCGGGGCGCGCGGCGACGATCCGCTGGGCGAGGTGATGCTGGAGACCAACGCGCTCGCGGACACCCTGCGCGAGCAGCGGCTGGGGGCGCTGGAGGCGGGCACGCTGCTCACCCAGGTGATGGAGGAGATCGACGTCGCGGTGCTGACCTTCGACGAGGAGGGGACGCTCAAGCTGGTCAACCGCGCCGGCGAGCGGCTGCTCGGGCTGCCGCGCGCGCACCTCGTGGGCCGGCGAGCCGGAGCGCTGGGGCTGGCGGATCTCCTGGCGGACGCGGTGCCGCGCCGGCTCACCCGCACCTTCGCCGTGGAGGGAGGGCCGTATGAGCTCCGGCGAAGCTCCTTCCGGCAGGGCGGGCTGCCGCACCAGCTGGTGGTGGTGGCGGATCTGCGGCTGGCGCTGCGCGAAGAGGAGCGCGAGGCGTGGCGGAGGATGGTGCGGGTGCTGAGCCACGAGATCAACAACTCGCTGGCGCCCATCCAGTCCATCGCCGGGGCGCTGAGGGACTCGCTGGTGCAGGCGCCTCGGCCCTCGGACTGGGAGCAGGACGCGAAGTCCGGGCTGGGGATCATCGAGCGGCGCAGCGAGGCGCTGGCGCGCTTCCTGTCGGCGTACGCGAGGCTGGCGCGGCTGCCACCGCCGAAGCCGGGGCCGCTGGAGCTGGAGCCGTGGGTGCGGCGCGTGGCGGCGCTGGAGACGCGGCTTTGGGTGGAGGTGCGCTCGGGCCCCGTGCTCACGGTGAGCTGGGATGGCGATCAGCTGGAGCAGCTGCTGATCAACCTGGTGCGCAACGCGGCGGACGCGGCCCGGGAGCGGCAGGGCCGGGTCTGGGTGTCCTGGACGATGCCGGGGCCGGACGCGGTGGAGCTGTGGGTGGAGGACGAGGGCCCGGGGCTGGCGGACACGGCCAACCTCTTCGTGCCCTTCTTCACCACCAAGCCCCAGGGCAGTGGGATCGGCCTGGTGCTCAGCCGGCAGATCGCCGAGGCGCACGGGGGCACCCTGCGCCTGGAGAACCGGACGGAGGGGCCCGGGTGCAGGGCCCGGCTCCGGCTCCCGGTGCGCGGCGCCAGCCCCGCGCGCTGACGCGGCTGCTTCCCGCGCGTAAGCAGCCGCGTCGCCCAGAGACGCAGGGCTCCGTGAAGGAGGGGGCAACCCCAGTGCTTCCAGGAACTTGCGGGTTGGCAAACCGCCTGCATTGCTGCTGCGCGCTACTCGACAGGAGCAAGACATGACGAAGAGGCAGTGGGCGTTGGCCCTGGGTGGTGTTGCAGGTGCCGTCACGATGTGGGCGTGCGTGACGACGGGTTCCAATCCGCCGGCGACAGGAGGTGCTGGGACGTGTGATGGGCCGTACCCCAACTACTGGCAGGACCCGAAGTTCACCAGCGTGGGCATGTGGCAGGGGCAGGAGATCTCCAACCAGCCGCCCTCGGGCTGGACAGGGCCCGTGTTCCGGCTGAGCCAGCAGTACCCGGCGGAGCTCCCGCCCCAGACGCCGGACGAGGGCTGGAAGCAGTTCAACCCCTTCAAGGAGGGGCTGAGCCAGGAGGAGATGCAGAAGCAGGCCTATGGGTATGCCTGGGCCGTCATGCGGTACATCCAGGCCGGCAATATCTCCGGGGGCGCCAGCGGGGGAGACATCTCGAAGGACTGGACGCTGTGCAACAACCCGGTGCGCCGCTGGGTCCACATCCCGTATCAGACGTACGATCCGAGCAGCGGGCGCGAGTTCATCCACGGGCTCACCCGCGAGGCGCCGGTGACCTTCACCCTGACGAACGGTGGCAGCCAGATCAAGACGACCGTCTGGGCGGTGGGCTTCTACAACCCCCGCGCGGCCTACGCGCTGGGCCAGGTCTGGAAGCCGGACGGCAACCCGCAGATCCCCTCGAGCAACATGGCGTTCCCGGAGGGGGCGGTGATCGGCAAGCTGCTGTTCACCACGGCCACTCCGGAGCAGCTCCCCATCCTGACCAACCTGCCCACGTGGCAGGCCAACATCAGCGATCCGTCCTTCTGCAACTGCAAGCCCGCGGCGGGGGAGCAGACGTGCTCGTTCCAGGAGATCAGCCAGCAGTGCCCGCGCACCCCGGGAGAGGTGACGCTGATGCAGTTCGACATCGCGGTGCGTGACAGCCGCTCGCCCACCGGCTGGGCGTACGGCACCTTCGTCGCGGACGGGCAGGCCAAGGCCTCGGAGAAGAACCCGTGGGATCGCATCTCTCCGCTCGGGCTGATGTGGGGCAACGACACGCCGCCCTCGGGGACCCTGGCCATCTCCTATCCGGCGGACCCGCGGACCAACGGCTTCACGCAGGAGGCGGTCTTCTTTGACGTGGTGGATCGCTGGAACGTGGCCTCCAATGGCGGCCACCTGGGCTGCAACAGCCGGCTCAACGGCCCCGCGGACAACGCGCGCAGCTCCTGCCTGTCCTGCCACATGACGGCCTCCGTGCCGGACAAGGACCGCAACGTCCCGGCCATCTTCGATCTCGGCGACTCGACGGGGCCGGGGCAGTGCGCGCCGGCGCCGGGCGAGGTGACCGCGGATGACGTGTACTTCGCGACCACGAACTGCAGCGCCTCCTTCCAGGGGGGCAGCATCGTGCCGCCGCCGCAGTACGCCAGCGGCGCCAGCCAGTGGATCTCCACGGACTTCTCGCTGCAGCTCTCCATCAGCATGGTCCAGTGGATGGAGTGGCAGGCGGATCAGGTGCAGGAGGCCACCGGGCCTCGCGTGATGCAGGGCGAGCTGCCGGCACGCTGAGCCCGCACGGCAGAAGGCGGAGCGCCAGCGGGACCGTCACCGCGTCCCGCTGGCCTCCAGCTCGTAGAGCGAGATCTTCGGTTGACGGGGGAACACGCTGAGCGCCTCCACGTCCACCAGGGGCGCTGGCAGCGAGCACGTCTCCCACCGGCCGGAGCCCTTGAAGTGGCACAGGGTGGGGTTCACGAAGAACGTGCCGCGCTCCTTGTCTTCCAGCCCGAGCCCCTTCGGGCTCCTGACGATGGCCCGCAGCGATCCCGGCCCCTTGGCCCGGACGCGAACCTGGGTGAGCTGCTTCAGCGGCGGCTGGAACCGCGCGCGCAGCGCCCCGTCTGCTTCCCACCGCTCGGTCACACCGTTGCTCAGCTCCACCCCCGACTGCTCGTTCCCATCGAACGCGTGGCTCCCGGCCTCCGCGCCGGTGATCTGCTGAGGGGCGATGGGCGAAGAGGTCGCGGCCCGAGTCGTCGTCAGCCCGTTCAGCGCGCCCGCCTTCGTGCCCTGCTGGACCACCACCGCGTGGACCAGCGCGGTGGGCAGGTGCCCCTCCTGCGCGCAGAGGGGCGCGAGCGCGGTGAGCAGGGGGGGATGCGCCGGGTTCACCTGGCCGCCCGTCACCGCCACGGGGACGAGCGCGGCGCGCACCATCATCGAGCAGGCGCTCGCCCTGCCAGGCCCGGCGTTCTCCAGGTTCCAGCGCACCTCCGCGGGCTCCAGGCGGCGCCCTGGGATGCCCCCCATGAAGGCACGGCCGACGAACCCGGCGCAGCTGTTGACCTGGGCGGGGCAGCGCTGGCACAGCGTCCTCAGCAGCTCCCGCGCGGGCGAGGCCGCTGGCGTCAGCGGCGCCCGGACATCCAGGGCCGTGCCCAGCTCGCAGGCGCGGGCAGGCGGCTCGGGGCAGGCCTCCAGCCTCCCCTGGGCCTCGGCGAGCGCCTGGGCGTCATCCGGGCTGCGCACCACGGCGTCCAGCGCCCGTTCGAGCGCCCTGCAATCCGGCGACAGGGTGGGGGAGGGCGCCTTCGCAGCCTGGGAGGGCGGGGCCACGTCCACCTGCATCCCCGGGGCGGAGGGGGGCGACTTCCCGGGCTGGGGCTCCTTCGGCTTGTGGGTGATGATCCACATGCGCACGAAGACGATGAGCGCCAGGACCATGAGGATGAGGGTTCGGAGCGGAAAGCGGCGCAAATGCAAACTCCTTGATTCCCACCGTGAGCGGGGGTTATCAGCCCCCGCGGGTTCTACCTCTATCGGAGGCGTTCGTGGCTGAGACGTTCGACGTGGTGATCATCGGCTCGGGTCCTGGCGGCTACGTGGGGGCCATCCGAGCGGCCCAGCTGGGGCTGAAGACGGCCCTCATCGAGAAGGACAAGCGGCTGGGCGGCACCTGCCTCCACCGCGGCTGCATCCCCACCAAGTCCCTGCTGTGGACGGCGGAGCTGTTCCACCACATCCGCGAGGCGTCCGACTTCGGCATCGACGTGGCCAGCCCGACCATCAACTGGGCCAACGCCCAGAAGCACAAGGAGAAGGTGGTCACCAAGGGTGCCAACGGCATCGACTTCCTGATGAAGAAGAACAAGATCACGGTGCTCAAGGGCCATGGCCGCATCGCCGGCAAGGGCAAGGTGGAGGTGACGGCCGAGGACGGCTCCAAGCAGACGCTGGACACGAAGAACATCATCATCGCCACGGGCTCGGTGCCCAAGTCGCTGCCCAACGTCCAGGTGGACCACAAGCGGGTGTTGAACAGTGACTCGATCCTGCTGATCGACCGGATCCCCAAGAGCATCATCGTGCTCGGCGCGGGCGCGGTGGGCTGCGAGTTCGCCTCCGTGTTCAACCACGTGGGCAGCCAGACGTCGATCGTCGAGTACATGCCCAACCTGCTGCCGATCGAGGACGTGGACGCCTCCAAGGAGCTGGAGCGGGCGTTCAAGAAGCGGAAGATCGACGTGCACACCGGCGCCAAGGTGGAGAAGGTGGAGCACACCGCCAACGGCGTGAAGGTGACGATGGCGGTGGGCAACGAGACGAAGACGCTGGAGGCGGAGCTGCTGCTGTCGGCGGTGGGCCGCGCCCCGGTGACCGAGGACATCGGCCTGAAGCAGACGAGCGTCCAGGTGGATCGCGGCTTCATCAAGGTGGACTCGATGATGCGCACCGCGGAGCCGAACGTGTACGCGATCGGCGACGTGATCCCCACGGCCATGCTGGCGCACGTGGCGAGCGCCGAGTGCATCCTCGCGGTGGAGCACATCGCCGGGAAGAACCCGCAGCCGATCAACTATGATCACGTGCCCTCGGCCACGTACTGCTACCCCGAGGTGGCCTCGGTGGGGCTGACGGAGAAGAAGGCCAAGGAGCGCGGCTACGAGGTGAAGGCGGCGATCTTCCCGTTCAGCGCCGTCACCAAGGCCTCCATCTCGAACGAGGCCCAGGGCATGATCAAGGTCGTCTCCGACAAGAAGTACGACGAGGTGCTGGGCGTGCACCTGGTGGGCCCGCACGCCACGGAGCTGCTGGCCGAGGCCTGCGTGGCGCTGCGGCTGGAGATCACCACCGAGGAGCTGGCGCACACGATGCACGCGCACCCGACGCTCTCGGAGATCATGAAGGAAGGCGCCGAGGCCACGCTGGGGCACCCCATCCACATCTGAGCCCCTCGCGGTATTCAGGGTGGGCGGCCAATTCCTGGACAAGGCTGAAGCCTGGGCGCATGGTTTCGGGCTGAACAGGCTTCACACTTGCTTCAAGGAGAACTGCTCTCATGTCCTGGTCTCGTCATCTCGGCTCCCTCGGCGCGGCGTTCACCCTCACGTTTGCCGGCATCGCCGCTGCTCGGCCTCCCGGCTGTGAGGAGCAGTGCACTCCGGACGCTTCGGATAGCCTCCTGTGCACCTGTTGGGAGCGCGCGGGTGCGCCGGTCACCACCTGTGGCGAGTACCGCGAGAACATGTGCGGACTGCTGCTCGAGCTTCCGGGGGAGGCTTCGTTCTCCCAGGGCGTTGAGCGCACCGAGGCGTCTTCCAGCACGGCCGAGGAGCTGATGTCAGCGGAGCCCCAGGCGGACGTGTGCCTGGCCTCGCGGTGAGGAGTGCCTGACGTCGAGCTGGCTCAGGTGTGGGTCTCCGCCCAGGCCGTCCCGGAGTGCTCCGCGGACGGCCGTGGCATTTCCGGAGGCAGGTGCACGGGCTCGCCGAGCAGCTCCGCCAGATCGAACGCGTCCAGCAGCGCGTGGCCCTGGAGATCATTGTTGAAGTAGACCCACGCGGTGAGGCCCTCGCGCCGCCAGCCGGCCAGCGCCCGCGCCACGGTGCGCAGCGCCTCGCGGCCATAGCGCCCGGCGTACTTTGACGAGGTGCCGTGGAAGCGCAGGTAGCGCCAGCCTCCCGTGATGAAGGGCGGGGGCTCCGGGACGAGATCGTGCTCGCACACGGCGGCGCCCCACGCGTCCAGCACCTCCATCACCTCGGAGTGGTACCAGGCCACGTGGCGGAACTCGAAGGCGTGCTGCACGTCCTGGGGCAGGTGGGCCAGGAAGCGATCCAGCCGCTCCGGATCCGGGTTCTTCATGTGCGGCGGCAGCTGCCAGAGGATGGGGCCCAGCTTGGGGCCCAGTCGGCGGATGGGCCCGAAGAAGCGCTCCAGCCCCAGGCCCACGTCCGTCAGCCGCTTCATGTGCGTGAGGAAGCGGCTGCCCTTGCAGGCGAACCTGAAGCCGTCGGGCACCTGCTCGCGCCACCTGTCCACGGCCTCGGGGGTGGGCAGGCAGTAGAACGTGTTGTTCAGCTCCACCGTGGAGAAGACGCTCGCGTACCAGGCGAGCCAGCGCCTGGGTGGAAGCCCGGGCGGGTAGAAGCTCCCCTTCCAGTGCTTGTACACGTACCCGCTGGTGCCCAGGTGGATTCGCCCCATACCGCCAACCTGGGCATCCCCCAGGGGCACCGCAGTGCCGGGGGGGCTCGGCCGTTAAGTAAAACAGGACGTTCCAGAAGCCTTTTTCGTGGCTGACGCCCCGCGTTAGAGGCTTCCTTCTTGACCCTGCTTTTCACCCAGCCCTACAAGGCCCGCGACCCATGGCGACTCCCGATCGGTTCCCTCTTCCCCAGGTCTCCGAGAGCACTCGCAAGCCCGAGTGGTTGAAGGTGCGCCTGCCCCACGGAGAGGGCTACGAGCGGGTGAAGTCCATCGTCCGCCGCACGAAGCTGTCCACCGTGTGCGAGGAGGCGCGCTGCCCCAACATCGCCGAGTGCTGGGGCGGTGGCACCGCCACCGTGATGCTCATGGGCGAGGTGTGCACCCGCGCCTGCCGCTTCTGCCACGTGAAGGTGGGCGCGCCCCCGCCGCTGGATCCCCTGGAGCCCATCCACCTGGCTCAGGCCGTCAAGGAGATGGACCTGGAGTACATCGTCGTTACCTCCGTGAACCGGGATGACCGGCCGGACGGCGGCGCCAGCCACTTCGCCTCCGCCATCCGCGAGCTGCGCAGGGAGTCTCCGAAGACGATCGTCGAGGTGCTCATCCCCGACTTCAAGGGCGTGGAGCAGGATCTGGCCACCGTGGCCGAGGCCCGGCCGCACGTGGTGGCCCACAACGTGGAGACGGTGGAGCGCCTCACCCCCACGGTGCGCGATCGCCGCGCCACCTACCGCCAGTCCATGCGGGTGCTGGAGTACCTCAAGCAGCGCCCCGAGCGGCTCTACACCAAGAGCTCCGTGATGGTGGGCCTGGGCGAGACGGACGCCGAGCTGGAGCAGACCTTCCGGGAGCTGCGCGAGGTGGGCGTGGACGTGCTCACGCTGGGCCAGTACCTCCAGCCCTCGCAGTACCACCTGCGCGTGGAGCGCTTCGTCACCCCGGCGCAGTTCGAGCAGTACAAGAAGCTCGCGCAGTCCTACGGCTTCCTCTACGTGGCCAGCGGCCCGCTGGTGCGCTCCAGCTACCGCGCCGCTGAGTTCTTCATGAAGGGCCTCATGGAGCGCGAGCGCCTGGAACGCAACGGCTGACACACCCCAAGGACGGAAACCCCCACCCCATGGCGAACTTCGAATTCAAGCTCCCCGACCTCGGCGAAGGTGTGATGGAGGGCGAGCTGGTCAAGTGGCACGTGAAGGAAGGCGACCTGATCAAGGAGGATCAGGTGCTCGCCGAGGTGATGACCGACAAGGCCACCGTCACCGTGCCCAGCCCGAAGGCCGGCCGCGTCCTCAAGACGCACGGCAAGGAAGGCGACATGGCCAAGGTCCACCAGCTCCTGGTGACGCTGGAGGTGGAGGGCGCGGCCCCCGCGCAGGCCCAGGGCCACGGCGGCCCCGCGGCCACCGCCGCCCCGGCGCAGAGGGCCGAGCCCCTGGCGGCGAAGGGCGGCAACGGCGCGATCCCCGCGACCAAGGTGCTGGCCACGCCGCTCACCCGGCGCATGGCGCGCGAGCACGGGCTGAACCTCGCGGAGATCGCCGGCTCCGGCTCTCAGGGCCGGGTAACGAAGGCGGACGTGATGGCCGCCCTGGAGGGGGGCAAGGCCGCCGCCAACGTCTTCGCCGAGGCCCCGGCTCAGGCCCGGCCCTCGGCGCCTGCGCCGCTCCCGCTGGCCGCGGGCCGCGCAGACGAGCGCGTCCCGCTCCGGGGCCTGCGCAAGAAGATCGCGGAGAAGATGGTGCGGTCGAAGTTCACCATGCCGCACTTCGCCTTCGTGGAGGAGGTGGACGGGACGGAGCTGGTGGCGCTGCGCCAGCGCCTCAACGCGCAGCTCAAGGCCGCGGGCGACGACGCGAAGCTCACCTACCTGCCGTTCATCGTGAAGGCGGTGATCGCCGCGCTGAAGAAGTTCCCCCACCTCAACGCCAACTTCGACGAGGCGGCGCAGGAGCTGGTCGTCCGCGGCGAGTACAACATCGGCATCGCGGCGCAGACGCCGGACGGGCTCACCGTCGCGGTGGTGCGCAACGCGGACCGGCTGACGCTGCGCGCTCTGGCCCAGGAGATCGCCCGCCTGGGCACGGCGGCTCGCGAGCGCAAGCTCAAGATGGAGGAGCTGACGGGCGGCACCTTCACCATCACGTCGCTCGGGCAGAGCGGCGGCCTGTTCGCCACGCCCATCATCAACCACCCCGAGGTGGGCATCCTGGGCGTCCACAGGCTGCGCAAGCGGCCGGTGGTCAAGGACGACGAGATCGTCGTGCGCGAGATGATGAACCTCTCGCTGTCGTGCGATCACCGCGTCATCGACGGCTCGGTGGCCGCGGACTTCGTCTACGAGGTCATCAAGTACCTGGAGCACCCGGACATGCTGTTCCTGGCGATGGCATAGGTTGGTGCGGCCCGGCTGCCCCCAGCCCGGCCGAGGTGTGAGGAGGTTAGGTTGCGCCCATGGCGAATCCTCGCGAGCACATCCGTGCCGCCCAGGCGGCAGAGCTGAGGGGAGACAAGGCCGCCGCCGTCGAGGAGCTGCGCAAGGCGGCGGAGCTCTACCGGAGCGCAGGCAACTCGGCGCGTGCGCTCCAGCTCCTGCGCCATGCCCGGGCGTTGGAGCCGAGCCAGGTGGAGCTCGCCGAGGAGATCAGCCGGCTCGAGTGGCTGCCGGACACCTCGATCGCGCGTGCCCTGGAGGGGCAGGAGTCCGAGCCGCCGGAGGTCGCGCTGGAGCTCAAGCCGGATCCCGATGAGCTGGCGGAGCGCCAGCGGCTCATCGAGGAGGCGCTGCGGCAGGCGGGTGTCCCCCATCCCCAGGTGGACGCGCGGGACGAGGTGAAGCGCTGGCTGTTCGAGGAGCCCTCCGCGCAGCCCAACCGGCTGGCCGAGCCGCCTCCGCCTGAGGGAGAGACCCCGATGACCGAGTCCCGTAGGGAAGAGCGCGCCCTGATCGAGCGGGGCCCGACCCGGGCGGATCCGGCGATCGATGCGTGGTGCTCGTTCTGCTGCCGCCCCCGCACGGAGGTGGGCGAGCTCGTCGCGGGCCCCACGGGATCCTTCATCTGCGCCGCGTGCGTGGGCGAGTCCCGGGGGTTGCTCGGGTTGGAGGATACGCCGGCCGCCCCGCGTGCTCGGCCCGCGCGGCGAGCGGACGAAGCCCCTGGTGCGCTGGGGCTCGTCGGTCAGGAGGAGGCCCGCGCGCTGCTGGAGCGGGCCCTGCAAGCCGGGGCGCGGCGGCTGCTGGTGATAGGCCCTGAGGGGGCAGGGAAGACCGTCTGGTTCCAGGAGCTGGCGCGCCAGGAGCGCGGGGCGCTCGTGACGATCGAGGCGCTGGAGCAGGGCTCCGGCGGCCCGGTGGTGCTCGTGGAGGACGTGGATCGGCTCCCGCCCGAGGCTGTGTCGCGGCTGGCCTCCTTCCTCGCCCGGCACCCGGACCGGACGGTGTTGCTGAGCGCGAGGGGTTCCGTGGACGCTCCGAGCTTCGTGCTCCAGGGCGAGGCGGGCAGCCTGCCGGTGCTGAGCACCCGCGCGCTGTCCAGTGCCACCCAGGGCGCGGTGCCGGTGGCGCTCCTGGAGCAGATCCAGCTCGCGGTGGGGCTCCGGGTGCCCACCACGGCCGAGTTCATGGAGATCGCGCGACGGCGGCTGGCCGCTCGGGCCCCGGAGCTCAGCGTGACGGATGAGGTGCTCTCCGCCATCGCCACGGAGGCCGAGAGCTCGCCCCGCGCTGGGCATGAGCTGAGCGTGCTGCTCGCCCGGATGCCGGCAGGCACCTGGGGCCTCGGGCCCGCCGCGAAGGAGACGAGCGGCGCCCGCTCGCTGCCCGTGGCTCCGGTGGTGAAGCCGCCGGGCCGCGGCCGGAGGAAGGGGACGCCGTGAGCACGCTCACGGTCTACAGGCTGGGCCGGGTGGAGTACGGCGACGGCCTCACGCTCATGGAGCGCTTCGCGGACGCGCGGCGGCAGGGGCTCATCGGGGACTCGCTGCTGCTGCTGGAGCACCCGCCCGTGCTCACGCTCGGCCGCGGCGCGAAGCGGGAGAACATCGTCGCCAGCGACGAGCGGCTGGCCGCCGAGGGCGTGGAGATCTTCGAGACCAACCGCGGCGGCGACGTCACCTACCACGGGCCCGGCCAGGTGGTGGGCTATCCCATCTTCCTGCTCCCGAAGGAGCGCCAGGACGTGCGCCGCTACGTGCGCGACGTGGAGCGCTGTGTCATCCAGACGCTCGCCGAGTACGGGCTCCACGCCGGCACCATCCCCAAGTGGCCGGGCGTGTGGCTGGGAGAGGAGGGCGCTCCGGACGCCCGGAAGGTCGCCGCCATCGGCATCCACATCTCCCGCTGGCTGACGACGCACGGCTTCGCGCTCAACGTCAACACGCACCTGCCGCACTTCCAGCTCATCGTCCCGTGCGGCATCCGCGAGGCGGGCGTCACCTCCATGCAGCGGGAGCTGGGCCACCCCGTCTCCGTGCCGGACGTGGAGGAGGCGCTCGCCCGCCACTTCTGCGCCATCTTCGAGTGCGAGCGACGCACCGCCGCCATCCCCACGCGCACGGTGAGCATCTCCCTGGTGCGCGGGCAGGGGCCCGGGGCGCGCGTCCTCCTGGTGCGCCGCATCCCGGAGCGAGGGGGCTTCTGGCAGACCCTCACCGGGCGCGTGGAGCCCGGCGAGTCCCCGGAGCAGGCCGCCGCCCGTGAGCTGGAGGAGGAGACTGGGCTGCGGCTCCCCGTGCGCGCGCTGGACTACCGGCACTCCTTCGCGCTCGGAGAGCTCCTGCCGCCCCTGCTGGTGGAGGAGACGGCCTTCGCCGCCCGGTGCCCGGAGGAGCAGCAGGTGCGGCTCAGCACCGAGCACGATGCCTACGAGTGGGTGGAGGCCTCCACCGCGCTGGAGCGGCTGGAGTACCGCGGCCTGCGCGAGGGCGTGAAGCGCGCGCTCGCGCTCCCGGAGTGACGGGGCGCCGCCCGCTCACCGCCAGGAGCCTCAGAGCCGGAGGACCATGTCCTCTTTGGCCGCGATGGCCTCGGGGCGGTGCTTGCGCACCTGCCGGAGCAGCCGGTTCATCCACGCGTCGTCGCGCGCCGGATCATGGTGAAAGAGCACCAGCGTCTTCGCCTCGCACCGGTTCGCCGCTTCCACCGCGGCCTGCCACGTCGAGTGGCCCCAACCTGTGCGGGGCGGCCCGTGGCGCCCGCAGTACTCGTCCTCCGTGTACATGGAGTCGTAGATGAGCAGGTCCGCGCCCTTGGCGAACGCGGCGAAGCGCTCCTCGTCCCCGCCCCCGTGCTCGATGTCCGTGGCGTACACCACCGAGCGGCCTTCGCACTCCACCCGGTAGCCCAGGTTGCCGCCCGGGTGGTTCAGCTCCAGCGTGCGCACCTGCGCGGCGCCCACCTTGAGCTCTTCGCCAGCGTGGATGTCGTGGTAGTCGAGCTGCGCCCGGAACACGCCGTCCGCCGTCACCGGGAAGTAGGGCTGCGTCATCTGCCCCGCGAGGATCTGCTTCACCGACTGCCCATTGCGCGGCGAGCCATAGAACGTGAACGTGTTCTGCGGGACGAAGATCGGCGTGAAGAAGGGCAGGCCCTGCAGGTGATCGTAGTGGTAGTGCGAGAGGAAGATGGAGGCCTGCACCGGCTTGCCCTGGGCCAACAGCGCGTCGCCCAGCGGGCGCGCGCCCGTGCCCAGATCGAAGATCAGCAGCTCCTCCCCCACCACCATCTCCACGCAGGGCGTGTTGCCCCCGTACACCCGCGTTTGCGGGCCGGGCGAGGGGATGGAGCCGCGCACGCCCCAGAACCGCACGTGGAAGTGCGTCTTCGCGGCGGAGCCCTTGTTTTCGCGCACCGCGGCCTGCGCCCGTCGCGCGGACTCACGGGCGCGGAACTGGCGCAGCGGCTTGTCAGCCGGCTTTTGCTTCGGTGTCTTCCTCGGCGAAGAGCTCAATCAGGTGCCCCGTGCGCTCGCGCTTGGTCTTCAGGTAGTCGACGTTATGCGGATTGTGCTCGGTCCGGGAAGGGATTCGACGCCGCACGGGGATGCCTTCCTCCACCAGCCCGGCAATCTTCAAGGGGTTGTTCGTGATCAGGTCAACGGACCGCACATCCAGCGACCGCAGCATCTCCGCTGCAATATCATAGCTGCGAAGATCATCCGCGAAACCTAATTGCCGGTTGGCCTCGTAGGTATCGTACCCCTTGTCCTGCAGGGCATAGGCCTTGATCTTGTTGCCCAGCCCGATGCCCCGGCCCTCCTGGCGGAGGTAGAGGACGACCCCACACCCGGCCTGGAAGACGAAGTCCAGCGCCCGGTCCAGCTGCTGCCGGCAGTCGCACTTGAGGCTGCCAAAGACTTCGGAGGTGAGGCACTCGGAGTGGACCCGGACCGGGACTCCCTCCACGCCCGCCACCTGGCCCACCACCAGCGCCACGTGCTCCCGGCCATTGCGCTTGTCCCGGAAGACGATCGTGCGCAGCACTCCCCGCTCGGTGGGAATCTCCGCCTCCGAGTAGCGCTCCAGGTTCTGCGTCGGCTTGCGCGAGGGGAGCACCTGGGGTGGACGAGTGTCGGACATGGTGAACCATTCTCCCAAGAGGTGAACCTCTTTTTCGAGGTTCGTTGGGGTTCAAGTCAAGGTTAGGCCCGCGGATCCAATAAATGAGATGCGGCGTGGGGCCCGGCGTTCCTCAAGCCCCCCAGGAGACAGGCAAGAGTTCGACATGCGCCCCATGAGCCAGGCTGCTGGCCTCTCGGGGGAAGTGGAGCAGGTGCGTGGCCGAGGCCGCCGAGCGCAGCGCCCCGGAGGTCTGCGTGGCGAGCGGGCGGGCCCAGAGCTCGCCCTGCCGCCAGCTGGCCGCGACACGGAGGTAGTGGGCCAGGCCGGGCGGCTTGCGCAGCTCTCCCTCCAGGCGGCCGGAGGCGCGGGGGGGCTCCACGTCCGGGTGGCCCTGCAGGCGCCGGAGCACCGGGCGGACGAAGAGCTCGAAGGTGACGAGGGAGGAGGTGGGGTTGCCGGGCAGCCCGAAGTAGAGGGTGGCGCCGCGGTGGCCCACCGCCAGCGGCTTGCCGGGCTTGATGGCCACCCGCCAGAAGTTCATCTCCACGCCCTGCTCCTCCAGGGCGGCCTTGACGAAGTCGCGCTCGCCCACGGAGACGCCCGCGCTGGTGAGCACCACGTCAAAGCCCTGGGCGTCCGCCAGGCGCGCGGACACCTCCTCGCGCGTATCCCGGGCGATGCCCAGCAGCGTGGGGAGCCCTCCGGCGCGCGCCACCGCCAGCGCCAGGGAGGGGGCGTTGGTGTCGACGATGCGGCCCTCGGGGGGCTCGTCGGCCCGGCACAGCTCGTCGCCGGTGGAGAGGATGGCCACGCGAGGCCGGCGCGGCACCGGCACCGTCAGCATCCCCTGGGCGGTGAGCAGCCCCAGCTCCGGGATGCCCAGCGGCGTGCCTCGCCCCAGCAGCGGCGCTCCGGCCCGGGCATCCTCGCCGCGCGGGCGGACGAAGCTCCCTGGCGCCACGGCCTCGAGGATCTCCACCGCCGGGCCCTCGGCGCCCGGGGCGGGCCGGGTGCGCTCCTGCATCACCACCGCGTCCGCTCCGGCCGGCAGCGGCGCTCCCGTCATGATCCGCGCGCACGTGCCGGGGCTCAGGGTGATCCGGGGCGTCTGCCCGGCGTGGATCGTCTCCCCCACGGTGAGGCGGACGGGCAGGGGGCCGGAGAGATCCGCGGCGCGCACGGCGTAGCCGTCCATGGCCGAGTTGTCCCAGGGCGGCAGCGTCCGCTGGGCGAGCACCTCCGCGCCCAGGGCCCGGCCGAGGGCCTCGTCCAGGCGCGCCCACTCCGTTGATAGGGGAGAGGCCAGGGCGAGCGCTCGGGCTCGCGCGTCCTCCACGGGTAGCAATTCGGATCCAACGCTCATGCGCGCACTGAGATCGAAGTCTCTAGGAAATTCAAGACTTTGTTTGACAGTCCCATGGATCACCGTTACAAGCGACGTTGACCGCGTGTAACGCCTCCCGTCTGGAGGTGATCCGCCAACCCGTTGAAATTGCACGGGAATTTCGAGGAGACAGCGTCGATGGCCAAGCCCAAGTCCGGGGCCAAGAAGGCGACCCCCGCAGCCAAGAAGGACAAGGCGGCGCGGCTGGAGCTGCTCAAGAACGCGAGCGAGCGGGTGGCGAAGGCGGCGACGAAAGTGGCGAAGGCAGTCAAGGACAAGGTGACGGAAGTGACCAAGGGGAAGGCGTCCGCCGCGAAGACCGGCTCCAAGGCCGCGGCCAAGCCCGCCGCCCCCAAGGCGACCAAGGCCTCCAAGGCCCCCGAGCCCAAGGGCAAGGCCGAGAGCAAGGGGGCGAAGGCCGCCCCCAAGGCCGAGAAGCCCGAGAAGGCCGAGGCGAAGGGGAAGGCCCCCGCGGCCAAGGGAGGCAAGGGCGCCAACGCGGCTGCGCTCCCTCCGCCCCAGGAGAAGCCCCGGCCGCGCGCCACGAAGCTGCCGCCCGTGGGCAACTCGCTCACCAAGCGTGAAATGGAGCAGCTGCTGTCGGCGGGAGAGGGCCGCGGCGTGGTCGGCGAGGGCAGCCTCAAGGGCCGCCTCGCGGTGACCGACGGCATGCCCCACCTGCTGGTGGTGGGCCGCGACAAGCGCGAGCTGACGTTCCTGCTGCAGGGCCCGGATCAGGAGGTGCTCCCCGCCTACGTGGACCACAAGGTCTCCGTCAGCGGGCTGATCCGCAAGACGACGAACTACGGCGGCACGGTGGATGTGCGCAAGTACTCGGCCAAGAAGCCGGACGCCGAGGCCGAGGCGCCCGCGCCGGTGGAGGTCGAGGCCAAGCTGCGCTTCCTGTCCCCCGGCGAGGTGTCCATGGTGACCAACGCCGGCATGGGCGCGGGCATCAAGGGCTTCGCGTCGCTGCGCGGCAACCTGGAGATGACGGGCGAGGAGTTCGTGCTCGTGGTCTCCAACGGTGGCACCCGGCAGCAGGTGTCCTTCATCCTCGAGGGCAAGGGCACCAAGGGCATGCGCAAGTACGTGGGGCAGCTGCTCCTCGTCACGGGCGTGGTGGAGAAGTCCTCCGGCTGGGGCGGGAGGATCGCCGTGGAGAACTTCGAGCCGCGCCCGCCCGAGGCGCGCGTGTCCCGCGAGGACATGGAGATCGTCCACGTGGAGGGCGAGGTGCCCACCTCGGTGGACGTGAAGCTCAACCACGGGCTCACCGTGCGGCTGCAAGAGCAGCCCGGCTACACCTGGGCGATCGAGCCCACGGTGGCCAAGCGCGTGGGCCTGCGCGAGGCGCGCTACGAGCCGGGCGAGGGCAATGCGGGGACGCGGGAGTTCTTCTTCACGCCGCGCAACCCGGGGGCCACGGACATGGAGTTCTTCCTGGCCAAGGCCTTCACCCCGGGCGTGGTGGAGCGCTCGTTCAAGATCACCGCCACGGTCAAGCCCTGAGGGGCCGGCTCGAACCCGGGGCAGGCCAGAGGACGACTCTGGCTGCCTGGGGGGTTCCCGTCCGGCGCGCCAGGGCCTACCCGTTCCTATAGCGGGGTAGGCCCGCGCCAAGACCACTTGTGAACCCATCTCCTGAACAGCTCAGACAGATCCTCTCCGACGCCGACCACCCGCTGGGGGTGAAGGAGCTCCTGCGGATCGCCGGCCTGCACCCCGGGCAGCAGATCGCCCTCAAGCGCGCCCTGCGGCAGCTCGTCCGCGAGGGGCGGATCCTCAAGGAGGGCAAGCGCTTCCGCCTCGAGGAGGAGCGCGCCCAGCGCCCCGAGCCCGCGCACCGCAAGGGGCGCAAGGGCCCCGTGTCCACCCGCCCCGAGCGCCCCCAGCTGGAGGGGATCCTCCACGTCCACCGAGACGGCTTCGGCTTCGTCCACCCGCTGTCGGGCGAGGGCGAGAACGTCTACCTGCCGGCAGAGGAGGCCTCGCGCGCGCTGGATCATGATCGGGTGCTCGTGGAGGTGGGCGGGAGGCCCGGCCGGCTGGAGGGCCGCCTGCTGAGCGTGGTGCAGCGGCGGCGCGAGCTGGTGGTGGGGCTGTACCAGGAGCAGGGCGGGCGGCACGCGCGGGTGATGCCGAGCGACACCTGCCTGCAGGGCCCCATCCGCGTGCCGCGCACCCAGATGGCGCGCCCCGGGGACATGGTGAAGGTGCGCCTGGGCGTGGGCGAGCGGATGCTGGAGGAGGGCGAGGGGCTCTTCGGCGAGGTGGCGGGCTCGCTCGGGCGGCCGGGGGATCCGAGCGCCGAGGTGCTCTCCATCGCCTACGGCCAGGGCTTCAACGACGAGTTCCCCCCCGAGGTGATGGACGAGGCGGATCGCGTGGGCCCGGCCGTGCCCGAGGAGGAGGCGCGGGCCGAGGACCGGCGGGATCTGCGCGCCATGCCGCTCATCACGATCGACGGCGAGGACGCGCGGGACTTCGACGACGCGGTGTACGCGGAGCCTCACGGCGGCGGGTGGCGGCTGGTGGTGGCCATCGCGGACGTGACGCACTACGTGCGCGAGGGCAGGCCGCTGGACGCGGAGGCGCTGCGCCGGGCCACCTCGGTGTACCTGCCGGATCGCGTGCTGCCCATGCTCCCGGAGCGGCTGAGCAACGGCATCTGCTCGCTGCGGCCCGAGGAGGACCGGCTGTGCATGGTGGCGGACATGGTGTTGGACGCGCGCGCCCACCTGCGCTCCTCCGAGCTGTACCCGGGCGTGATGCGCAGCGTGGCCCGCTGCACGTACAACGAGGTGCAGGACGTCCTGGACGGCAAGGACGTGCCCCACCGCAACGCGCTGCGCCCGCTCTTCGAGCGGCTGCTGGCGGTGTCCCGCGCGCTCCGGGGGATGCGCAAGGCGCGGGGCGCCATCGACTTCGATCTGCCCGAGCACAAGGTGGTGATGGGCGAGGACGGCTCCCCGGCGCGCATGGAGAAGCGCGAGCGCAAGGAGAGCCACCGCCTCATCGAGGAGTGCATGCTGGCCGCCAACGAGGCGGTGGCGAAGTTCTTCCAGGACGAGGGGCTGCCCACCGTCTACCGCTTCCACGGCGAGCCGGACGAGCAGAAGCTGGCGGCCTTCGCCATGCTGGCGCAGGCGTACGGCTTCAAGCTGCGCTTCGAGGACGGGGTGTCCTCCAAGGAACTGGACGCCTTCATCAGCCAGCTGGAGGGCCACCCGGAGCAGCGCGCGCTGAACCAGCTGCTGCTGCGCTCGATGATGCAGGCGGTGTATTCGGCCTCGCGGGTGGGGCACTACGGCCTGGCGGCGGAGCACTACCTGCACTTCACCTCGCCCATCCGCCGCTACCCGGATCTGCTGGTGCACCGGCTGCTCAAGGCGCACTGGGCGCGGCGGGGCAAGAAGCCCTCTCAGGCGGCGCTGGAGCGCGAGGAGGCCCGGCTGGAGGAGATGGCCGCGCAGAGCTCCGAGCGCGAGCGCGCCGCCATGCAGGTGGAGCGCGAGGTGGTCTCCTTCTACGCCACGCTGCTGATGAAGGATCGGGTGGGCGAGGAGTTCGACGCCACCGTGGCCGGCCTGGCCGAGTTCGGCTTCTTCGCGGAGCTGGACACCGAGCACGTGGAGGGGCTGGTGAAGACCGAGGCGATCGGGTTCGGCGGGAGGCTGGACAAGCTGCTGCACGCGCTGGTGTTCCCGGAGGGCCGGCGCATCCGCGTGGGGCAGAAGTGCCGCGTGCGGCTGGCCTCCGTGAGCACGGAGCGGCGGCAGATCGACTTCGAGCCGCTGGAGATCGACGGCAAGCCCGTGGCGCGTCGCGAGCGGGCCCAGCGCCCGGGCCGGCCCGGGTGGAGGCCCACGCCCCGCTTCGAGGAGGAGCCGAGGCGAGAGCGCGCCGCGCGGCCAGGAGGCAGGCCGGGCAAGTGGCGGCCGGAGGCGGAGGAGCGTGGGAGGCCCGAGCCCGGGGAGGAGGCCTTCGCCCGCGCGGAGGCGCCTTCTCGACGGAGGCGCTTCGTGGTGCGCCCGGCGGATCAGGGTGAGCGTGGGGCCGAGGTGCCGCGGAGCCAGTGGCGTCCCGAGCCTCCTCCGCTGGCCAAGGATGATCCGCTGGCGGCCTTCATGGCGGATGCGCCGCCGCCCGCCCCGCCCCCCGGGTTCGATCGCCTCCGCGCGCTGGCGGCCAGGGGCGGGACGAGGGGCCGGGAGCTCCCACCTGAGGAGTCGCCGGGACGCACGCGGGAGCGGCCCTCTCGCGAGCCTCGAGAGAAGAGGCCGGCGCGAAAGGCGGCCCCTGGCGGCAAGAAGGCGAGCCGGGCCGCGCCCTCGGGCAAGCGGAAGGGCGCCGGAGGCGCGGGCAAGTCCCCGAAGCCCCGGGGCAGGTCCAAGCCGGGGCGGCGGGGGCGCTGAGTCAGTCGTCCGGGAAGAGCTGCTCGAAGTCCGACGGACGCATCCGCGTCGTGAGGGCCCGGTAGCTCTTTCCGTTGTACATGCAGGTCCGGTAGGAGGGCCCGCTGAGCCCGGGTGGCAGCGGCAGGCAGTGCGTCGAGCAGTGGCCGACGAAGGTCAGCGGCGCGCACCCGTCGGCTTCGCTCCCGGAGTCGCTCACCCTCGCGCAAGCCCGCGTGAGGTTCGCGGCGTCGTCGATGAGCCGATCGACCGCGAAGAAGAGGCCCTCGTGGGTGAAGAGGTTGCCGAAGAAGCAGGCCTCCCGCACCGAGTAGGTCTGCAGCTCATCATGGGTAAAGGGGAGGGGGTTCCACTCCGCGTCTTGCCCCAGGACGGAGATGGGGATGTTCTGCCCGTAGCGGTTCACATGCGCCAGCAGGCAGGCGGTGATGACCTCCTGCTCGGTCGGGTTGGCGGCGGCGCCGCTGGCCCACCTCGGCGTGAGCCCGAGTCCGCCGCTCCAGGTGTAGCTCTTGCCCGTCTGGGGATCCGTATAGGAGCGCGTCTGCCCGGAGGGGACGGCGCACAGCACCACGTAGTGCATCACGTGCGCGGCCATCGCCGGATCCTGCGCGAACCACGCCGCGAACTCCTCGGAGGACAGGGTGGCGGAGGTCAGCCCGCGCGTCGTCAGCCCGTTGACCGAGAAGCCATTGACCGAGAAGCCGTTGACCGAGAAGCCATTGACCGAGAAGCCATTGACCGAGAAGCCATTGACCGAGAAGCCGTTGACCGACGAGAGCGCCTGCGCCTGCTCCTCCAGGGCCGGCGGAGCCGGGAGCTCATCCAGGGGGCCACAGCCCCAGCTCCCCAGCATCACCACCAGCGCGACAGTCAACGGGCCGCACACCATCTTCCGGAAATTGAGACGCATTGGATCCCCCGACAGGAACGGTACGCCTGCAGTGCTATGGAAAACTTCCGCCCGCAGTATCTCGAAAGGCCGAGCGAAGTTGTCTCCCGCGCACGCCAAGTATTCGGTGCCTGACGGACTGGGCGTGAACTGGCCAACAGTGATCGCGCCTGCGGACGCCGGAGCTGCGAATCCGCTCAGTCGTCCCCGCCCTCCTCATTGAGGCCTTGGAAGAGCTGCGCGTAATCCGGATGGCGCATCCGGGTGGTGAGGGCCTGGTACGCCACACCGTTGCGGTAGCAGGTCCTGTAGAACGGTCCGCCGTTGTCTGGCAGGCAGGACTGCCAGCACGCGCCGACGAAGCTGAACGGCGCGCAGCTCGTGGCCGGATCATCGCCGCCGCCCCCCATCCCCGCGCAGGCCCGCGTCAGGTACATCGCCTCGTTTGTGAAGGGCCGGTCCACGCCGAAGAAGAGGCCTTCCTGGGTGAAGAGGTTGCCGAAGAAGCAGGCCTCCCGCGCCGAGAAGATGCCGAGCTCTTGGTGGGTGAAGGGGATGAGCGCTCCCATGGCGTCCCTGCCCAGCACGGAGATGGGGATGCTCAGCCCATACCGGTTCACGTGGGCCATCAGACAGGCGGTGATCACCTGCTGCTCGGTCCGGCTGGCGGGAGCGCCGTTGGCCCAGCTCGGAGCCAGGCCCAGTCCGCCGTTCCAGGTGTACTGCTGGCCCGTCTGGGGATGGGTGTACGTGCGGGTCTGCCCGGCGGGGGCGGCGCAGCGGACGAGGTAGCGCATCACCATCTCGGCCAGGGCCGCATCCTGCGTGAACCAGCTCGAGAAGCCGTTGGCGGACAGGCCGTTGGTGGAGAAGCCGTTGGCGGACAGGCCGTTGGTGGAGAAGCCGTTGGCGGACAGGCCGTTGGTGGAGAAGCCGTTGGCGGACAGGCCATTCACGGAGTCCAGCTCCGGGCGCTGGTGGCTCAGGGCCACGGTCTGCTCCAGCGGCTCCATGGGGTCCGCGGGCCCACAGCCCTGAGCTCCTGTCCAGAGAAGCATCGCCGCCAGAGCGGCCCTCGCACCCAGCCCGGCTTGCGTCCTCCTGCTGGCACAGCCCACTGCACTCTTCAGCGTGCTCGTCATGGCGATCCCCTTTCCGCGAAAAAGAATGCCAAGGGCTTCACGCTAGGACAGCAGTCTCCTTTTCCAGGGTGTTCCGGCTTTCGCTTCCAAACGGCTGGGGCGTGCACTGGCCAACAGCGCGCGAATCATTCGTCCAGTTCCCGATACGCGGGGATGCCCCTGGCGCGGTGATGCCGCTCTTCACCTGGAGGCGGCGATGGAGCTGGGGCGGCAGCTGGGGATGCGCTTCGTGGAGGGGGGCGCCCGAGGCGAGCTGGGCCGGGCCTTCATCGCCTAGGGGGCGTTGGAGGTGGCCGAGTCCCACCTGCTGAGCGCGATCTCCACGCTGGAGCGGGTGTCGCGGTGGCACGCGCTGCGGTTCAACCTGCACCTGGCGGCGGTCCAGGCGCTGCAGGGGGCGCTGCCGGAGGCGCGCAAGGGCTTCGAGGCGCTGAGCGCGGCGCCCGAGCTCGGGGCGGATCCGGTGCTCCGCGAGCTATCGACGTTGCTCTACGCGACAGTGGAGCTGGCCGAGGCCCGAGCTGCGGCACCTGGCAGTGCTGAGGCCGAGCGGAGCAGGGAAGAGGTCCGTCGGCGACTGGAGCGAGCCCGCCATGTCCCCGCGGAGGGAGCTTCCTCGGATCTGCGGGGCTGGCTCAGGCTGCTGGAGCCGGAGCTGCGCGCCGGAGCTGCAGCCCAGGTCCGGGGCTGAGGCGGGCGTGTCCTCGATAACGTGTCTTTCGTCAGGGGCCTATCAAGGAGGTCATGCCGCTGAACTGGCTCAAGCTCGCACCTGCTTGTGCTCAAGCCGCGCTCAAAAAGCCAGGTCACGCCAATAGTCCGGCTGGCACGAAAAGGGCCTGCTCTCCGTCCGCCGGTCGCAGTAATAACCCTCGCCGCACACCTCAGGGCCCTGCGGGTCGCATGGCTGGACGCAGTGCCAGCCGTCGCAGACCCAACCCGCTTCGCAAGGAGGGGCATGTTCACCACAGCGCGCGACACACGCCATCCACACCTTCCCTGGGTGCGGCGGCTCCGGGTGCACTCTGCACTCGCTGCCCATGGGGCAAGGCGACTGCTGGCAGTTGGGGCCATACACGCGTGCGCAGACGGAGGCCCCTTCCTCGAACCGGACGCAGGCCTGGCCCTGGGGGCACTTCCGTGCCTCGCAGGTGGGAAGGCACACGGGCTGGGGGGGAGTGTCAGCGCAGAAGAAGTCCTCGGGACAACCCGCCGCAGCGCCAGGGCGACATGGCCGCGAACACCAGCCCTCACGGCCACCGCACAGCAGCCCGGGCGCGCACGCGTTCTCCTGGCTTGACGCGACGACTACGCACTTCTCGCCTTCCTGACGCACGCCCAGCGGGACACAGAAGCGTACCAGCGGCCCAGCGCCTTCCGTGGCGATGGTCTGACAGGACTGCCCTCGCGGGCACTGCGCATCCGTGATGCATTGACTGTCACTGCAGTGCGCATACCCGGTCCGAGCTTCGAACAGGCAGCCCAGCGGAGGCTCGCAGTCGGAGCTCGATCCGCAGGTTCGCCCGTACGTCGTCAACCGTCGGCGCTGCTCGTTGGTGAGCAGAGGGCTGATACGGTCTCCGGTCAGGACCGCTGACGGCACTTCGGGCTGGAGCAGTCCCGCCAGCAGCAGCACGAGCGGTAGTGGCAGCAGCACTCCCGCGCAGAGGCCGAGGAGTGTGCGCCAACTCACCCGCCGCACTTGCGACATTCCACGGGATCCTTCCTGGGGCCTTCGCTTGCGTCCCAGCGCTCCTGGTCCGAGCAGATCTTGCGGGTGATTTCCAGCGTATTCAGGCACGGAGTGTGTCGCTTCACGCGCGCAGCGCCACCACGGTGACGCCGTCGCCGCCCTCGTGGCTCTCGCCCGGGCGGAACATGCGGATGTAGGGCGAGTTGGCCAGGTAGTCTCGGATGGCCTGCTTGAGCGCCCCCGTGCCGTGGCCGTGGATGATCAGCGCGGCCTCCTCGCCGCTGCGCATCCCCTGATCGAGGAACTGCTCCACCTCCGTCAGCGCCTCGTCCGCCCGCATGCCGCGCACGTCGCAGCGGAAGTTCGTCGCCTTCACCTCCGCCGGCGCCGCCGCCGCGGCCTTCCTCATGTGGGCCTCCTGGCGGCTGCGCTCCGGGAACTTCTGCTGTGGCCTGGCCGTGCGCGCGCCCGACAGCTCCGACACCGGCACCCGCATCTTCAGCACCCCGGCCGCCACCAGCGCCTCGTCGCCGTGCAGCTCCAGGATCTCCACATCCTTGTCGAACCCGGAGTGCCGCACCCACGCGCCCACCTTCAGCGTCGGCGGCTGCGGCGCCTCCACCTGGTAGAGCTCCGCGCGCGACTCCTTGGCCCGCTTCTGCGCCTCCTCCGCCCGCTGGAGCAGCGCCGCCCGCGCCTCCTGCGCCGACTTCTCGTTCGACTGCGCGCGCAGCGCCTGGAGCAGCGCGCGCACCTCCGCCGCCGCGTGCTCGCTGGCCGCCGCCACGTCCTCGTTGAAGCGCAGCATCTTCTCCTTGCGCTCGCGCTCGAAGGCCTGCTTCTGCGCCTCCAGCTCCTTGCGCAGCTTCTCCGCCGCCTCCGCCGCCGCCTTGGCCCGATCCAGCTCGTCCGACAGCCGCCGCCGCTCCTCCTCGGCCGCCGCCAGCGCCTTGGTCAGCGGCCCGCCCGCGTTCAGCGACAGCTCCCGCGCGCGCTGGCAGATGTGCGCTGGCAAGCCCATGCGCGCCGCCATCTCGATCGCCGAGGAGGCCCCCGCCGCGCCCAGCTGCAGCCGGTACGTCGGCGCCATCCGCTTCGCGTCGAAGCCCACCCGCGCGTTGAGGAAGCGCCGGTCCATGTGCGCCAGCGCCTTGAGCTCCTCCAGGTGCGTCGTCACCAGCACCACCGCGCCCTTCACCAGCAGCTCCTCCAGCACGGCGATGGCGATCGCCGCGCCCTCGCGCGGATCCGTGTCCGCGGCGATCTCGTCGATGAGCACCAGCGAGCCCTTGCGCGCCTTCGCCGTGATGTCGCGCAGCATCACCACGTGCGCGCTGAAGGTGGACAGGCCCTGGGACAGATCCTGCGCGTCACCCACCGTCGAGTTCACCGAGAGGTAGAGCGGCATCCGCGAGCCGCTCTCCGCGGGGATGGGCAGGCCGCAGCGCAGCATCAGCGAGCACAGCCCTACGGCCGTCAGCGTCACCGTCTTGCCGCCCGCGTTGGGGCC